>NZ_CP061769.1:3928281-4264922 GCF_011420305.2 Nocardioides ochotonae | reverse complement strand
AAGCCGTCATCCACAGGGTGCCGCCCGTCTCGCCCGGAGTCCCCGTAGAGTGGAGCCGCACGGCCGCTCACCGGTTTGACCCTGATCTTCGCCAGCGCGTACCGTTGGCCGGTCTGCCGGAGTCGACCGGTGCCGCACGTCCACGGAGGCTTCCCCGTCACCGTGGGTGGGCGGTGCCTGCCGAACGTCGCTGGCCCGGGGTTCCGGGCGCGTGGCGGCACTGCCGATCAGCCCGGCGGGGACACACCGCGAACCACCACCGAAAGAGAAGCTCGTGAGCAAGCGTACCTACCAGCCGAACAACCGTCGTCGCCACAAGGTGCACGGGTTCCGCCTGCGCATGCGTACCCGCGCTGGCCGCGCCATCCTGACCGCGCGACGCCGTAAGGGCCGCAAGAGCCTCGCCGTCTGACGGGGGCTCTCGACCGCCACACCGCTGCGTCCGTGCTCACCAGGCCTCACCGACTGACCGACGGGGATCGTTTCCGCGCCGCGTCACGTCGAGGCCGCCGGGCCGGGACCCGCACCCTCGTGGTGCACCTCCTGCTCGAGCCGGACAGCAGCACCGATGCCGACCCCGGCCCGCCGCGGGTCGGCTTCGTCGTGAGCAAGGCGGTCGGCAACTCCGTCGTACGCAACCGCGTGAAGCGGCGGCTCCGACACCAGGCCCGGGAACGACTCTCGTCGCTCCCGGGCTCTGCTGTGCTCGTGGTCCGTGCGCTTCCGGCGGCCGCCGAGGCCACCTCCGCGCAGCTGGCGGCGGACCTCGAGCGCGGGCTGGGCCGGGTGCTGGGATGAAGTACGTCCTGATCGGGCTGTTGCGCGCCTACCGCGCGGTGATCAGCCCGCTCTACGGCCAGGTCTGCCGCTACCACCCGTCCTGCTCCGCCTACGCGCTGGAGGCTGTGCGCACGCACGGCAGCCTGCGCGGGAGCTGGCTCGCCGTACGACGTCTGGCACGCTGTCACCCGTGGGCGGCCGGCGGTTACGACCCCGTCCCGGACCGCCCCGGAGCCTCGTCTCCCTCACCCCAGCAAGGAGCCTGAATCCGTGGGATTCTTCAGCGCCATCGGCTCGTTCATCATGACGCCGCTGTACTACATCATCTCCGCGCCCCTGGTCGCGTGGCACTGGCTGTTCACCCAGCTCGGCCTGGACAGTGACGGTGGTGCGGCCTGGGTGCTGTCGATCATCGGTCTGACCCTGGTGGTGCGTGCGGCGCTGATCCCGCTGTTCGTCAAGCAGATCAAGTCCAGCCGCAACATGCAGCTCATCCAGCCCAAGGTGAAGGAGCTGCAGAAGAAGTACGGCCACGACCGGGAGCGTCTCGCCCAGGAGACGATGAAGCTGTACAAGGACTCGGGCACCAACCCGTTCGCCTCGTGCCTGCCGATCCTGGTGCAGATGCCGATCTTCTTCGCGCTGTTCCGCATCCTCGACCAGGCCGCGAAGAAGGAGACGCCGCACGGCTTCCTGAGCGCGGAGCTGGCCGGCGACTTCGCCAACTCCCGTCTGTTCGGCGAGATCCCGCTGAAGATGTCCTTCTGGGGTGCGCGCACCTGGGGCGACAGCGGCGACCTCACCGTCATGCTCACCGCGCTCGTGCTGGTGCTGGCGATGACCGCCACGACGTTCACCACCCAGCGCCAGCTGATGGCCAAGAACATGCCGGCCGACGCTCTCTCCGGGCCGTACGCGCAGCAGCAGAAGATGCTGCTCTACGTCCTCCCGGTGGCTTTCGGTCTCGGTGGTGTGGCGTTCCCGATCGGCGTGCTGCTCTACTGGACCACCTCGAACCTGTGGACCATGGGCCAGCAGTTCTACGTCATCCGCAACAACCCGGCCCCCGGCACCCCGGCGTTCAAGGCCAAGGAGGAGCGCGACCGCGCCAAGGCGGCCCGCAAGGGCACCCTGGTCGAGGACCCGACCGCCGCACCGACCGAGCCGCAGGAGGACCGCCGTCCGGCCGTCCGCCCGCAGCCCCAGAAGCAGACGCGCGAGCAGCGCAAGAAGACCGGCAAGAAGCCGGGCGGCTCCCCCAAGAGCGGCCCCCAGGGAGGCAAGAAGTGACCGAGGAGAGCACCGTGCCCGTGAACGGCGAGGAGATCGCGCCCGAGGGCGCCAGCACCGACCGGCTCGCGCAGCTGGAGAACGAGGGTGACATCGCGGCCGACTACCTCGAGGAGCTGCTCGACATCGCCGATCTCGACGGCGATCTCGACATGGACGTCGAGGGTGACCGCGCCGCGGTCTCGATCGTGGGCGCCGACCTGAGCCAGCTCGTGGGGGCGAACGGCGAGGTGCTCGAGGCCCTGCAGGAGCTGACCCGCCTGGCGGTCTACCGCGAGACCGGCGAGCGCTCGCGGCTGATGCTGGACATCTCCGGCTTCCGCGCCGACCGTCGCTCGCAGCTGGAGCGGCTGGCCGCGGAGAAGGTGGCGGAGGTCCGGGAGTCCGGCGCTCCGGTCTCCCTCGCGCCGATGTCGCCGTTCGAGCGCAAGGTCGTCCACGACGCCGTCGCCGAGGCCGGGCTGGTCTCGGAGTCCGAGGGCGTCGAGCCCCGTCGCCACGTGGTGATCCTGCCCAGCTGATGACTGACGTTTCACGTGAAACACCCTCCGCGCCCGAGGTGGCGCGGAGGGTGTTCTCGTCCCAGAGGCTGCCCCTCGCGCAGCGTTATGCCGACCTGTTGGCCACCGAGGGCGTCGTACGCGGCCTGATCGGGCCGCGGGAGGCCCCGCGACTGTGGGACCGCCACCTCCTCAACTGCGCGGTCCTCGGCGAGTGGATCCCCCAGGACGCCACCGTCTGCGACATCGGCTCCGGGGCCGGGCTGCCCGGCCTGGTGCTGGCGATCGCGCGGCCCGACCTGCGGATCACGCTCGTGGAGCCGCTGCTGCGGCGTACGACGTTCCTGCAGGAGGTCGTCGACGAGCTGGAGTTGGGCCACGTCCGGGTCTTCCGGGGACGCGCCGATGCGCTCCACGGCAAGGAGACCTTCGACGTGGTCACCTCGCGGGCCGTCGCGCCGCTGGGCCGGCTCCTGGGGTGGTCGATGCCGCTGGTCGCCCCGACCGGCGCGCTGGTCGCCATGAAGGGCTCCTCGGTCCATGAGGAGATCGAGGCCGCTGCCGACGACCTGCGGGACTGGGGATGTGCCGCACCCGAGGTGCGCATCCTGGGTGAAGGAGTGCTGGCCGAGACGACCGTGGCCCTCCGAGTGGCCTGGGCCGATCCCACGCAGGTATCTTGGCCGTCCCGGGCCGCAGCCGGCGCGCAGAAGTCTGCTCGCCGCGCCCGCCCCCAGAAGTCCCGCCCGAGACGAAAGCAGGGTTCGTGAGCGACGACGTACGTCAGGGCTCCGGCACCACGGAAGCCGGATCCCCGCCCGTGAACGATGCGGTTTCCCCAGAGTTATCCACCGGTGAAAAGGGCCGCTCCACGCCTGAGTCTCCACAGGATGGGGGAAATTATCCACAGGGAGCCTCGCGGAGCGACGCTGCCGGCCCGGCCTCCTCCAAGGGCTCGGTTTCACGTGAAACGGGCGCGACCGCCGAGTCCGCGGTTTCACGTGAAACGGCGACGGAGCAGACCGTTCCACGTGAAACATCGCCCGCTTTCACGGTGCGGACCGCCGGCGAGATGGCGCCGTACTCCAGCGAACTGGACATG
Organism: Nocardioides ochotonae; assembly: GCF_011420305.2. Lineage (NCBI taxonomy): Bacteria > Bacillati > Actinomycetota > Actinomycetes > Propionibacteriales > Nocardioidaceae > Nocardioides > Nocardioides ochotonae. The sequence goes on along the minus strand of NZ_CP061769.1, from coordinate 4,261,250 downwards.
AACAACACTCCCTTGGCCAAGGCCGCTGAACACAGCGTGCTGGCCCGTCAGTCACTCACCGGCGGACGCCACCTGGTCCCGCGTCCCGCGAGCACCCGGATCTTCGTGGTGGCGAACCAGAAGGGCGGCGTGGGCAAGACGACCTCCACGGTCAACGTCGCGGTCGCCATGGCCCAGCTGGGACAGCGGGTGCTGGTGATCGACCTCGACCCGCAGGGCAACGCCTCCACGGCGCTGAACATCGAGCACCGCCGCGGCGTCCCCTCGACGTACGACGCGCTCGTCGACGGCGTCCCGCTCGTGGACGTCTCGACCCCGTGCCCCGACGTGGACAACCTGATGGTCGTTCCGGCCACGATCGACCTCGCCGGCGCGGAGATCGAGCTGGTGAGCGTCGTGGCACGCGAGGGCCGGCTGCGCCGGGCCATCCACGGCCACCCGCTCGTCGGTGACGAGGCGAGCGCTGGCGAGGACCGGTTCGACTACGTGTTTGTGGACTGCCCGCCGTCGCTGGGGCTGCTCACGCTCAACGCACTGGTCGCCGGCGACGAGATGATGATCCCGATCCAGGCGGAGTACTACGCCCTGGAGGGCCTCGGACAGCTGCTGGAGACGGTGGAGATGGTGCGCGCGCACCTGAACCCCGATCTCGCGGTCTCCACGATCCTGATCACGATGTACGACGCGCGCACGCGCCTGGCCGCCGGTGTGGCCGAAGAGGTGCGTGAGCACTTCGGGGACCAGGTGCTGCGCACCGCGATCCCCCGCTCCGTGCGGGTCTCCGAGGCGCCGTCGTACGCGCAGAGCGTGATGACCTACGATCCGGGATCACCGGGTGCGTTGAGCTACTTCGAGGCGGCCCGCGAGATCGCCAGCAAGGCCGTCAGCAAGGCGGCGACCCCGTCGAGCACCCCCGGAGGGCACGCGTGAGCACCACCCGTCCGCCTCAGCGTCGCGGACTCGGCCGCGGGCTCGGCTCGCTCATCCCCACGGCGCCGGTCGCGGCCCCCTCCGACCCCGCAGATGGTGGCCCGGAGGGCGTTTCTGGTTCGTCAGGAGGCGATCTGAGCGTCGGAGCGCCCGGCTCGCGTCCGTCGGCGGGTGCCGAAACTGCTCCAGATGGCTCTCAGGAGACCGTTTCGGGGCTCGCGCCGGTCGATGGGGCGTACTTCGCGGAGCTCCCGATCGACCAGATCGTCCCCAACCGTGCCCAGCCGCGCTCGGTCTTCGACGAGGAGGCCATGGCGGAGCTGGTGCACTCCATCCGCGAGATCGGGCTGCTTCAGCCGGTGGTCGTCCGGCGCACCGGTCCGGACGCCTACGAGCTGATCATGGGCGAGCGCCGGTTGCGCGCCAGCCAGGCGGCTGGGCGTGACACCATCCCGGCGATCGTGCGCGACACCGACGACACGGCGATGCTGCGCGACGCGCTGCTGGAGAACCTCCACCGTTCCGACCTCAACCCGCTGGAGGAGGCGTCCGCCTACGCCCAGCTGCTCGAGGACTTCGGCTGCACCCATGAGGAGCTGGCGCGCCGGCTGGGGCGCTCGCGTCCGCAGATCAGCAACACGCTGCGGCTGCTGAAGCTCAGCCCGGCGGTCCAACGGCGGGTCGCCGCCGGCGTGCTGTCCGCGGGCCACGCGCGTTCGCTGCTCGCCGTCGAGGACCCGGGCCTGCAGGACCGCCTGGCTCAGCGCGTGGTGGCCGAGGGCATCAGCGTGCGCGGCCTCGAGGAGATCGTGGCCGTCGGCGAGCGCGACCGGGCCCCGTCCCCGCGCGGGCGGAAGGCCCAGCGCTCCGTTCCCGGCCTCGTGGAGTACTCCGACCGCCTCGCCGACCGCTTCGAGACCCGGGTCAAGGTCGACCTGGGGCGCAGCAAGGGCAAGATCACCGTCGAGTTCGCGACCCTGGAGGACCTCCAGCGGATCGTGGACATCATGGACCCCCGCAACCGCACCGACCGAGTCATCTGAGGCGATTGGTCGCTTTGTCGACAAAGTGATTCATCGACATATCGATCAATCGCTAGGTGGATCAGTCGCCGAATCGGCGGTCGATGGCGCGCCGAGTCGGCGCTAGTAGTCGCCTGCGCGTCGCTGGAGTGACGTACGGCGTACGGAACGGTGCTCCAGGAGCCGAAATGAGCGCGGTGGCCGACGAGACGACGCGGCGGGAGCGTCGTCGATCGTCTCCTCGGCGTTCCTGGCGAAGCCCGGATGCGGGCTCAGGCAGGTGCGCCTCGCCACTGGCGCCGACTCACGCAACCATTGGCGCCGAGGCGGCGAGGGGCGGGGTGGGTCAGGAGCGGCGCTTGGCGGCGCGGCGGGCGGCGCGCTCGCGCTTCTCGGCGGCGTCGAGGCGCTCGGCCTCCTCCAGGGTGGGCGCCGAGCCGCCGAGGCGGGCAGGGAGCCACCAGGAGCCCGGGGGCTGCTCGTCGGCCGGGTAGGCGGCGATCGTCTTGTCGAGCATCTCCGACATCCGGCGGTGCAGCTCGGCGTTGTCCTCGAGCGCGGTCTCCGCGGTGGGGTGCAGGGGCTCGCCGACGGTGATCGAGATGGACGTGCCGCGCGAGAAGTCCTTGGGGTGGCCCTTGGTCATCATCCGCTGGGTGCCCCACAGGACGACCGGCATGAGCGGTACGCCGGCGGCCGCGGCGATCCGCACGGCGCCGGTCTTGAACTCCTTGAGCTCGAAGGAGCGCGAGATCGTCGCCTCCGGGAAGATGCCGACGGCCTCGCCGGCGCGCAGGCGCTCGACGGCCTCGGAGAACGATGCCAGGCCCTCGCCGCGGTCCACGGCGATGTGGTGCATGGAGCGCATCACCGGGCCGCCGACCGGGTGGTCGAAGATCTCCTTCTTCGCCATGAAGCGCACGAGGCGCCGCGAGGGGTGCGCGGCCAGCCCGCCGTAGATGAAGTCCAGGTAGCTGACGTGGTTGAAGGCCAGCAGCACGCCGCCCTCACGGGGCACCTGCTCATCGCCGGTCAGCTCGATGCGCTGCCCGAGCACCCGGAAGGCGGTCTTGGCGGTGGCGATGATCGGCGGGTAGGTGAGGTCGCGCATGGCGTCGGGCCTGTCTGTCGATCGGACGGGGCGTGGGGTCAGCTCAGGTCGATGCGGGGGCTGTCGTAGCCGCTGCCACCGAGCGCGGGCGCATCCTGGTCGGGAGCGCCGAACGTGGCGCGCAGCTCCATCTCGGCCTCGAGGACCCCGGCGAGGCGGCGTACGCCCTCGCGGATCCGTTCGGGCGTCGGGTAGCAGAACGACAGGCGCATGGCGTGCGAGCCGAACCCGTCGGCGTAGAACGCGGTGCCGGGCACGTAGGCCACGCGCGCGGTGACGGCGCGGGGGAGCATCGCCTTGGCGTTGACGCCGGACGGCAGGGTGAGCCAGACGTAGAACCCGCCGTCGGGGACGTTCCACCGGCAGCTGGCGGGCATCAGGTCCGAGAGCGCGTCGACCATCGCGTCGCGCCGGCCGCGGTACATCTCGCGGAACTGCTTGATCTGGCCCTTCCAGTCGTGGTTCGCGAGGTACGCCGAGATCGCCATCTGGGAGAACTGCGGAGGACACAGCGTGGCCGACTCCTGCGCCAGCACGAGCTTCTCGCGCACGGGCGCCGGCGCGAGCGCCCAGCCGACCCGGAAGCCGGGGGCGAAGGTCTTGGAGAAGGAGCCCAGGTAGATCACGTTGTCGGCGGAGTCGGCACGCAGGGCGCGCATCGGCTCGCGGTCGAAGCCGAGCAGGCCGTAGGGGTTGTCCTCGAGGATGAGGATGCCCTCGCTGCGGCAGATCTCGAGGATCTCCGGGCGCCGCTCCAGCGAGAGCGAGACGCCGGCCGGGTTGTGGAAGTTGGGGATCGTGTAGAGGAACTTGATCGTCTTGCCGGCGGCCTTCACCGCGGCGATCGCCTGACGCAGCGCCTCGGGCACCAGCCCGTCGGCGTCCATCTCGGCGTGCACGACCTCGCACTCGTAGGACTTGAAGACGCCCAGCGCGCCGACGTACGACGGGGCCTCGCACAGCACCACGTCGCCCGGGTCGCAGAAGACCCGGGTCACGAGGTCGACGGCCTGCTGGGACCCGACGGTCACCACGACGTCGTCGGGGTGGGCCTCGATGCCCTCCAGGCGCATGACGTCGGTGATCTGCTCGCGCAGCTCGGGCACGCCCTGGCCGGAGCCGTACTGCATGGCGACGGCGCCCTGGTGGGCCACGAGGTCGGAGATCGCGCCACCGACGACGTCGAGCGGCAGACCAGAGATGTTGGGCATGCCGCCGGCGAGGGAGACCACCTCCGGTCGCGAGGCCACCGCGAACAGGGCCCGGATCTCCGAGGCCGTCATGCCCGCGGTGCGCGCAGCGTAGCGATCGACGAAGGCGTCGAGGCGGGCGCTGGGCGGGCGTGCGGGGCTCTGTTCCATGATCCCTCTAGCATGGACGATCGACGCCGTCACTGCACGCGCGGGTCGCGGTTTGGGCGCGTCTGTCCCGTCACAGCACCGGGAGGTCACCGTGTCGCGCAAGGTCGTCAGCCTCACCGTCGATCACCTCGCCGAGCTCGAGGAGAGCGGCGATCGCTGCGCCTCCTGCCTGTTCTGGCAGCTCGACCCGGTACGCCGTGACCGGGTGCCCGAGGAGCGTGCGGCGGCGGAGAAGGAGGCCTGGGTCAGCGAGGTGCTGCGCGACTGGGGCTCCTGCGGCCGGGTCGTGCTGGTCGAGGGACGTCCGGTGGGCTGGGCGATCTACGCGCCGGAGGCGTACGTCCCGGGTGCGGCGGGGTTCCCGACGGCGCCGGTGTCCCCGGACGCGGTGCTGCTCACCACCGTCCACGTCGACGCGGCGTACGCCGGCGGTGGGCTGGGCCGGATGCTGATCCAGGGGATGGCCCGCGACCTGGTGGAGCGCGGCGGCATCGGGGCCGTCGAGGCGTTCGCGACCGACCGGCCCGACCGGCCCGACCGGCCCGACCGGCTCAGGGTGCCGGGGCTGCCCGGGTGCGGCTGCGTGGTGCCGGCGGGCTTCCTGGGCAGCGTGGGGTTCAAGACCCAGCGCGCGCACCCGCTGACGCCGCGGATGCGGATGAACCTGCGCGCGGCGCTGAGCTGGCGCGACGAGGTCGAGGCAGCGATCGGCAAGCTGGTCGGCGCGGTGCGCCCGGGGCCGAGACCAGCGAGGCCCCCGACCCCCACCCGGGTGGGTGGGACGTCGAGGGCCTCGTGAGGAGGTACGGCGATCAGGCGATGAACTCGGAGAGCTCGTTGAGGATCGCGGCCTTCGGGCGTGCGCCGACGATCGTCTTCACGACCTCGCCGCCCTGGTAGACGTTGATGGTCGGGATGCCGGTCACCCGGTACGACGACGGGGTGACGGGGTTCTCGTCCACGTTCATCTTGAAGAACGTGATCTTGTCGCCGTGGCTGCCGGCGATCTCGTCGAGGATCGGGGCGACCTGACGGCACGGCCCGCACCACTCGGCCCAGAAGTCGACCAGGACGGGCTTCTCGGACTTGAGGACCTGCGCCTCGAACTCGGCGTCGGTCACGGCGGCGATGTTGCCCACGGTGGTTCCCTTCGGTTGCTGATGACGGCTGTGCCAATGACGGCTGTGCTGGTGCAACGCCGGTCCCTGGTGCGATGTTCCCGCGCCGGGGACCGGTGAGTGGTGCTCAGAGACCGGCGGTCTGGACCGACTCGTCGCCGGCGGACGTGGCCACGGTCTGCTGCGCCTCACCGGTGGTGGAGGCGGTGTGGTCGAGCTCGGCGAGGTAGCGCTCGGCGTCCAGCGCGGCGGCACAGCCGGTGCCGGCCGCGGTGATCGCCTGGCGGTAGTGGTGGTCCACCAGGTCGCCGGCGGCGAAGACACCGGGGAGGTTGGTGGCGGTGGAGGGGTGCGCGACGACGACGTACCCGTCGTCGTCGACGTCGACCTGTCCGGTGAGCAGCTCCGAGCGCGGGTCGTGGCCGATCGCGATGAACAGGCCGGTCGCCGCGAGGTCGCGGGTCTCGCCGGTGACGGTGTCCTTGAGGGTCACCGACTCCAGGCGGTCGGAGCCGTTGATGGACTCCACGACGCTGTTCCACTCGATCTCGAGCTTGGGGTCGGCGAACGCGCGCTCGGCCATGATCTTGGAGGCACGCAGCTCGTCGCGGCGCACGATCAGGGAGACCTTCGAGCCGAAGCGGGTGAGGAAGGTGGCCTCCTCGACGGCGGAGTCGCCGCCGCCGACGACCGCGATGTGCTGGTCGCGGAAGAAGAAGCCGTCGCAGGTCGCGCACCACGACACGCCGCGACCGGAGAGCTCCTCCTCGTTGGGCAGGCCGAGCTTGCGGTAGCCCGAGCCGGTGGCCAGGATCACCGCGCGGGCGGTGTAGGTGTCGGTGGCGGTCTTGACGACCTTGATCTCACCGGTGAGGTCGACCTCGACCACGTCGTCGGCGACCAGCTCGGCGCCGAAGCGCTCGGCCTGGGCACGCATCTCGTCCATGAGGGCCGGGCCCATGATGCCGTCGCGGAAGCCCGGGAAGTTCTCGACCTCGGTGGTGTTCATCAGCGCGCCGCCGGCCGTCACCGAGCCCTCGAAGACGAGGGGGTGCAGGCTGGCGCGGGCGGCGTACACGGCGGCCGTGTAGCCGGACGGCCCGGAGCCGATGATGATCACGTTGCGGGTCTCGGACATGACGTCCTCTCGATGGATCGGGGTTGGTCTGAGGTGACACCTCGAGAACCGATCGTAGGCGAGGGATGTTCCCGCTCCGACAGCGTCCCGAGGACGCTCAGCGGCGCGGCAGCGTCACCGAGCGCAGGATCGTGCCGGTGCCGCACTGCAGCACCTCGACGACCCGTGTGTCGCCGGCGGGAGGACGTATGGCGACCACGGCAGGCTCATCGTCGTAGCGCACCGCCAGCAGGCGCCCGGGACCCCACGGGGCGGGGTCGCAGGAGAACCACGCCGTGCCGCGCGCCGGGGCACGCTGCTCGAGCTTCGCGGCCCCGTCGCCCGGGACGGGGGCTCGGTCTCGATAGAGCTCGGCGCGGCGGTCCGAGCCGGACTTTCCGGCGTTGGCGGAGAGCGGGGCGACCGTCTCGGTGGCCCGCAGCAGGGCGCGGGCGTCGCGGGTGAAGTGGTCGGCGTGCACATCGACGGGACCACCGGTCGGCGAGGGCGCCTTGCGCCGGGGGAGGGTGCTGGTGCTCCGGTCCACGGCGGCGTCCTCGGCACTCGTGGCCTGGCCCGCGGCGCTGGAGGAGTCGCTGCTCGAGGCGGTCTCGGCACCGCTGTCGATCACCTGGTCCACGCCCACGGCGGCGACCACGACGGCGGCGGCAGCGACCAGCAGGCCGCCGGCACGGCGCCGGCGGCGGGCGGCGACCTCGTCGGCGGGGGGTGCGTCCACGGGGCCGTCGGCGGCGAGCTGGGCGAGCACCCGCTCGAGGCGCTGGGCGACGTCGTCGGGCACCGGCTCGTCGTGACGGGCCTCTGCGAGGAGGCGGCGCACCTGGGCGTCCTGCTCGTCGTCTGCTCGGGTCACGGTCGGCCTCCTCTCGGGCGGGGCAGCGGCTGCGGGTCGGGGGTGCGGGGTGGTGGGGACACGGGGTTCACGGCGCGGGGGCGGTGGGCGGTGCCGGCGCGCCCTGTCTCTCTTCGACGCCGGGGTCGGGGACGCGGTTCCGCTCCGGGGCGTGGGCTGGCTCACCGCGCGCCGCGAGGCCCAGGAGCGTGGCCAGCCGGGCCCGGCCCCGCGAGCAGCGGGACTTCACCGTGCCGACCGCGCAGTCGAGGATCGCGGCCGCCTCGGCGACCGGGTAGCCCTCCATGTCCACCAGGACGACGGCCGCGCGCTGCTCGGCCGGCAGCATCCGCAGCGCGTCGAGCACGGCGCGGCGCTCGTCGTGCCGGGCGCTGTGCTCCGCGGGGTCCTCGGCCTCCCCTGTCGCCGAGCGCAGCGAGCCGCGGTTGCCGTACTCCTCGAGGTCGTCGGGGAGCAGCTCGGTGCGCCGCACCCGGGCGGCGCGGTGGCGGTCCAGGCACGCGTTGACGACCACGCGGTGCAACCAGGTGGTGACCGCCGCCTCACCGCGGAACGTCGCGGCCCGACGGTACGCCGCGACCATGCCGTCCTGGAGACCGTCGGCGGCGTCCTCGGCGTTGCCGGAGGTGCGCAGCGCGACCGCCCAGAGTCGGTCACGGTGCCGGGCGAAGAGCTCGCCGAACGCCTCGTGGTCGCCGGCCACGTGGGCGGCAAGCAGCTCGGCATCGGACCGGGTGCGCTCGCTCATCCGCGCACCACGACCTCGGCGAGCTCGGCGCGGAAGCCGTCGGAGACCGACGGCAGCGAGGTCAGCCACAGCGTCACGTAGCGCCCGCGGACCGGCTCCTCGAGGGTGACCTTGCCGGAGGCGCCGATCTCCTGGGTCGCCACCGGGGAACCCGCCTCGCCGGGGGTGGCGGTGGGCGCGTCGTCGCTGACGAAGACCTCGACGGTGGTCGGCTCGCCGCGCAGGGAGAGCTGGACCTCGGAGACGTCCTGGCTGCTGCCCAGGTCGAGCACCAGGCCGACCCCGGTCTTGAGCCCGCCGGGTCCGAACTGCTGGAGGTAGGTCTGGGTGGTCCACGCCGTCGCGTCGTCGCCGTCGGTCGCGAGGGAGGTGAGCTCGGGGTACTCGCCGCCGTCGTCGCCCTGCGGGTCGAGGTCGCGGGCGCCCGTGACCGCCAGCGGCTGGAGCGCTGCCGGGGAGGCGTCAGGGGTGCGGGGCGGGTCGTCACCGGGATCGCTGCCGAGGGGGGTCTTCCCCCGCCCGAGGTTGATGCCGACCACGACCGCGATCAGCAGCAGCAGGCTGGCGGCGATCACCATCGCCAGGCGCAGCGACCTGCGGCCGGGCACGTCGGTGTCCTCCTCCGGCGCGATCACGGGGATCCCGGTGCCGGTGTGGCGGCCGTTGGCGGTGTCCCAGGGCCAGAAGTCGCTCGGCGTCCCGGGCGGTACGGCGTGGCGCGGACGCCGCGCCGGCGCGCCGTCCGGCGGCTCGGGGGCGAAGAGCGGGCGCTCGGGCGGCTCCTCGAACGGCGGCGGCGGGGGCGCGGGCTCGCTGGAGCGCGTGAGCCAGGAGACGTCGTCGCTCTCGTCGTCGAAGACCGGCAGCCCCGCCTGCGTGGGCAGGCCGTCGGGCACCACCGAGGTCGCGCCGGGGTCGCCGGGATCGGCGGCAATGTCGTCGGCGGTGTCGTGGGCGGTGTCGTGGGTCGCGGTGCGTCCGGCGGGCGTGGCGTCCGGGGACGTCGCGGCCACGGGAGTCTGGATCGTGGGGGCGGTGTCAGCGGGGTCGGTCGTGTCGGTGGTCGCGGACTGCTCGACGGCGTACCGGTCCGGCTCCGGGTCGGGCCCGTTCTGGGGCCCGTTCTGGTGCCCCAGAACGGGCTCGGTCTCGAGCGGGGCGGAGCTGCGGCGCGGCTCGTGCAGGGCCATCTCGGGGACCGGCGGGAGCACCACCGTCTCCGGGCGCCGGTGCATGCGCAGCGCCGCCATCTCCTCGGGGATCCCGGTGGGGTCGCCCACGAAGTCGGCGAGGAAGTCGGCGATGTCGCGGGCGGAGCGCAGCCCGATCTCGCGACCGCGCGGCAGTGCGGGGTTGAGCAGCTCGTCGCACAGCGCGTCGAGGGGACGCGGCACCCCGGCGCGGACCTGGCGCGGTCGCAGCACGTGGCCGTGGTCGGTGGGCGCCGGCGGCACGTCCGAGGCGGCCAGGCCGGCCCAGCGCCCGGTCAGCGCGCAGTAGAGCAGCCCGGCCAGGTTGGTGACGTCGGTGAGGAGCCTGTCGGTGGGCAGGCCGTGCAGCGCGGCGTCGACGGCGAGGCCGATGACGCGCACCGAGCCGGTGCGGTCGACCAGGACGTTCTCGGGCACGAGCCGGCCGTGGGCGACACCGGCCTCGTGGGCGCGCGCCATGGTGTCGGCGACCTCGCCGACCAGCCAGGCCGCGCGCCGGGGCGGGAGCGGGCCGTGGGTCGCGGCGAGGTGGTCCAGGGCGATGCCCGAGCCCCACTCGTTGACGACGTAGCAGAGGCCGCCGGTGCGCTCGGCGTCCAGCACCCGCAGGAGGCGCGGGTCGTGGATCCGCGCGGAGCGGCGTGCGGCCTCGATCAGCTGCGGAGCGCGCGGGTCGTCCTCGTCGATGACGTGCAGGGCGACGTGGCGCTCGAGCACCTGGTCGTGGGCGCGCCAGAACCGTCCGCCCTTGCTCTCGCTGAGCAGGTCGACGAGTCGGTAGCGTCCGGCGAGGACATCGCCAGGTCGGTTCGACAGTGGCACGTGGACCCTGCGGCTCCTTCCCTGCTGGTCGTCTACCGGTGTGCTGGGGCCCCTGGGGCCCGCGCCTCATCGTAGGCCGCGGTCCTTGCGGCGGCTGCCAGGGAGCCGTCGCGTCAGGGTCTCGATGACGTCAGTCACCTCCCGCAGCCGGAAGACCCGGGCGAGGAGCAGGTAGACCACGCCGGCGACGCCGAGCGTCACCCCGGCGACCAGGACCGCACCCGGCCAGCTCTCGGTCCCGGACCAGCTGTCCAGGGTGAACGCCGGGATGGCGGCCACCGCGACGGTGAGGAGCGTGATCAGCGCGAGGCGGGCCAGGAACCGCACCAGGCGGGCGTCGTCGAGGGTGCCGACCCGGCGGCGCAGGACGGTGTAGGACAGCACGCTGCCGACCAGGTACGACGCGGCGTACGCCGCCGCCAGTGCGGGCGCGGTGTGCTCGGGGTCGACCGCGCGTACGGCGGCCAGGGCGACCACGACGTTGGTGAGCGCCACCCAGCACTGGTTGAGGAAGACCGTGCGGGTCTGCTCCAGGGCGTAGAAGCCGCGCAGCACCAGGTAGTGGACGGTGAACAGCAGGATGCCGGGGCCGAAGACCGCCAGGGTCGGGGCGTAGGCGCCGATCGAGTCGGCCGAGGCGCCGAACCCGAACAGGATGCGGGCGAGCTCGGGGGCCACCAGCGGCAGCAGCGCCGCGAACGGGACCATCACCGCCAGCGCGGTGCGCAGGGTGCCGCCGAGGGTCCGCCCCAGCGCGGCCAGGTCGCCGTCGGCGCCCTGGCGCGAGAGCCGCGGCAGGATCGCCGTCGCCAGCGACACGGTGATCACCGAGTGCGGGACCATCACGAGCAGGAAGGCGAAGGAGTACACCGTGTAGCCGGTGCCGCCGTCCGCGGCGCCGCTCGAGGCGAGGTTGACCACCACGGTGTAGGCGATCTGGTTGACCACGACGAACAGGACCGTCCACATGCCCAGGCGCAGGGTGTGGCCCAGACCGGTGCCGCGGAAGTCGAAGCGCGGGCGGAACCGGAACCCGGTGGCGCGCAGGTAGGGGATGAGGATCAGGAACTGCACGACGATGCCGGCCGTCGAGCCGAGGCCGATCAGCAGCTCCTCGTCGACCGAGTACGCCGCGTCCTCGCCCGCGCCCGTGGCGGCGCCGAAGGACATCAGGTAGGCGATCAGCACCCCGATCGAGATCAGGTTGTTGGCGATCGGCGCCCACATCATCGGGCCGAAGCGCCCGCGCGAGTTCAGGATCTGCCCGACCAGCACGAACATGCCGTAGAAGAAGACCTGGGGCAGGCAGTAGCGCGCCAGGTCGATCGCGGAGTCGCGCTGTTCGGCGAGCGAGGGGCGGCCGTACTGCTCGCCCAGGTAGAGATCCATGACCAGCGGCGCGGCCAGCACCAGCACCAGCGTCACCGCTGCCAGGAACAGGCCCGCGAGGGTGAGGATGCGGTTGGTGTAGGCCACCCCGCCGTCCGGGTCGTGCTTCATGGCCCGCACCAGCTGCGGCACCATCACCGCGTTGAACACTCCGCCCGCCAACAGGATGTAGAGCGCGTTGGGGACGGTGTTGGCGATCGTGAACTGGTCGGCGTGCAGGCCGGCGCCCAGCGCGGCGGCGAGCAGCGCCGTACGCACGAAACCGCTCGCCCGCGAGACCACCGTGCCGGCCGCCATCACCGCGCTCGAGGCGAGGATCTTGCGGTCCTCCTCGCGCACGTCGGTGGAGGGTTCGCTCATGCGGGGGTCTCCTGGGAGTCGGGAGCGGTGTCGGGGCTGTCGGTGGGGGCCGGGTCCGCGGCGGCGCCGGCGGACTGCTCGGCGTCGCGGCGCCGGGCACGCACGGTCCGCACGAGGCGGACCACGACGGCGCCGACGAACAGCGACAGCCCGACGCCGATGATCACCCAGATCACCACGCTGAACTGCGCCGCGCGAATCGGCAGCTGGTCGGAGGAGCCGAGCGCCGTGCCCTGCAGGTCGGTCACGACCAGCGTGACGTTGTGGACGCCCTGGCGCTCGGTGCTGGCGGTCAGCAGGACCGTACGTCGGCTGCGCGCGGCCAGCTCGACGGTGTCGGGGCCCTCGATGACGACGGGGCCGTCGGAGAGCGCGTCGATGGCGACCGTGACCGGCTCGTCGAGGTTGTTCGACACCGTGACCGAGAAGCGGCCGCTGTCGCTGGACAGGGTCACCGACGGCGGGGCCTCGATGAGGATGCTGCGCAGCCGGGTGTCGATCCAGGCCCGGGACGCCTTGGCGCGGCCGCGCGCCGCGTTCGGGTGCACGCGCGAGGCGTAGGAGAGGTTGGTCAGCGCCTCGTCGGTCACCTCGCCGGCGACCCGGTCGTTGCGGCGCAGCAGGTTCTGCAGCGTCTCGCCGGCCCGCTCGAGGGCGCGGGCGGCGCCGAAGTCGGCGGCGGTGAGCTCGCGGTCCTGCACGCTCTCGGGGTAGTCGAACCGCTCGGGTGCCGCGGCCGTGGGGTCGTCGGTGATGTCGTCGACGGTGGTGAGCCGCACCCACGGCAGGTCGAGTCCCTGGAAGAAGCCGGTGCTGCTGGCCGGCACCCAGCTGTCGGGCAGCACCACGACCAGGGGGTCGGGCCCGCTGGTGGCGACCGCGGCGCGGCTCGCGGCGTCGGCACCGGCGGGAGCGGACGAGTCAGTATCGGCCTGGAGGTGGCGCACCGCGGCCTCGGCCAGCATCCGCTGACGCATCGCGACCAGGCTCAGCCGGTCGTCGGGGCCTGGCCCCCCGGTCTGGGTGGCGGTGGAGAAGACCGCGACCGGGTGCCGGCCGACGGAGAGCACGCCCGGGGCGTCGACGGCGTCCTCCCCGAGCATCCGGTCGCCGATCATCACGGTGGTCGCCTTGGTCGCCAGCCGGATCGCGTCGGAGTCCAGGTAGCCGCCCGGCGAGGTCACCACCGGGGTGGCGCCGGGGGCCAGCTGGCGCAGCGCGGTCGCGGAGCGGGTCCGGGCCTGGCGGTAGACCTTCCGGTCGTGGGCGGCCGCCGCGGAGACGTCCAGGTCGCCGTACGGCAGGGCGAGGACCTGGCCGGAGTCCAGCGCGTTGGAGAGACGATCGAGCCAGCCGGAGGCGGCGTCCGCGGCCAGGTCCGGCTCCTGCTCTTCGTCGCCGGAGTCGTTGTCGCCCGCCCCGCCGGGGGCCGGGCTCAGCGTGGCGCCGGGATCGGGGGTCGCGTCGGGGTCGTTCTCGAGGTCGGGGTCGTCGCCCTCGTCGGGGTCGAGGGTCGGGCCGGTGGTGCGTCCCGGGTTGCCGGCGGCGAGGCGGCGCGCCGCGTCGCTCACCGCGGGGTCGACCAGCCAGGTGATCGGCCGGGACCCGGACGCGGCGCCGAAGTCCACCAGGCTGTGCAGCCGGCCGCCGGGGCTGAGACTGCTGGTCCACCCGTCGACGTCGTCGAGGGAGCCGTCGTCCTCGTAGGCGATGCCGCGCCGCAGCGGCACCACGATCGCGGTGTCGACCGGGGCGCTGGCCCGGGCGCGACGCACCAGCGGGAGGAACATGCGGGCGCGGCCGTCCGCGACCACGTCGCGCGGGGTGGTCCTGGACTCGCCGAGGGCGTGGACGCCGAACCAGTAGACGCCGGGCTCGCTCACCGGCAGCACGCTGCGCGGCACCCGGACGGTGTACGTCGCGCTCTCCCCGGGGGCGAGTCGCTTGATGGTCGCGAACGGTCCGGGATCGGTGATCCGGTCCCCGACGAAGGTGGTGGCGTCTGCGGTGGCGGCGTCGGCCAGCTCCGCGCGGGTGGTCATCGGCGTCGTGGAGACGAACGGGTAGAGGTTGATCCTCGACCAGGCCACGTCGTCGAGGTTGGTGACGGTGCCAGTGACCCGTACGGCGCCACGCTGCGGGATCGCCGACGGGGCGAGCGAGCCGACGCTGATCGCGAGCGGGGCGTCGTCCTCGGCGCGGACCGGGGCGGTGGTCGCGGTGGTCGCGTCGGCCGGCGAGGCGGCGCCGAACGGCGTCGCGAGGGTCGCCAGCGCCACGAGGGCAGGCAGCAGCGACCGGGGGCGGACCATGGCCGTGACTCTATCGCCGGGTGGGGCAGCCCCGGGATGGCAGTTCGCCGTGAGCGCCGCCGTAGACTTCTCCGCTGTGTCCGACGCCTCGCTGCCGCCCCTGAACGTCGCCGACGTGCAGCGCTCGGTGAACGCCGAGCTCGACCGGATCGGTCCGGTCATCGACGAGCTCGGTCGCCGCTTCGCCGCTGCCGGTCACGAGCTCGCCCTGGTCGGCGGGCCGGTGCGCGACGCGATGCTCGGACGCCACCACCACGACCTCGACTTCACGACCTCGGCGCGCCCCGACGCCACCGAGAAGATCCTCAAGTCCTGGGGCGACGCCACCTGGGACATGGGCCGGGCCTTCGGCACCATCGGCTGCCGCAAGGGCGACTACGTGGTCGAGGTCACGACGTACCGCTCGGAGACCTACGACCCCTCCTCGCGCAAGCCCGACGTCGACTTCGGCGACACCCTCGACGGTGACCTGGGCCGGCGCGACTTCACCGTCAACGCGATGGCGGTGCGGATCCCGGGCCGGGTCGTGGAGGACCCGTACGGCGGCGTGGTCGACCTCGCCCACCGGGTGCTGCGCACGCCCGGCACGCCCGAGGACTCCTTCTCCGACGACCCGCTGCGGATGATGCGCGCGGCCCGGTTCGCCGCCCAGCTGGGGTTCACCGTGGCCCCCGAGGTGGTCGCCGCGATGACCGCGATGGCCGAGCGGATCACGATCATCTCCGCCGAACGGGTGCGCGACGAGCTGGTCAAGCTGGTGTGCGCGCCGTACCCCCGCCTCGGCCTGACCCTGCTGGTCGACACCGGGCTCGCCGCCCACGTGCTGCCCGAGCTGCCGGCACTGGCGCTGGAGCGCGACGAGCACCACCGCCACAAGGACGTCTACGAGCACACGCTGACGGTGCTCGAGCAGGCCATCGAGCTGGAGGACCGCCTCGGCGGGGAGCCCGACTTCATCTCCCGCTTCGCGGCGCTGATGCACGACGTCGGCAAGCCGCGCACCCGCCGCTTCGTCGACGACGGCACCGTCACCTTCCACCACCACGACGTGGTGGGCGCCAAGATCACCCGCAAGCGGATGAAGGCGCTGCGCTTCTCCAACGACGAGATCGACGCGGTGGCCCACCTCGTGGAGCTGCACCTGCGCTTCCACGGCTACGGCACCGGCGAGTGGACCGACTCCGCCGTACGCCGCTACGTGCGCGACGCCGGTGACCAGCTCGAGCGCCTGCACGTGCTCACCCGCGCCGACTGCACCACCCGCAACAAGCGCAAGGCCGAGCGGCTGCGGCGTACCTATGACGACCTCGAGGAGCGGATCGCCCGGCTCTCCGAGGAGGAGGAGCTGGCCTCGATCCGGCCCGACCTCGACGGCAACCAGATCATGGAGATCCTCGGGATCGGCCCCGGTCGCGACGTCGGCCAGGCCTACCAGCACCTGCTCGAGCTGCGCATGGACCGCGGCCCCCTCGACGAGCCCACCGCCCGCGCCGAGCTGTTGGCGTGGTGGAAGGCGCGGCAGGAGGGCTGAGGGCCCCCTCCCGCATGTAACGCGGGGTTGTTGACGCTGCACACGCGGTGTGCGGCGGTGGAAGCGTCAACAGCGCGTGGGAAGTCGCCCCCGCGTCGGCGCGCGCCCGCACCTGCCCGCGCCCAACCACCCACGTACGCCGACGGCCCGCCCGGATCTCTCCGGGCGGGCCGTCGGCACCGCAACAGCAGGACTTCAGCGTGCGGGGAGGGTCACTCCTCGCCGCGGATGAAGGCCTCCACGCGGCGACGGCCCTCGTCGTCGGGCAGCTGCACCGGCGGGGACTTCATGAGGTACGACGAGGCCGAGATGATCGGGCCGCCGATGCCGCGGTCCTTGGCGATCTTCGCGGCGCGGATCGCGTCGATGATGATGCCGGCGGAGTTCGGGGAGTCCCAGACCTCGAGCTTGTACTCGAGGTTCAGCGGGACGTCGCCGAAGGCGCGGCCCTCGAGGCGGACGTAGGCCCACTTGCGGTCGTCGAGCCAGGCCACGTAGTCCGAGGGACCGATGTGCACGTTGCGGTCGTCGGCGGTCGCGCCACCGAGCGGACCGCTCAGGTTCGAGGTCACGGCCTGGGTCTTGGAGATCTTCTTGGACTCCAGGCGCTCACGCTCGAGCATGTTCTTGAAGTCCATGTTGCCGCCGACGTTGAGCTGGTAGGTGCGGTCCAGCACCACGCCGCGGTCCTCGAAGAGCTTCGCCATCACCCGGTGGGTGATGGTGGCGCCGACCTGCGACTTGATGTCGTCGCCGATGATCGGGACGCCGGCGTCCTCGAACTTCTTGGCCCACTCGGGGTCGGAGGCGATGAAGACGGGCAGGGCGTTGACGAAGGCCACGCCGGCGTCGATCGCGCACTGGGCGTAGAACTTGTCCGCCACCTCGGAACCCACCGGGAGGTAGGAGACGAGGACGTCGACCTGGCGGTCCTTGAGGATCTGCACGATGTCGACCGGCTCCGCGGAGGACTCCTCGATGGTCTGGCGGTAGTACTTGCCGAGACCGTCGAGGGTGTGGCCGCGCTGGACCTCGACGCCGAGGGTCGGGACGTCGCAGATCTTGATGGTGTTGTTCTGGGAGGCGTTGATCGCCTCGGAGAGGTCCTTGCCGACCTTCTTGTCGTCGACGTCGAAGGCGGCGACGAACTCGACGTCCTTGACGTGGTAGTCGCCGAAGGCGACGTGCATCAGGCCAGGGACCGCCCCCGAGGGGTCAGCGTCCTTGTAGTACTCGACGCCCTGGATCAGGGAGGTCGCGCAGTTGCCGACCCCCACGATTGCTACTCGAACCGAACCCATGGGGGATTCCTCTCTTGTCACTGCTGCGGGGATCGCTGCTGGTGGTGGTCGGCGGCCGCGAGGCCGTCCGGGGACACGTCTGCTGGCGCGGCGGAGTCGCCGTGCATGAAGCCCGGGGATGGCCCCGGGGGGCTGCCGGCGCTGCGCTCGGCGTTGATGAGGTCGGAGAGCCAGCGGACCTCACGCTCGACCGATTCGACGCCATGGCGCTGGAGCTCGGCCGCGTAGCGGTCGACCTCCTTCTCGGTCATCGACAGCTGGCTCTGGACGCGGTCGAGCCGCTCCTGGAGCCGGATCCGCCGACCCTCGAGCACCCGGAGCCTGATCTCCATGTCGGTGGAGGAGAAGAAGGCGAAGCGGATGTCGAAGTTGTCGTCCTCCCAGGCGGTCGGGCCGACCTCGGACATGAGTCGCTCGAACTCGGCCGTGCCGGCGGCGGTGACCTGGTAGACGATGCGCGGACGCCGCGAGACCGGGGTGACCAAGGTGCTGGCCTCCTCGATGAGGTTGTTGCGCAGCATCTTCTTCAACGCCGGGTAGAGCGAGCCGTAGGACAGCACCCGACCCCACCCGAGCATCAGGTTGAGCCGCTTGCGCAGCTCGTAGCCGTGCATGGGTCCCTCGTGCAGCAGTCCGAGGACTGCCAGCTCGATGGTCTCTCCACGGCGTGCCATGCGACCTATCGTAGCGATATATCCGCCAGACGTGAATCGTGAGAGGTTCGTCGCGTGGTGCCCGCCTATACCGGCGGATGCGTACTCTGGTCGATTGGAACCGACCACCTACGCCCGGTCTGCTCCTCGGTTGCCCGTGACCGAGCGGACCGGGCGCCGCGACGAAAGAGCCGAGCTTGAGTGGAAAGCGCAGGGCCGCGGGTCCGCCCGTGACCAAGCCGCCGAGGACCAGCAGCACCTCCCAGGCGAAGCCCGGCAAGCCGCCCCGCACGCGCAAGCAGAAGGTGCTGCGCGTCGTGAAGTGGGCCTCGCTGGCCGCGTTCGTGGGCCTGCTCGCGCTCGTCGCGGTGTTCGTCGTCCTCTACCGGACGATCGACATCCCGGACCCCAACGAGGACTTCCAGACCGAGACGTCGTTCATCTACTACGCCGACGGCTCCACCGAGCTGGGCAAGTTCGCCACCCAGAACCGTGACTCGATCCCGCTGCAGGAGATGCCGCAGCACCTGCAGGACGCCGTGGTCGCCGCGGAGAACCGCACCTTCTGGAGCGACAGCGGCATCGACCCCCGCGGCATCGTCCGCGCGGCGTTCAGCAACGCCTCGGGCAACTCCAGCCAGGGCGCGTCGACGATCACCCAGCAGTACGTGAAGATCCTCTACCTCAGCTCCGAGCGGACCTACACCCGCAAGATCAAGGAGGCGGTCCTCTCGCTCAAGCTGCAGCGCCAGCAGAGCAAGCAGGAGATCCTCGAGGGCTACCTCAACACCATCTACTTCGGCCGGGGCGCGTACGGCGTCCAGGCGGCCGCCCAGGCGTACTTCGACAAGCCCGCCGCGAAGCTGAGCCTGCGCGAGTCGGCGGTCCTGGCCCGGGTGCTGAACAACCCCAGCCGCTACGACCCCGCCAAGGGCAAGGACGCGCGGCGCTCGCTGAAGGCCGGCTACGAGCGGGTCCTCAACGGCATGGCCGAGATGGGCACGATCGACGCCAAGCAGGCCGAGAAGGCCGCGAGGAAGCTGCCCAAGTTCCCCAAGATCGAGGCCGAGAGCACCTACGGCGGCCAGCGCGGCCACATGCTGTCGATGATCAAGAAGGAGCTCCAGCGCCTCGGCTTCAGCGAGGAGGAGATCGACGGCCAGGGCCTGCGGGTCACCACCACCCTCCAGCAGCCGGCGATGCGCGCGGCCGAGGAGGCGGTGAAGGAGGCCAAGCCCGAGGGCTTCGGTGACGAGCAGCTGCACGTCGGCGTCGCGACCGTCGAGCCCGGGACCGGCGCCTTGCGCGGGTTCTACGGCGGCCAGGACTACCTGGACTCCCAGATCAACTGGGCGGTCTCCGGCGGCCAGGCCGGCTCGACGATGAAGGCGTTCGCGCTCGCGGCCGCGATCAAGCAGGGCTTCTCGCTGCGCGACACCTTCGAGGGCAACAGCCCGATCGAGATCGGCGACACCTCGTTCGGCAACCAGGGCGACACCGACTACGGGTCGGGGGTCAACATGCTCCAGGCCACCGCCAGCTCCATCAACACCGCGTTCATCGACATGACCGACGCGATGGAGGACGGCCCGCGCAAGATCATCGACATCGCCACCGCGATGGGCCTGCCCCCGGCGGAGCCGAAGGGCGCGAAGGCGCCCGGCTTCCCCAACTCCTCCCCGGGTCTCAAGCCCGAGCTCGGCGTCTCGCTGGGCAGCGCGACGGTGAGCCCGATCAACATGGCCGGGGCCTACGCCACCATCGCCAACGGCGGGGTGGCCGCGGAGACCTACCTGATCGAGTCCGTCGAGGATGCCAACGGGGACGTGCTCTTCGACCACAAGGTCAAGACCAACCGCGCCCTCGACGAGGACATCGCCGCCGACGTCTCCTACGCGCTGCAGCAGGTGACCGAGTCCGGTGGTTCCGGCGCCGACGCCGGCGCCACGCTCGCCCGTCCCAGCGCGGGCAAGACCGGCACCTCGACCAACGGCCTCGACGACGTGGTCTCCTCCTGGTTCGTCGGCTTCACCCCGCAGTACTCCAGCGCCGTCGTCTACACCCGCGGCAAGGGCAACGAGCCGCTCGACGGGTGGCTGCCCTCCTTCTACGGCGGTGACTACCCCGCCGACACCTGGGCGCGGCTGATGGTGCTCCTGCACGACGGCCTCGAGGTCAAGGACTTGGCCGACCCGGCGTACGTCGACGGCGACGCGCCGTCGGACGGCCACGCGCCGTACGTCCCGCCGTCGAACCCGGCCCCGCAACCGCGCCCGAGCAAGAAGCCGAGCCCGACCAAGGAGCCGACGAAGGAGCCCACCAAGGAGCCGACGAAGGAGTCGACCCCGACCGAGGAGCCGGAGCCGACCGAGGAGCCGGAGCCCACACCGACCGTGCCGGAGCCGACACCCACCGTGCCGGAGCCGACACCGCCCAGCCCGACGACCAGCCCCGCGGCCGGCGCACCCACCCGCGGTCCCGACCCCGGGCGCGGGTAGGCCATGACCGGCGCGCCGGGCGGGTCCGGCCCGTACGTCGACCCGACCCGGGACGACCCGGCGGTCGGCGCGCTGAGCGCAGGTGTCGGCGGGCCGGTCGGGCGGCGCGCCGGCCGGCACCCGTGGTGGACGCCGGTGCGGGTTCTGCTCGCCCTGGTCGCGCTCACCATGGCGCTGGGGATGGTGCAGAAGGCCCCCTGCGTCGACGACGAGTGGAGCTCGCAGGACGTCCGCGCGACGTACATGTGCTACTCCGACCTGCCCTACCTCTACACCGGGCGGGGCTTCGTCGAGGCGGCCTGGCCCTTCGACGACGACGCGGAGGTCCGCGAGCGCTACGAGGTGATGGAGTACCCCGTCGGGATCGCCTACTTCGCCTACGCGACGGCGAAGGTGACCCACGCGCTCACCGGCGCGGACGCTGGCGAGCGGGCGGACCGCCCCACCGAGGAGTTCTGGGGCGATGACCGGGTCCAGCGCGAGATCACGGTGTTCCTCGCCCTGAGCGCGCTCGCCTTCGCCCTCGCCGCGATGCTCGCGGTGTGGTTCCTGGCCGGGGTCAACCGCCGCCGGCCATGGGACGCGGCGCTGTTCGCGGTCTCGCCCGCGTTGCTGGTGACCGGCCTGGTCAACTGGGACCTGCTCGCGGTGGTGCTGGTCGCCGGGGCGCTGTGGGCCTGGGCCAAGGACAGACCGGTGCTCACCGGCGTGCTGATCGGGCTGGGCGTGGCCACCAAGCTCTACCCGCTGTTCCTGCTCGGCGCGATCCTCGTCATCTGCCTGTGCGACCGCCGGATGCTCGACTTCGTGCGCGCGACGGCCGCGGCGGCCCTCGCGTGGGTGCTCGCCAACCTCCCGGCGTACCTCTCCGGGCCGGAGGAGTGGCGGGTGTTCTGGTCCTTCAACTCCGAGCGCGGGCCCGACCTGGGCTCGGCCTGGCTGGTGGCGGCGCAGTGGCTCGACCGCACGATCGAGCCCGAGACGATCAACCTCTGGTCCTGGCTGCTCTTCGGCGCGTGGTGCGTCGGCGTGTTCGTGATCGGCGTGCTCGCCCCCGAGACGCCGCGCTTCGCGCAGCTGGGGTTCCTGATCGTGGCCGGGTTCCTGCTGGTCAACAAGGTCTACTCACCGCAGTACGTGCTCTGGCTGCTGCCGCTCGCGGTCCTCGCGCGGCCCCGGCTGCGCGACCAGGCGGTGTGGCAGCTCAGCGAGCTGTTCTACTTCGCGGCCGTGTGGTGGTACCTCGCCGGCTGGCTCGCCCCCGGCGGCGGGGACGACCCGGGGTTCTACTGGCTGGCGATCGTGCTGCGCATCGCCGGCGAGCTGTACCTCGTCGCGCTGGTGGTGCGCGACGTGCTGCGCCCGCAGCACGACCCGGTGCGGGCCGCCCGCGAGGCGCCGGCGGCAGCGCCACCGACGCCGGTGCCGCTCAGCTGACGACGCTCAGCTGATCACGACGCGGTCGAAGGCCGTGGTCGTGAACCGCACCCGGACGTCGATCTCGTCGCCGACCGCCGGCACGTGCGCGCCGTGCGGCAGGAACAGCATCGAGGCCTGCATGTGCGGGGGCTCGGCGAAGAGCCGCTGCTTGCCGTCGATGGCGAACGGCGAGCGCACGAAGCCGACCGCGTCGAGACCGCCGCGCGCCAGGGTGGCCGCGCGCGCCTTGATCGAGGAGTCCCCGGTGGGCGCCTCGAGGCCGATGCCGTGGGCGGTGCCGCCGCTGACGACGAGCAGGTGCCCGGACTTCGGCGCGGTGCGGCCGCGGTAGCCGAAGGAGTCGCCGCGCTCGACCGGGTGGACGTCGAGCACGGTCGAGGTGACCCGCAGCGCGCCGCGGTCGCCGAGCCACAGGCCGGTGCCGATGCGCGGGCGCACGGTGTAGTCGGCGTACGACGTGGCCAGCTGGGCGAGCTCGTCGTCGGTGAGGTGGCTGACCCACAGGGTGCGGGTCGGCAGCTCCGCGGCGACCACGTCGTTGAGCAGCCGCTGGACCTCGGAGAGGTGGGAGCCCTGGGCGAGCGGCAGGTGCAGCGCGACCCCCTCCAGGCGGGCCTGGGGATGGTCGCGCAGCTGCTCGGCGACCGCCCACAGCTCGCGGGCGCTGAGCCCGTGGCGCTGCATGCTGGTCATCCGCTCCAGCACGAAGCGGGCGTCGGGCTGGCGGGCGAGCAGGTCGGTGACGTCCGCGGGCCGGCCGAGGGTGTGCACCACGCGGTCGGCCAGCGCCGGGTCGACCTCGAGGGCGACGCCGAACGGGCGCCACGGGGTGAGCACAAGCAGCGAGCCGTCGAAGCGGTGCGCGACGTGCTCGAGCTCGTCGTAGGTCCCCACGGCGAGGGTGTCCACGCCGTAGCCCTGGTCGGCCAGCCACTGCGCCTTGCGCGCCAGCCGGCCGAGGGTGAAGCCGTAGCCGTTGCCCTTGGCCACCGGGACCAGCCCGGGATGGGCGGCGGCGACCGCGCGGAGGTGGTCGCGCCAGCGGGGGCCGTCGACGTCGAGGGTCAGGCTCATCTCAGCCCCGCCGCTTCATGTAGAGGTCGAAGGCGGCGTACAGCGGCCGGTTGAGGGGGAGGTCCCACTCCCCGGCGTACTCGACGGCCTGGCCGCCGGTGCCGACCTTGAACTGGATCAGCCCGACGTGGGAGTCCTCGGCGTCCAGGGTGTCGGTGATGCCGCGCAGGTCGTAGACGCTCGCACCGGCCGCGAGGGCCTCGCGGATCATCGCCCACTGCACGGCGTTGGAGCCGCGGACCTCGCGCTTCTCGGTCGAGGAGGCGCCGTAGGAGTACCAGGCGTGGGTGCCGACGCGGATCGCGATGGTGGCCGCGACCAGGTCGCCCTCGTGGTGGGCCAGGTGGAGGCGGAACCGGTCGGGGTCCTCGGACTCCAGCGCCTCGGCCATGGTGCGGAAGTAGGCCAGCGGGCGCGGGGTGAAGTGGTCACGCTGCGCGGTGTGGACGTAGAGGGTGTGGAAGGCCTCGAGCGCGGTGAGCGGGCTGCCCTCGCGGGAGGGGTCGCCGGCGGCCACCGTGGTGACCTCGACGCCGGCCTTGGCCGCCTTCTTGATGTTGCGGCGCCACAGCTGGTTCATCCCGGCCAGCACGGACTCCTCCGTGCGCGGGGTGCCGTCGGCCTCCACCAGCGGGACCTGGAAGACGTACTGCGGCTGGCCGGCCGCGAAGCCGCCCTCGGCGACCTGCTGGCGCCAGCCGAGCTGGTCGAGCTGGGAGACCACGCGCGCACCGGTGCCGTCGCGCTCGAGTGGCACGATGTCGTCGAGGCGGCGCACGGCCGGGTCGGCGATGCCCTCCTTGACCTGCGCGGCGCTCCAGCGTCGTACGACGACGGGCGGTCCCATCCGCACCCCGAAGGCGCCGCGGCGCTTGAGGTGGGCGGTCATCGGCGTCAGCCAGGGGGCGAGGTCGTCGGCGGCCCAGTCGAGGACCGGGCCCTCGGGCAGGTAGGCGAGGTAGCGGCGGACCTTGGGCAGCTGGCGGTAGAGCACCAGGCCCGCGCCGACCAGCCGGTCGCCGTCGAACCAGCCCAGCGACTCGCGGCGCCACTCCGACTTCACCCGGCCCCAGGCGGGGGTCTGCAGGAACGAGGCGGAGGGCTGCGAACGCAGGAACGCCAGGTGGTCGGACTCGGGGATCTCGCGCACGGTCAGCACTGCGCCGAGGCTACCGGTGGCGGCGCTGGTGGCCGGTGTCGCGGCGCTCACAGGCGCTCCCGCAGCCAGGCGAAGTCGGCGACGTGGGCATCGACCGGTCCGGGGGTCTCGCAGACCACCGGCGCCGCGGCCTCGCGGACCACCGCGGCCAGCAGCTCGGGGTCGATGCGGCCGGCGCCGAAGTTGGCGTGCCGGTCGGCGCCGGAGCCGAAGTCGTCGCGGCTGTCGTTGGCGTGCACCAGGTCGATGCGTCCGGTGATGGCGCGGACGTCGGCGACCACCGTCTCCAGGGCGTTGCCGCCCGCGTGGGCGTGGCAGGTGTCCAGGCAGAACCCGACCCGGTCGGCCTGCTCGGCGGTGGAGATCGCCTCCCAGACCCGCGCGATGCGGTCGAGGTGGCGGGTCATCGCGTGGTCGCCGCCGGCAGTGTTCTCGATCAGCAGCGGGACCTTGAGGTCGGTGGCCTCGATGGCCTTGCGCCAGTTGTCGAAGCCCTTCGCCAGCAGCTCAGGGTCGTCCCCGGCCTTGTCGACGTGGCCGCCGTGGACGATCAGTCCCTTGGCGCCGATCGACGCGGCGGCGTCGACGTGCTGCTGGAGCAGCTTGCGGCTGGGGATGCGGACGCGGTTGTTGGTGGTCGCGACGTTGATGATGTACGGCGCGTGGACGTAGAGGTCGACGCCGGCGGCCTCGGCCTCGGCGCGCAGCCCCTCGGCCCCGCCGGGGTGCTCGAACACCGGTCCCTTGAAGCTCTGCGGGCTGCCGAGGAAGAACTGCACCAGGGGGGCCTGGCGGGCCTGGGCCTCCCCAACGGGGTCGGCCTGGTCGACGTGGGCTCCGATCTGCATCGCCCCATCGTAGGGAGCCGTGCCGACAGTCCCGGGCCGGGCCGGGGGCCGCCGTCGTCGCAGGTCCGGACCGGTGCCGGGGCCTGTACACAGGATTGGGACCGCCGTACCGCGCGCTGCTAGCCTGTCGTGTCCGCTGCGCCCTGCCCACCGACGGGTTCTGGTGCGCTACCGGGCCCCCGCACTCGTGCGGGGAACGCAAAGCCCTCCTGCCACGGAGAGACCGTGGCCGCCGAGTCCAGAGGAGGTGGAGACCGCTATGCGTGATTACGAAGTGATGGTCATCCTCGACCCCAGCCTTGAAGAGCGGACCATCGAGCCGTCCCTCGACAAGTACCTCAACGTCATTCGCAACGACGGTGGCACCGTCGAGAGCGTGGACGTGTGGGGCCGTCGCCGTCTGGCGTACGAGGTCAAGAAGAACGCCGAGGGCATCTACGCCATCGTCACGCTGAAGGCCGAGCCGGCCACGGTCAAGGAGTTCGACCGCCAGCTCACCCTCAACGAGTCCATCCTGCGCACGAAGGTCATCCGCCCCGACGCTCGCTGAGCGTTTGTGGATGATCCCCGTCCGCATGTCGGCGCCACCGGTCACGATGGTGCCGACCGCGAGACATCCGATCAGTTCGACAGCTAGGGAGACCTCATGGCAGGCGAGACCGTCATCACCGTGGTCGGCAACCTCGTCGACGACCCGGAGCTGCGCTTCACCCCCTCGGGTGCGGCCGTGGCCAACTTCCGGATCGCGTCGACGCCGCGCACCTTCGACCGCCAGACCAACGAGTGGAAGGACGGCGAAGCGCTGTTCCTCTCCTGCTCGGTGTGGCGTCAGGCCGCGGAGAACGTCGCCGAGTCGCTTCAGCGCGGCATGCGAGTGATCGTGCAGGGTCGCCTGAAGCAGCGCTCCTATGAGACCCGCGAGGGTGAGAAGCGCACCGTGATGGAGCTCGAGGTCGACGAGGTCGGCCCCGCGCTCGCGTTCGCCACGGCCAAGGTCACCCGGGCCTCGCGCTCGGGCGGCGGTGGCGGTGGCGGCGGCTACTCCGGCGGTGGCGGGGGTGGCGGCTACTCCGGTGGCGGCCAGCAGCAGTCCCGTCCGCAGCCTGCCGCGGCGGGCAACGACCCGTGGGCCACTCCCGGTCCCCAGGGTGGCGGTCCGTCGGGCGGTGGCGCTCCTGCCAACGACCCGTGGGGCGCCCCCGGCGTGGGCTCCGACGAGCCTCCGTTCTGATCAAACCCACCTGAACACCCTCAACCATTCCGGCGTCAGCCGGGCTTCTAGAAAGGAAGCACCACAATGGCCAAGGCAGTGATTCGCAAGCCCAAGAAGAAGGTTTGCCAGTTCTGCAAGGAGAAGGCGACCGGCGTCGACTACAAGGACGCCACGCTCCTCCGCAAGTTCATCTCGGACCGCGGCAAGATCCGCGCCCGTCGCGTGACCGGCAACTGCGTCCAGCACCAGCGTGACGTGGCCACCGCGGTCAAGAACGCCCGCGAGGTCGCACTCCTGCCCTACACGTCCACCGGTCGCTGAGAGGATCAGGGAAGATGAAGCTCATCCTGACCCAGGAAGTCACGGGCCTCGGTGGCCCCGGCGACGTCGTCGAGGTGAAGGACGGCTACGGCCGCAACTACCTCGTCCCGCGTGGCGTCGCCATCCGCTGGACCCGCGGTGCTGAGAAGACCGTCGAGTCCATCAAGGCCGCCCGCGCTTCGCGTGCGGTCCGCGACCTCGGCCACGCCGCCGAGATCAAGGCCAAGCTCGAGGCCCAGACGGTTCCCGTCAAGGTCCGTGCCGGTGAGGGTGGTCGTCTGTTCGGCTCCGTCTCCGTCACCGAGATCGCCAACGCGCTGACCGAGGCCACGGCCGAGAAGGTCGACAAGCGCACGATCGCGATCAAGAACCCGATCAAGTCGCTCGGTGCCCACACGGTCACCGTGCGCCTGCACGACGACGTCTCGGCGACCGTGTCGCTGAACGTCATCCCCTCCTGAGGCTCCGCCTCCGGATCAGCAGCGCCCAACGGGGCCGTCCTCCCTTCGCGGGAGGGCGGCCCCGTTGTCGTGCCCGGTGGCCGTCACGGCGCGCCTGCGTCGCGGCCTGTCCGTCGTGGTCCGTGCATCCGGGGAGATCTAGGTATCGGCCATACTTAGATATGTGAGCGACACTCCGCGCTGGCCGATGGCCTGGATCCGGGCCGGGCTCGACCTGGCCGTGCTGGGGAGCCTGTCCGTCGGGCCCCTGCACGGATACGCCATCGCCCAGAGGCTGGCTGCGCTGGGCTTCGGGGTGCTGAAGGGCGGATCCCTCTATCCGGTCCTCAACCGGTTGGAGGAGGCCGGCAGCGTCGACGCCGTCTGGGTGGAGGGGATGGGTGGACCCGGGAGACGGGAGTACCACCTCACCGCCGCCGGCCGCGCGCGGCTGGGCGAGGAGCTGGCGCAGTGGCGGCAGCTCACGGACACGTTGTGCGCCATGGCAGAGAACGACCCGGGACCGAGCAGCACGGGGGAGACGCGATGAACGAGGCCGATCGGCGGTCCGCGGACGTCGAGCACTGGCTTGACAGCGCCCGCTTCCGGCTGGCGGCGGCGAACGTGGCGTCCCCGGTCCGAGACGAGATGCTCGAGCGCGCGCGCCTCCTGGTCGACCAGACTGGTGAGTCCCCCACTGGTCTCTTCGGTCCGCCCGGGGAGTGGGTGGAGGAGCAGATCGCCGAACGCCGGAGCCAGGGACTGCCCTGCGTGGCCCCCGACCCGAGCGCGAGTTGGCGCGACGTCCCCGTGATGGGGATGTACGTCGCCGCCGGCCTCGGGGCTGTCCTCCTCGCCCTGGCACTGATCAAGCGGAGCGGGGAGCTCGACTACGACCTCCTCGGACTCGTCGGCTTCACGGTCGTCGGTGGGCTGACAGTGATGACCGCGCTCACTGCCTGGGAGAAGACCCTCTCCCGGCGTCCTGTCGGTGTCGCGATCGCGGTCGGTGGGGCCGTCGTGCTCGGTGGGGCCCTCGGTGTCGCCCTGCTGTTCGGGTGGGGCCGTGACCACCCCACCGCTGAGGCCAGTGCGTGGCACCTCGGCCTGCTGGTGCTGGCCTGTGCGCTGGGCGGCAAGATCCTCGACCGCCTGCTCCCGGAGCAGGAGCCCCGCACATGGCGTACGCCGCGTGCCGACGATGAGTGGCTCGGGGTGCTGGCCGGTGTGCTTCGCCTGCGGGCAGACATGCCCGAGTCGCGGGTGCACACCATCGTGGCCGAGGCGCACGCCCACGCCGCCGAGGCCGGTTCGACACTGCAGGAGGAGTTCGGCCGCCCTGAGGACTACGCGTCGCAGTTCTCCGTGGACGAGCCCAATCGGGCGCGTCGCAAGGCGTGGCTCTATTCGGCGCTGGCGGTCCTCGCCGCTATCACCGCCCTTCCGCCCGGCAGCAGCTGGTCGGCAGTGCTCGTGACCCTGCTGTGGGGCGCCCTCGCCACCCGGGAGTGGAGGCGGTTGCGCCGCTCAGCCGGACGGGGCCAGCGCTAAGACGGCCGTTGTCGTGCCGAGCGGGGTGCGAGGACCGCAGGTGTCAGCGCGGCGCCGCGGTCGCGCTGCGGGCCCACGCGCGGTCGGCGTAGGCGAAGGACAGCACGACCTGGAGCAGGCCGACCAGCAGGGCAAAGACCGCGGCCAGGGCGACCAGCGCGCCGTCGACCCCCAGCGGCAGCAGCACGGCCGGCAGCACCGCGACGACGACCGCGCCGACCCAGCAGATCTGCAACCAGCCGGCGGCGTCGTGGTTGCCGGCCGTCTTGGCCAGCTGCTGCAGCGCGTGGAAGAAGAGCACCGTGAAGACCACCTGGGGCAGGCTGAGCGCCCAGCCCAGGGCCGGGTCCGCCTCGGAGACGGCCTCGGCCACGCCGGGGATCCCCAGGGGCACCGACACCACGGCGGCCGTGATCGCGGCGGCGAGGACCGGGGTACCGGTGCTCAGGCGGGGACGCAGTGCGACGACACCGACCAGCACCAAGGCCCAGCCGATCGGGTCGGGCAGCAGGTCGACACCGCCGATGGTGACGGTCAGGAGGATGAGCAGCAGGCCGCACCCGGTCGCCTGGAGGGGCTTCATGGCGATCAGCGTACGGCGGCTGCTCCGGTGACCAGCCACGCCTCACCGCGGGCGCGGTGCAGCAGCACGAGCAGGCGGGCACCCATGAAGATCGCGCCGAACGCCGCCCAGACCCACGTCAGGCCGCTGCCGAGCGCGGCGAGCACCAGGACGACCGGGGCGTAGGCGAGGAGCACGACGGTGCCGGCGCGGGCCAGGTAGGCGCCGTCGCCGGCCCCGATCAGCACGCCGTCGAGGACGAACACCACGCCGGCCACGGGCTGGGCGAGGGCGGCCACGAGCAGCACCGGCACGAGCGTCTCCTGGACGGCGCGGTCCGGGGTGAACAGCTGACCCAGGAACGGGCCGGTGAGGGCCAGCAGCACTCCGGTGACGACGCCGGACCAGATCCCCCACCGCACCATGCGCCGGGTGACGGCGCGGGTGCTGTCCACGTCACCGGCGCCGAGGTGGCGCCCGGTGAGCGCCTGGGCGGCGATGGCGATGGCGTCGAGCACGAAGGCCAGGAAGGTCCACAGGGTCATGGCGAGCTGGTGGGTGGCCACCGGCACCGCGTCGTCCCCGGGCGCGGCGCCGGTGGTCACGGCGTACGTCGTGACGAGCAGCGCGGCGCGCAGCGTGAGGGTGCGGATCACCAGTGCGACGGCGGCCCGCGCGGCCAGGCGGATGCCCGCCGGGTGTGGGCGCAGCGAGGCGCCCTCCCGGCGCGCTCCGCGCACCACCACCGCGACGAGGGCGACCGCGCAGGCGACCTGGGCGATGACCGACCCGATCGCGGAGCCGGCCAGCCCGATGCCGGCGAAGGAGGCCACGCCGTGGACGAGCACCACGTTGAGGACGACGTTGAGTGCGTTGCCACCGACGGCGACGTAGAGCGGGGTCCGGGTGTCCTGCAACCCGCGCAGCACGCCGGTGGCCGCGAGCATCACCAGCAGCGGGACGGTGCCCAGGAACGCCAGACGCAGGTAGGTGGCCGCGTCGTCGGTGACGCCCGGGCTCGCCCCGAACAGCTCGACCAGCGGTCGGGTCAGGAGCATGCCGAGCACGGTCGCGATCGTGCCGATGAGCACCGCCAGCCAGATGCCGTCGATGCCCTGGGCGAGCGCGGCGCGCCGGTTCCCGGCACCGAGCAGCCGCGCGACGCTGGCGGTGGTGCCGTAGGCGAGGAACACGCACAGCCCGACGACCGTCTGCAGGACGGCACCGGCGATGCCCAGGCCGGCGAGCTCGCGGGTGCCGAGATGGCCGACGACCGCGGCGTCAGCGAGGAGGAAGAGCGGCTCGGCGACCAGCGCCAGGAACGCGGGGACGGCGAGGCGCAGGATCTCGCGGTCCTGCGCGCGGGTCGGGGACGTGCTCACGGGGCCGATCGTAGGGACCGAGGGCCTCTACCAGCAGATCGGCGCCGAGCGGTGGATAACTCGACGAAAATCACGGCCGATCCGCCGGTTGGGTGGCTTTGTCGACATCTGATCGGCGTGTCGCGGTCCTCAGCGAAAACAGTTGGCCACGAATTTTGCTCCACACCGGCCGAACTGAGTCTGCGCAGGTCAGGAGGGGTGTCCGGTCAAAGGGGGCCGCTTTATCCACAGGCCACTCCCCAGCCTGTGCACATCCTTCGTGCGTGTCGTCCACGGGTTATCCCCAGTTATCCACAGGGCCTGTGGACAGGCTGGTGTCGGAGCCCCGCCCCGGGCGCGTACGGTCGCGGGGCGAGGGGGCTCCGTACGGAGCTGTCGGTGGTCCTTCCTAGGGTCGGCGATGCCAGTCGATCAGTGGTTCTTCGCCCGTGGAGGAGGCAGGCTTGAGCGTCGCCGAGCAGTCGGAGCAGGACATCCCTGAGCCGTCTTTCGAGGACTGGGGCGATGGCCCGGTCCCGTACGCACCGGGGGAGCGTCCCTCACGTCCGGGCGACCGCACGCCGCCGCAGGACATGGCCGCCGAGCAGTCCGTGCTCGGCGCGATGCTGATCTCCAAGGACGCGATCGCCGACGTCTCCGAGACGATCCGGGGCACCGACTTCTACCGGCCCTCCCACGAGTCGATCTTCGACGCGATCATCGACCTCTACGGTCGTGGCGAGCCGGTCGACATGGTCACGGTCGCGGCCGACCTGCAGCGCAAGGGCGAGCTCCAGCGCATCGGCGGCGCGCCGTACCTCCACACGATCGCGGCCAACGTCCCGATCGCGGCCAACGCCGGCTACTACGCCGAGATCGTGCGCGAGAAGGCGATCCTGCGCCGCCTGGTCGACGCCGGCACCAAGATCGTGCAGCTCGGCTACGCCGGCGAGGGCCAGATCGACGACGTCGTCGACAACGCCCAGGCCGAGGTCTACAAGATCGCCGACAAGCGCAGCGGCGAGGACTACGCGCCGCTGAGCGACATCATGACCGGCGTCCTGGACGAGATCGAGGCGATCTCCAACCGTGAGTCCGGCATCTACGGCGTGCCGACCGGCTTCGCCGACTTCGACGAGCTGACCAACGGCCTGCACTCGGGCCAGATGATCATCGTCGCGGCCCGACCCGCGATGGGTAAGTCCACGCTGGCCCTCGACTTCTGCCGGGCGGCCTCGATCCACAACAACCTCACCAGCTGCTTCTTCAGCCTGGAGATGACGCGCGCGGAGATCACCATGCGCCTGCTCTCCGCCGAGGCGAAGGTGCCGCTCAACCACATCCGCAACGGCAACATGACCGACGACGACTGGGTCAAGCTCGCCCGCAAGATGGGCGAGGTCTCCTCGGCGCCGATGTTCATCGACGACTCGCCCAACATGACGATGATGGAGATCCGGGCCAAGGCGCGACGCCTCAAGCAGCGCCACGACCTCAAGCTGATCGTGATCGACTACCTCCAGCTGATGAGCTCGGGCAAGAAGGTCGAGTCCCGCCAGCTCGAGGTCTCGGAGTTCTCCCGCCAGATCAAGCTGCTCGCCAAGGAGCTCGAGCTCCCGATCGTCGCGCTCTCGCAGCTGAACCGTGGCTCGGAGCAGCGCGCCGACAAGCGCCCCGCGGTCAGCGACCTGCGTGAGTCCGGCTCGATCGAGCAGGACGCCGACATGGTCGTCCTGCTGCACCGCGACGACGTCTACGAGAAGGAGTCGACCCGCCCCGGCGAGGCCGACCTGATCGTGGCCAAGCACCGCAACGGCCCCACCCGCGACATCACCGTCGCCTTCCAGGGCCACTACTCGCGGTTCGTGGACATGGCGCACTGATGTGAACCGGTTGCCGGCAACTGGGGAATCTGAAGCTCTGACCTCGAATCTGAGATCAGTTCAGTTCAGAGGCGATTTCGAGAGTCCGCCACCATCCGGCTACTACGGTCAGCCGGATGGACCACTCGTTGGCGGTTGTTTGGCGGCTTTCGATGGAACGCCCGGGTTCGGCAAGATCGCGCTCACCGACGTTGGTGTCCGGCTCTATTGGAAGGGGCCCTTGACGCCAGGCTCGTAGGCGCGGCGATGACGACGATCCCTGGTGTTCGCGTGGAGGTGATCCCGTGCGATCTGGACGCAATCGAGGTCCAAGCCGCTATCTCACGAGTCCTCGAGCTACCGGCGGCGCTCACCCAGGCAATCGTCGAGATCGCCCCTCGTGACGACCTCTCCGGCCTGCAGGTCGTGACGCGGTCCGGAAAGGGCGTTCAGCGCGACCAGATGGAGGCAGCGGCGGGCGTCCCTGTCGAGGTGGTTCACCGCGCACCGCCAGGAGTCACCTCCTCGGGAGCACAGCTGTAACGCGGGGTTATGGACGCTTCACACGTGTTGTACGACGGGGGAAGCGTCCATAACCCCGCGTTACAAGAGGAACGGCCCGGGCGGGGTCGTCCTCGAGCCGTCACGGACCCAGTGCGACGCCCAGCTCGCTCTCGACGAGGTCCACCAGCTCCGCCGAGCTGTCGACGCCGCCGGGATGGACCGTCACCGACCCGTCCTCGGCGATGAACGCGAAGCTGGGGAACGCGCGGATCCGAAGATCGGATCCGGTGACAGACGTGTCCGGGTCCGCCAGCTGGGGGTAGGTGGCGCCGGTCTTCCTGGCGAGCTTGAGCGCCTGGTCGGGCCAGACGTCGATGCTGATCCCGATCACCTGCACGTGCTCGCCGTGCCGGTCGTGGAACTCCTGGATGGCCGGCATCTCCTTGCGGCACGGCGGACAGGCGGCGTACCAGAAGTTGATCACCGCGGGCCCGGAGATCGCCTGCAGGTCGGTGCTGGCGCCGCCACCGAGGCAGGCGAGCTCCAGGTCGGGCATCTCGTTGGGTGAGGAGCGTGTTCCGGGCTCGCACGGGTCGATCCCGGCGTCCTCTCGGAGCGCCCGCAGCTTCGGGGTGTCCACCTCGATGTCCGACGGCTTGGGCGCGAGGCCGGGCACGGACTCACCGGAGCAGGAGGTGAAGAGCTGCAGAATCGCGGTGCCGGCGAGGGCGAGACCGACTCTTCGCCAGATGTGCACGGCAGCACACTAGGCCAGGCTGCTCAGTCGCCCCGTGCCCTCTCGGGCCCTCGCTACGCTGCGGCGATGGGTGGACGCTCGAGGATCAATGCCGGCAGCGTGGTGACGGGCATGCTCGCCACCTTCTTCGGCCTGGGGGTGGCGCTCGGGCTCGCCGGGGCGGGTTTCATCGTCGCCTTCACGTCCGGCTGGTGGGGCGTGGGGGTGCTCGCCGTCCTGGTGGGGCTGTTCGCCGCGGTCCTGACCTACCGGCTGCAGCGGGGACGCGCGCGGCCCTGACCTCGGCCGACTCGGCAACTGGGTCAGGCGCGGGCCGCGGAGGCGCCGGCCCAGTGCTTCACCGCTCGGGCGCGAACGCCTGCCGCGAGCCGGCCTTGAAGCGGCGCACCTCCTGCGGCCAGCCGCACCCCTCGGCCACCCTCCCCGCCCACATGCGAGCGGACTTGTCGTCGGGCACGTCCACGATGGTCAGACCGCCGAGCCATTCCTCGGTCAGCCCGAACGGACCGTCGGTGACCACCGCCTCGCCGCTCGTGGCGTCAGCGCTCGCTGCCTCCTCGAGCGCCTCGACCAGGCCGCCGGCGTACACGAGGACACCTTGGTCCTGCATGTCGCGAACGACCGCCCGGGACGGCTCGACACGACTCTTGAACCATGCCTCGTCGTGGTCACCGACCCACTGCTGGTTGAAGTAGATGAGGTACTGAGGCATCGCTGCTCCCTTCCTCGGACGGACCTGTGTCGGCCGTCACTCATGCTACGAGCACGCCAAGGCCGACCCGGCCATCACCTTCACCGCGGTCGAGCCCGGCTACACCGACGCCGACATGACCGCGGCGATGGGCGGCGGCCGCCCGGTCGAGGAGAGCGCCCGGGTCGTCGTACGCCTGGTGACGGCCGGCGCGGACACGCCCTCGGGGACGCTGCACGACGAGGCCGGCCCGCTGGCCTGGTAGCCGCCCGCGGCGGCACCGGCACTCCCAGCGGGGCCGAGAATCTCACCCCTGGGTGTGGTGCATGCCACATCGGGGCGCGGCTACCGGCACGAGTCACGCACTATCCCCGAAGGGAGCGACAGCATGATCAACGAGTCCCAGGCATCCCACGTCGTCGGCGCCACCGCCTACGGCGCCAGCGGAGCCAAGATCGGCAAGGTGGGCCAGCTCTTCCTGGACGACGCCACCGGGCGCCCCGAGTTCGTCACCGTCAACACCGGGCTGTTCGGCACCAAGGAGTCGTTCGTCCCGGTCTCCGATGCCGAGCTGGACGGCGCAGACCTGCGTCTTCCGTACGAGAAGGACCTGATCACGGGTGCCCCGCAGGTCGACCTCGAGGGCGGGGGGCACCTTCCCGAGGGCGAGGAGGAGCGCCTCTACGCCCACTACGGCCTCGGGTCCGGATACCTCGCCGGCGACCCGGCGCCGCCGGCCGGGACCGGGTACGTCGACCCCGGCCTGACCGGCAGCGGCACCGGCACCACGGGCACCGGGACGGTGGGGCACGACACCTCCGGACCGACCACCGACGACGCGATGACCCGTTCGGAGGAGCGTCTCGACATCGGCAAGACCTCCCAGGAGGCGGGCCGCGCCCGGCTGCGCAAGTACGTCACGACGGAGACCGAGACCCACACCGTCCCCGTCACCAAGGAACGGGCGGTCGTCGAGTCCGAGCCGGTCACCGGCGACAACCTCGACGAGGCCCTCGACGGCCCGGCGATCTCCGAGGAGGAGCACGAGGTGGTCCTCAACGAGGAGCGGCCCGTGGTCGGCAAGACCACCGAGCCGGTCGAGCGGGTGCGCCTCGGCAAGGAGACGAGCGTCGAGGAGGAGACCGTCAGCGAGGAGGTCCGCAAGGAGCATATCGAGGTCGAGGGCGACGTCGAGGACCGGCGCAAGCGCAGCTGACCTCACCTCGGACCACGACACGACCGCTGCGCCTCGGGGCGCACGCGGTCGTTGCTCGTCCTAGGACGGACCGCCGTCGCGGCGCTCGACCTCGACCCCGTCGTCGGCCTCGATCGTCACGTGCTCGCGGCGGACCTCGGCCTCGACGGTCTGCTCCTCGACGACGGTCTGCTTGCGCACGATGATCCGCTCGCGGACCACCCGCTTCTTGGTGACCACGAGGACCTCCTCGAAGAGCGGGATCGAGATCGACCCGTCGGTCAGGGTCTCGACCTCGCCGCTGTCGCCCTCGCCGGCGGGGACCCGCTCGGAGGCGTCCGCGTGCTCGACCTCGCGCGCGACCGTCTGTGCGACCGGTACGTCCTCGACGTGCTTGCGGACCCGGATCCGGCCCGCCTCGTGCGTCTCGGTGCCGACCTCTGCCCGCTCCTCGTGGCGGATGGTCTCCGCGCCCGGTTCCTCGCCCGGCTCCTCGCCCGGTGTGGGCGCGCCGCTGTCGGTGTCGTTCATGGTCACCGCCCTTCGGTCGTCGTGAGCGGGTACCCGTCCACGACCAGGGCACGCAGGTGCCGGGCGGCTCAGGCCATCGGGCGGTCGACCGGCGCGAACCAGCCGGCCGCTGCACCTGCTTCCACCTCGCGCAGCGCGGTGACCTCCAGGTGCAGCGAGCGGTCGGCCCGCGCCCCGAGGACCAGCCCGGTGCGGTCATCGACGTGCAGCTCGCACTCGCCGTACCACTCGAGGGTGCAGCGCAGGAGCGTCGTACGCCGAGGCACCCCGGCCACGGTCCGGCTGCTGCTCGTGGCCTCGGGGGCCTCCCACTCCTCGGCCTCGAAGGAGTCGTCGAAGCTCTCGACGTCGGCGATCGCGACGCCCTCGATGCCGTGGTCGCGCGGCAGCAGCCGCGGCGGGAGATCGGGGTCGTGGCGCTTGAGCACCCACCGATCCGGGTCCGCGGGGTCGCGGACGGCGCTCTGCTCGGCGGTCTCCAGCCACAGCAGCCGGCCGTCGAGGTGGCGGACGACGAGGTCGGCGCCGCGGCGGCACACGTGCAGGCGGCGCGGACCGTGCGGTCCGGCGTGCACGGTGAGCTCCGCGACGACGGCGACGTCGCCGGGGATCGGAGGTGGCGCGGGCGGGCCGGTCCGGGTCGGGTTCGCGGGATCGAGCTGGAACCAGCTGCGGTCGCTCGGCACGTGGTCCCTCCGGTCGTCGCGGGTCGAGGGGATGAGCATGCACCATCCGCTCACCCGTGCGGACTGTTGCCAGCGCTGCCCGCGGCGAGGATGGTGAGGGGCCAACCATCCATTCGCTGCACTCGGGCAGACAGCATGGACCGGGCGCGGCGCGTTCTCGAGGAGCGCCATGTCCCCCCAACTCACGTCCTCGTCCCCACGACCGCGATCCCGGCGCGCGGGCCGTCGCCTCGGCGCCGCCGTCGCGGCGCTCACCGCCTCCGCCGCAGCTGCCGCCGGACTCTGGGGCGCCAGCCCGGCGCCCGGCCAGGCCAACCCGGGCGGCGGCTCGGACATGCCGGAGACCCTGCAGGCGGCCCCGGCCACCCTGCGTACGCCGTTCGAGGTCTCGAACGGCGCGCGGTGGACGACCGTCGCCGAGTCCCAGCGGTTCTGGCGCCAGCTCGACCGCAGCAGCGACCGGGTGCGGGTGACCCGGGTCGGGCGCAGCGTCGAGGGTCGGCCGCTCCAGCTGGTGGCGGTCGGTGACCCGGCGCCCGCGCCGAGGTCGCAGGCGGCCGACGAGTCGGTGCTGCTGTACACCTGCTCGGTCCATGGCGACGAGAACTCCGGGCGCGAGGCGTGCATGCGGCTGGCCCGCGACATGTCGACGACCACCGACCCCGCGTGGCGCCGGCTGCTGCGCGACACCACCGTGCTGTTCATCAACCTCAACCCCGACGGCTGGGCCGCCAACACCCGCCAGAACGCGCAGGGCCTGGACGTCAACCGCGACTACATGGCGCTGCAGTCGCCGGAGGCGCGCGCGGTGGTGAAGGTGATCCGCGACTGGAAGCCGGACGTCCTCAACGACCTGCACGAGTACGGCTCGAACCCCTACTACCGCACCGACCTGCTCCAGCTGTGGCCGCGCAACCGACAGACCGACCGCACCATCCACGACCTCGCCCAGCAGATGAGCGAGGACTACGCGGGCGGCCAGGTGGAGGCGTCCGGCTACACCGCCGGGGAGTACGGCATCTACGTCAAGGACGGCGAGCCGTTCCGCCAGGTCGCCGGTGACGAGCAGGGGCGGATCCTGCGCAATTACGCCGGGCTGCAGCACGTCGTCGGGATGCTGAGCGAGACCGCCGGCGACGCGCTGACACCGGAGGAAGAGGCCGACGAGGCACTGCGGAACCGGCGTCGCGTCGAGGTCAACTACCTCAGCGCCGTCGGGAGCGCGCACTTCACCCTGGAGAACCGCGACACCCTGATCCGGGAGACCGCCGCGGCGGCCCAGCGGGTCACCGAGGAGGGCGCCACCCGCAGCGGCGTCGTCTACTTCGCCGGCCAGGACAACCGCCTGCCGACCGAGGCCTCCGAGGTCGAGCCGGAGCCGATGTGCGGCTACCAGCTCACCGCCGAGCAGCGCCGGAGCGTCGCGCCGACCCTGCGCCTGC
Source organism: Nocardioides ochotonae (assembly GCF_011420305.2). Classification (NCBI taxonomy): domain Bacteria; kingdom Bacillati; phylum Actinomycetota; class Actinomycetes; order Propionibacteriales; family Nocardioidaceae; genus Nocardioides; species Nocardioides ochotonae. Next base: position 4,223,255 of record NZ_CP061769.1, on the reverse strand, counting down.
ACGGCATCACCTGGCGCACCAACGCCCAGGGCGCCTACGTGACGATGGCCCAGGAGGACCAGCCGCTGATCCCGCTGCTCCTCGACGCCCGCTCGGAGTACCGGATCACCGAGGCGACCCCGGTGGAGGCCTGCTGAGGCGGGGCGGGGTGCGCTGACCCGCGGCCCCTTGTAACGCGGGGTTATTGACGCTGCACACGCCGTATGCGACGCGTTCAGCGACGATAACCCCGCGTTACAGCGCGCTCAGCCTCGCCAGAACAGGTGGTGCACCACACCCCCGTCGGGGCTGGGAACGACGTCGCGGTGGAAGCGGTCGAGCAGCTCCTCGGGGGTCTCCCACAGCCGCGACCCGCCGCCGAGCTCCACCGGGGAGACGGCGACGTGCAGGGTGTCGACGAGGTCGGCGTCCAGGAACTGCCGGACCGTGTCGGCGCCGCCGCCGAGGCGCACGTCCTTCCCGTCGGCCGCGGCGAACGCCTGGTCCAGCACGTCGGCCGGCGTCCCGCCCACGAAGTGGAAGGTCGTGTCGGAGAGGCTGAACGACGGCCGTTCGTGGTGGGTCATCACGAAGACCGGGGTGTGGAACGGCGGCTCCTCGCCCCACCAGCCCTGCCACGACAGGTCGGTCCAGGGCCCCCGCTGCGGGCCGAACTTGTTGCGGCCCATGATCTCGGCGCCGATGTTGCGGTGGAAGTCGCGCACCAGGTAGTCGTCCAGCCCGCGGCTGCCGCCGGGGTCGGCGCGGTTCGGCCAGCTCGCGGTCGCGCCGGCCCACGCCACCAGCTGCGCCGGGTCGGCGTGGCCGAACGGTCGCTCCAGGCTCTGGCCCTCGCCGGCGGCGTACCCGTCGCTCGACACGCAGAAGTTGTGCACTCGCACCTGCTGGGTCACGGCTGCTCCTCGGGGGTGGTCATCCTTCCTCAGACCCCGGTCGCCCCTCGGACTCATCGCCGGACCCGCCGATCTCGCGGTAGTCCGCCACACAGGGGTCGTGGATCGGGGCGTTCACGACCCCTGTGTGGCGGACTATCCGGCTGAGGTGTCGGCTCGCCGCGGCACGATGGCGTCATGGCAGGCGTGGGGAGGTGGCGGCGGGTCACGCGGGGTTCGTGGCAGTCCGCGGTGGTGACCGCGGTCGCGCTCGCCTGGGCGCGGTGCTGGGGCGGGCGCGCGGCGTACGACGAGGAGGCCGGGCTGTTCGTGTGCGCGGGGATGCGGGGCGGGTACGCCCGCGGCGGCACGACGTACGGCGGTGCCTACCTCACCGGCCATCCCCGCCCGGGTCGCGCGGTGCTGCGCCACGAGGCGGTGCACGCCGATCAGTGGGCACGACACGGGCTCGGCTTCGCGGTCCGCTACCTGCTGGAGGAGGTGCGGCGACCGGGGGCGCGCAACCGCTTCGAGATCGAGGCCGGGCTGCGCGAGGGTGGCTACCGCGAGCCGCCCCCTAGCAAGGGGAGCTAGGGGAGATCGACAAGATCGGGGGTCCGTGCGGCCGCGATGCGTGCCAGCATGAGACATGCGCCCGCTCATCGTCACGGAGTTCATCAGCCTCGACGGCGTCGTCGACTCTCCCGGCGGCGGCGATCATCCCCGCGCCGGGTGGACCTTCGCCGACGTGCCCTTCCAGGAGGAGGCCTACGAGATCAAGGGCCGCGAGGAGCAGGAGGCCTCCGCGCTGCTGCTCGGCCGGGTGAGCTATGAGGAGTTCGCGCCGGTGTGGCCGACGATGGCGGAGTTCGCGGAGTACAACGCGATGCCCAAGTACGTCGTGTCCTCCACCCTGCGCGACCTGCCGTGGGGGCCGGCGACGGTGCTCGGGTCGCTCGAGGAGGTCGCGGCGCTCAAGGAGGGCGACGGCGGCCCGATCCTCCTGCACGGCAGCGCCACCCTGGCCCAGGGCCTCGCCGCCGCCGGGCTCGTGGACCGCTACCACCTGCTGACCTTCCCCGTCGTGCTCGGCGCCGGGAAGCGGCTCTTCGCCGACGACGCCGACCACCACGGCCGCCTCGACCTCATCGAGCACGCGACGTACTCCAACGGCATCCGCCTCGGCGTCTACGAGGTGGTGCGCTGACCGGGCGCGCTGATCGACCTGACCAGACCTGACCCGCCGCTGCGGCGTCCGGCCGCCGCCGTGCGCGAGGATCGCGCCATGACTGACCAGATCCCCGGCCAGAGCAGCGGGCAGACCATCGGCGTCGTGGGCGGCGGGATCGTCGGGCTGGCCGTCGCGCGCGAGCTCACCCGGCGGCGGCCGGGCGTCCGGGTCGTGGTGCTGGAGAAGGAGGACCGCCTCGCGCAGCACCAGACCGGGCACAACTCCGGTGTCGTCCACGCCGGCATCTACTACCGCCCCGGCAGCCTCAAGGCCGAGCTGTGCACCCGTGGTCGAAGCCTGCTGCGCGAGTACTGCGCGGAGCGCGCGATCCCCTACGAGGAGTGCGGCAAGCTCGTGGTCGCCGTCGCGCGCGACGAGCTCGGGCGCTTCGACGCCCTCGAGCGGACCGCGACCGAGAACGGGGTCCCCGGCCTGCGTCGCGTCGAGGGCGCCGCGATCACCGAGATCGAGCCGCATGCCGCCGGGCTGGTCGCGCTGCACTCTCCGCAGACCGCGATCACCGACTACGTCGCGATCGCGCAGGCGTACGCCGACGACGTCCGCGCCGCGGGCGGGGAGGTGCGCACCGGCACCGAGGTCACCGGGATCCGGCGTACGGCGAGCGGCGTCGAGGTCGCGACCGCCGGCGAGCCGCTGCGCGTGGACCGGCTGGTGGTGTGCGCCGGGCTGTACGCCGACCGGGTCTCGCAGTGGGCCGACGGCAGCGCCGGGCCCCGGATCGTGCCGTTCCGAGGCGAGTACATGAGCGTGCGCCCGGCCAAGGCCGACCTGGTGCGCGGGATGGTCTACCCGGTCCCGGACCCGCGCTACCCGTTCCTCGGCGTGCACTTCACCCGCCGCGTCGGCGGCGGCCTCGAGGTCGGCCCGAACGCCGTCCTCGCCCTGGCCCGCGAGGGGTACCGGCGACGCGACGCCCGCCTCGAGGACCTGCGCGAGCTCGCGGCCTGGCCGGGGTTCTGGCGGCTGGCGGCGACCCACTGGCGCACCGGCGCCCGCGAGCTGCGCGGCAGCCTGTCGGTGCGCGCGTACATGCAGGTGGCGAGTCGCTACGTGCCGCAGATCGGCGCCGACGACGTCGTCCGGGCCGGTGCCGGGGTGCGCGCGCAGGCGGTGGAGCGCGACGGCAGCCTGCTCGACGACTTCCGGGTGCTCGGCGACGACGCGGTCACCACCGTGCGCAACGCGCCCTCGCCCGCCGCCACCTCCAGCCTCGCCATCGCCGAGCACGTGGTGGACCGGATGGGGGTCTAGGGGCGGGGGCTCTGCGGAGCGGGCCTCCCCTTGTAACGCGGGGTTATTGACGCTGCACACACCGCATACGACGGGTGCAGCGTCAATAACCCCGCGTTACATGTGCGCGGGAGGCAGCAGCGGGGGCGGCGGGGCGGGTTCGGTTCGCCGCTCCCCGGGGCAGGGTGCCGGTGGCAGCGCACCCGGCCTGCCCCGAGCAACCAAGGAGAGTCGCGATGTCGCAGGCCGCCCCCCAGGCCCCGTCGGAGCGTGGACCCGAGCCCGATGCCGAGTCGCGCGAGCGCGGCCTGGCGCGCTTCGCCCAGATCAGCGCGGCGTGGACCGAGAAGTGGTTCCCCGACGCCTACGTGTTCGCCCTCGCCGGCGTCGTCGTCGTCAGCGTGGCGGCGTTCATCAACGGCTCCAGTCCCAAGGTCGTCGCCGAGGCGTTCGGGGGCGGGTTCTGGGACCTCACCGCCTTCACCCTGCAGATGGCGATGGTGGTGCTCACCGGCTACATCGTCGCCACGTCCCCGCCGGTGGCCCGCCTGATCGAGCGGATCGCGATGGTGCCCTCGACGCCGCGGGGCGCGGTCGCCTTCGTCGCCCTGCTCTCCTGCCTGGTCTCGATGCTCAACTGGGGCCTCAGCCTGGTCTTCTCCGGGCTCCTGGCCCGCGCGATCGCTCGGCGCGGCGACCTGCGCGCCGACTACCGGGCGCTCGGCGCCGCGGCGTACCTCGGCCTGGGCGCGGTGTGGGCGCTCGGGCTGTCCTCCTCGGCCGCGCAGCTGCAGGCCACGCCGGCCTCGCTGCCGCCCGAGCTGCTGGAGATCACCGGTGTGCTCGACTTCGGCGCCACGATCCTCACCTGGCAGTCGCTGGTGATGGCGGCGGTCCTGATCGTCCTCAGCGTCGCGGTCGCCTGGGCCTCGACGCCGCGCGGCGAGGCGGTCCGCACTGCCGCCGACCTGGGCGTGGACCTCGACGACGAGGTGCCCGAGCCGCCGGTGCGCACCCGGCCCGGGGAGTGGCTCGAGCACTCGCGGATCCTGCCGGCCCTGATCGGCGCGCTGACCCTGCTGTGGCTGGTGTGGCAGCTCATCGACCTGCCGCTGCTGACCGTGCTGAGCAGCCTCAACGGCTACCTGCTGGTCTTCCTGGTCCTCGGCCTGGTGCTGCACGGCACCCCGCGCCGCTTCCTCGACGCGACGTCCAAGGCGGTGCCCTCGACGGCGGGCGTGCTCGTGCAGTTCCCGCTGTACGCCGCGATGGCCGCGATCCTGACCCGGGCCGAGGGCCGCGGCGGCGTGACCGTCTCCGAGCACCTCGCCGACCTGTTCACCGGGGTCGGCGGCGGTGGCGCCTTCGCGGTCGTGATCGCGCTCTACACCGCGCTGCTGGGCCTGCTGGTGCCCTCGGGCGGCGGCAAGTGGCTGGTCGAGGCGCCGTACGTCATGCAGTCGGCGAGCGACGTCGGGATGAACCTCGGCTGGACGGTGCAGATCTACAACGCCGCCGAGGCGCTGCCCAACCTGGTGAACCCGTTCTTCATGCTGCCGCTGCTCGCGGTGCTGGGCCTGCGGGCACGCGACCTGGTCGGCTTCACGTTCCTGCAGTTCCTCTTCCACCTGCCGGTGGTGCTGCTGCTGCTCTGGCTGCTCGGCATGACGTTCGAGTACGTGCCGCCGGTGATGCCGTAGGGCGTGGCACGATCCGCCTCGTGCGTGTCCTGGTCGTCGTCGCCCACCCCCGTCCCACGAGCTTCGTGCATGCGCTGGCCGAGCAGGCAGCGGACGCCTGGCGGGCCCGGGGTGCCGACGTTGCCGTCCACGACCTGTACGCCGAGGCGTTCGCGCCGGTCGCGCCGGCGGCGGAGACCGCGACGGTCGGCCTCGACGTCGAGGCAGCCGTCGCCGCGAGCGACGACCCCGTGGTCCGGGCGCACCGGGAGGCGCTCACCCGGGCCGACCACCTGGTCGTCGCGCACCCGAACTGGTGGGGCAAGCCGCCCGCGATCATGGCTGGCTGGCTCGACCGGGTGGTCGTGCCGGGCGTCGCCTACCGGCTGGCGACCGGCGAGGGGGCGCCGGTCTGCCTGCTCGGACTGCGCAGCCTGCTGGTGCTCAACACCGGCGACACCCCGCCGGAACGCGAGGTCGAGGTGTTCGGGGACCCGCTGGACGCCGTCTGGCGCCGCTGCGTGGGTGCCTACCTGGGTGACCCGCCGACCGAACGCCTGCTCGCGGGCCCGCTCGCCGGGTCGAGCGCCCCGCAGCGCGAGCGCTGGTTGGCGGACGTCGCGGCCGCGGTGGGCCGGCTGGCCGGGCCCTGAAACAGCTGTAACGCGGGGTTATCGTCGCTTCGCACGCCGTATGCGGCGCGTTCAGCGTCAATAACCCCGCGTTACAAGCGGGAGGGGGCGGGCGTCAGCCCACCGGCTCCGGGGTGGTGTCACGCTCCTCGGCGGGGGCGGGGGCGCGCTTGGCCGCCCGCTTCGCGGCACGACGCTCCTTGCGGCGCTCGACCAGCAGGTACAGCGCCGGGACGAGGAGCAGGGTGAGGAACGTCGAGCTCAGCAGGCCGCCGATCACCACGATGGCCAGCGGCTGGCTGATGAAGGCGCTGCCGCCGGTCAGCCCGAGGCTCATCGGGGTGAGCGCGAGGATCGTCGCCAGCGCGGTCATCACGATCGGGCGCACGCGCTTGCCGCCGCCCTCGCTCAGCGCCTCGGTGATCGAGGCGCCCCGCTCCCGGTACTGGTTGACCAGGTCGATCAGCACGATCGCGTTGGTGACCACGACACCGATCAGCATCAGCGCGCCGATCAGGGAGGCGACACCGAGCGGGATGCCGGTGAGCACCAGCAGCAGCAGCGCGCCGGTGGCCGCGAACGGCACCGAGACCAGCAGGATCAGCGGCTGGACCAGCGAGCGGAACGTCGCCACCATGACCAGGTAGACGATCGCGATCGCGACCAGCAGCGCCAGGCCGAGCTGGGCGAAGGCCTCCGCCTGGTCCTCCGAGACGCCGCCGAGGGAGACCTCGGTGCCCTCGGGCAGGTCGAGGTCGTCGAGGAGTGCCTGCACGTCGGAGGTCACCGCGCCGAGGTCGTCGGCGTCGGGCTCCGCGCTGATGGTGATGGTGCGGTCCCCGTTCGCGCGGGTGATCGCGGTGGCGACCTGGCGCTCCTCGACCTCGGCGACCTGGCCGAGCGTGACGCCGCCCGGGCCCACCGGCAGCTGCTGGAGCTCCTCGACCGACGACGGCTTCGGCCCGGAGACCACGACGGCGTCGAGCTGCTGGCCGTCCACCGAGACCTGCGCCACCGGGGGCTGGAACAGCGTGGCGGCGAGCAGCTGGCCCAGCACCGTGGAGGTGAGGCCGCTGGCCTCGGCGCTCTCGCGGGCCTGGACGCTCAGGATCGGCTGCGCGGCTGCGGCGTCGGACGTGACCACGCCGATGCTGTCGACGGTGCGCAGCTCCTCGGTGACCAGCTCGGCCGCCTCGGTCAGCGCGCTCTGGTCGGTCGCCGTCACGACGACCTCCAGGGCGGAGGCGAACCCGGTGTCGCCGGCGGAGACGGTGACCTCGCCGTCGGCGTCCGCGAGCCGCTCGGTGAGCTCGTCGGCCACCGCGTCGGCGTCCGCGTCCTCCGCGAGGGTGAGCGCGAACGACGTGCTGCCGCCGGAGAACAGGGCGGTGGCGGGGTCCGAGCCGACGGTCGCCTGGAGGTTCTCCACCTCGTCGAGCTCGCCGATGACCTTCTCGATGGCGCGCGCGGCGGTGTCCTGGCGGGCCAGGCTGGCCCCCGGCTCGAGCTCCTGGGTCACCGTGAGCGTGTTCTGCCCGCTGCTGCCCAGGAAGTTGGTCTTGATGAGCGGCGCGAGGGCCAGGGTGCCGAGGAGCACGAGGAAGGCCAGGCCGACGGTGATCCAGGGCTTGCGCAGCACCCAGCGCACGGTCGGGTCGTAGGCGCGCCGCAGCCAGCTGCGCTCCTCCTTGGCCTCCGCCTCGGCGGCGACGATCTCGGCGTCGACCGGGCCGGTCGTCTCCTTGAGGAACCAGTAGGCCAGCACCGGGATGATCGTCAGCGCGACCAGCAGCGAGGCCATCAGGGCGAGCGCGACGGTGACCGCGAACGGCCGGAACAGCTCGCCGACCTGACCGCCGACGATGCCGATCGGCAGGAAGACCGCGGCGGTGGCGATGGTCGAGGAGGTGATCGCCCCCGCGACCTCGCGGACCGCTGTCGTGATCGCCGCGACCTTGCCCTCGCCGTAGGACAGGTGGCGCTTGATGTTCTCGATGACCACGATCGAGTCGTCGACGACGCGGCCGATCGCCACCGTGAGCGCGCCGAGGGTGAGGATGTTGAGGGTGTAGCCGCCCAGCTGCAGGCCGATCAGGGTGACCAGCAGCGACAGCGGGATCGAGATCGCGGTGACGATCGTGGAGCGCACCGAGAACAGGAAGAGCAGGATCACCAGCACCGCGAAGATCAGGCCCAGGCCGCCCTCGGTGGTGAGGTCCTCGACGGACTTCTCGATGAACGGCGCCTGGTCGAAGGCGACGGTGATGTCCGCACCGGAGCCCAGGGACTCCTCGAGCTCGGGCATCAGGTCCGCGACCTGGTGGGAGATGTCGACGGTGTTGCCGTCGGGGGTCTTGGTGATCGCCAGCGACAGGCTCGGCTCACCGTTCGTGCGGGCGTACGACGTGGGCGCGACCTGCGCGACCTGCACCTGCGCGACCCGGCCCAGCGGCTGGGTGCCCTCGCCGACCGCGACGGGGATGCCGCGCAGCTGCTCGAGCGTGGTGGGGGTGCTGCCGACCTGGACCGACAGGCTCTGCTCGCCGGCGTCGAGGCTGCCCGCGGGGACCATCGAGGCGCCGCGCAGCGCCTCGGCGATGGTGCCGGCGTTGACGCCCTGGGCGGCGGCCGCCGGGAGCGGGGTGATCTCCACCCGGTCCTGGGGCCCGCCGGTCAGCTGGACCTCGCGTACGCCCTCGATGTCCTCGAGCTCGGGAATCGCGATCCGCTCGAGGTCGCTGGCGAGCTTCGCGGCATCGGCGTCGGAGGTCACCGACAGCTGCACGACCGGGAACTGATCGAAGTCGCCGGCGAACACGATCGGCTCGACCTGCTCGGGCAGTGCGTCGAGGCCGGTGACGGCCGACTCGACCTGCTGCTGGGCGCGGTCCAGGTCGGTGCCGTAGGTGAGGGTCAGGAGCACCAGCGCGGAGCCCGACGAGGAGGTCGAGGAGATCTCCTCGACGGCGTCGACGCCGCTGAGCGCGTCCTCGACGGGGATCGTGACCTCCTGCTCGACCGACTCGGGCGAGGCGCCGGCGTACGGCACGACCACGCCGACGGCGGGGAACTGCAGGTTGGGGATCAGCTCCATCTTCAGCGACCCCAGCGAGAGGAAGCCGAAGATCGCCACGAGGACGGTGGCGAGGGCCACGAAGGCGCGGTTGCGCAGGGAGAATGAGGCGAGGTGGCCCACCGGGGCGCTCCTGTGTTCTGTTGGGCGAGATGGGTACAGAATTTGATTAGGGCGACGCTAACGATCGCCCGGATCATCATAGGGAGCGCGCGGTGACGCCAGTGGACTCGGTGCGTGGGGGACTGGTGGCCTCGGTCTCAGCCCACCTCGCGGCGCTCGACCAGCTCGCGATCGAGCTGCGCCTCGACGCGCTGGTCGCCAGCGAGCTCTCCCTCCAGCAGCTCAAGGTGCTGCTGCTGGCGGTGCACCGGGCGCCGATCACCGCCCACGAGGTCGCCGCGGAGCTCGGCGTCACCGCGGCCACCGTCTCGGGCCTGGTCCGTCGCCTCGCCGAGCACGGTCTGCTGGTGCGCGAGGAGGCGCCGGACCGGCGCAGCCGGCACCTGGTGGCCACGCCCGCCGGCCGGCAGGCGCTCGAGGAGCTCGCGTCGTTCCAGCTGCGCTCCCGGCTCGGCATCCTTGAACGCCTCGACACCGCGGAGCTCGCCGCCCTCGACACCGGCCTGGCCATCGCCCAGCGTGCGCTGCGCGCGCACGTCGAGGGGGAGGCAGGACATGACGCTGGACATGACGGTGCCGCGCCGCCCGTGGGCGACGCGGCACCGTCAAGGGGTCGGTGAGGGGCGTCCCTCAGCGGAGCAGGACCCCCTCAGGTGCGCGCGGGGCGCTGCGGCGACCCGTCGGCAGGGTGTCGTCGGGGGTGTCGATCGCCACGGTGCTGCGGCCGAGCCGGATCGTCATGTGGGCGATCGCGTCGGACATGATGTCGAGCGAACGACGCGAGATGTTGGAGATGTCGTCCGCCGGCGTGTGGTAGTTCGGGTCGTAGGTGATCCCCGCGGTCCCGCCGAACAGACGTGCCTGCTCCTCGGTCTTGACGCCGTCGCCACCGCTGAACAGCCCGCCCGCGGCCACGCCGTTCTCGATGAACGCCTGGTAGTCCGAGCGACCGGAGAAGGCGGTGTCCACCACCGGCTGCTTCACCGAGCGGAAGTACGCGCGGTAGAGCCGCTCGGTCTCGATGGAGCCGGCCGGCACCGGGGCGCTCGCCGCCTCGGTGGACTCGTCGGCGTCGTACACGCCGATGATGTAGTTGGGCGAGGCCACCATGTCGTAGTTGAGGTAGACGGCGATGTCGTCGAGGGCCTCGGGGTTGTTCTCCACCAGCTGGTTGACGTAGTGGGTGGAGCCGAGCAGGCCGAGCTCCTCGGCGCCCCACCAGGCGAAGCGGACCTTGTTGCGCAGCCGGCCCTCCATCTTCTTGAGCTGGATGGCGGTCTCGAGCAACGTGGCGCTGCCGGAGGCGTTGTCGTTGATCGCGGCGGCGTCCTGCACGCCGTCGAGGTGCGAGCCGACCATGACCACGTCGTCGGCGCGACCGCGGCGGGTCTCGGCGATGACGTTCCAGGTACGGCGCTCCTCCACGGTGACGTCGAGGTCCACGGTCGCCTCGACGGGGCCGCCTGCGAGGTCGGCGACCAGCGCCTGGCCGTCCTCCTGGCTGATCCCGGTGGTGGGCGCGAGCGCCGGGGTGGACTCCCCGAGGGTGGCGTTGTTGAGCGGGCCGGGGGCGTTGTTCCAGATCACCACGGCCGCGGCGCCGGCGGCCTTGGCGACCTCGGACTTGATCTGGAAGCTGCAGGTGCCGCGGTTGACCAGGGCGATCTGGCCGGTGACCTCCACGCCCTGCCATGCCGCGGCGTCACAGCCCTGGGCGACGGCGGGGGTGACCAGGTCGGCGGTGACTCCGCCGGCGGGCGTGCTCGGCGAGCCGGTGAGCACGTCGTTGGCGATCTGCTCGCCGCCGACGCTGACGGTGTTGGCGTTCACGCGGGTGTAGACGAAGTCGAAGTACTGCCGGCGCGGGGAGTAGCCGGCGGCCCGCAGCTGGGACTCCACGTAGCGCGAGGCGGCGTTGTAGCCCTCCTGCCCGGCGGCGCGGTCGCCGTACCGATCGGCGGCGGCCTGGAACTGCCGCAGGTGGTTCATGATGCGCGGGGTCCCCACCGCCTTGCGCAGCTTCTCGCTGTCGGTGAGCTTCGGCTTACCGGGCTTGCCGGGCTTACCGGGCTTGCTCGGCTTGCTCGGCTTGCCGGGCTTGGCCGGCTTCGGCTTCGCGGCCTGCTGCCGCTCGTGCACGGCCGATCCGCTGTGCTCGGGAGTGCTGCTCTGGCCGGTGGCGGCCGGGCCGATCAGGGCGAGTCCGACACCGAGAACGGCCGATGCGGCGATCGCCGCGCGGCCTCGTGATGCGCTCAAGGTCATCTCCTGGGGGGGGTGGGGCGGGCTGAGGTGCCCCACCTTGGCCCATGGAGGTGACCTGTGTCACGCCTCAGACTGGGGAGGTCGGCGACGGCTCGCTGCGCCGGAGCTCGCGCAGCTGGGCGCGCCAGTTGTGCCGGCCGGTCCGCTGCAGCCAGCCGTTCGGGAGCGAGAGCCGGACGACCTTGTGCCACGCGCTGGCCACCTGCTGGGGCAGCGGGCGCACGTTGTAGCTCAGGCCGTAGCGCTCGAAGAGATCGCGCATCCGCGGGGCGATCTCGGCGTAGCGGTTGCTCGGAAGGTCGGGGAAGACATGGTGCTCGATCTGGTGGGAGAGGTTGCCGGTCATCAGGTGCACCAGCGGCGGGCCGGAGATGTTGGCCGAGCCGAGCATCTGGCGCAGGTACCACTCGCCCCGGGTCTCGTCGGGGTCGAGCTGCTCCATCTCGAAGGCCTCGACGCCCTCGGGGAAGTGCCCGCACATGATCACCGAGTGCGACCAGACGTTGCGCAGCACGTTGGCGGTCACGGTGGCGGTGAGGGTCGCGCGCCAGTGCCGTCCCGACAGCGCGGGCAGCACGACGTAGTCCTTGGTGGCCTGCTTGCCGATCTTGCGCAGGGTGGTGCGGATCTCCGCCTTCTTCTCCGCGCTGAACCCGGTCTTGTTGCGCAGCGAGTCGCCGAAGTCGAGGTCGTACATCGCGATGCCGTACTCGAAGATCAGCGCGTTGATCGCGTTCCACAGCGGCTGCACGAGATAGCGCGGCTTCCAGGGCTGGGCCTCGTCGACCCGCATGATCCCGTAGCCGAGGTCGTTGTCCTTGCCGAGGATGTTGGTGTAGGTGTGGTGGGTCTCGTTGTGCGCCCGCTTCCACTGCTCCGGCGGGGAGGCGTGGTCCCAGTCCCAGGTCGTGGAGTGGATCTTGGGGTCGCGCATCCAGTCCCACTGCCCGTGCAGGACGTTGTGGCCGATCTCCATGTTCTCCAGGCTCTTGGCGACGCCGAGCATCGCCGTACCGAGCACCCAGCCGCCGCGGCGGTTGCTGGCGAGCACCAGCACGGCGCGCCCGGAGAGCTCCAACGCACGCTGCGCCGCGATCACCCGCCGGATGTACGCCGCGTCGCGGGCGCCGCGGGAGTCCAGCACCTCCTGGCGGATCTGCGTGATCTCGCGCCCGAGCGCCTCGACGTCGTCGGCGGTCAGGTGGGCGGCGGGTCCGATGCGGGACGGCTGCAGGTGCGTGGTGGTGGTCATCGTGGGGGGCTCCAGGGGTGCTCGACACTGGTGGTCGCGGACGCGGATCCTCAGGGATCGCTGATGAAGCGGTACCCGTACCGCGAGCCGTTAGCCCGCAGAGCCTACGGCGTCGGGGCCGCCTGCCCCCGTCCGGGCGCGCGCGGGGCGCGATGCGGCAGGCTGATCCCATGCAACCCGATCTCCACCTCGTCGGCGTGGATCTGGCGTGGGGCCTCCAGCGGCCCACGGGGATCGCCGTGCTCGATGCGGGCGGTCGCCTCGTGCACGTCGCTGCGGTCACCAGCGACGACGAGGTCGTCGCCGAGCTGGACCCGTACGTCGCCGGGCCCTGTGTGGTGGCCTTCGACGCCCCGATCCTGGTGCGCAACCCGTCCGGCAACCGCCCGGCGGAGGCGGCGCTGAACCGCGACTTCGCCCGGTTCGAGGCCGGCGCGCACCCCTCGAACACCGCCAAGCCCGACTTCCGCGACGGCAGCCGCGCCCAGCGCCTGGCCGCGCGCCTCGGGCTGGACGTCAACCCGCGCTCGGGGCGCAGCCGGCGCGCGATCGAGGTCTACCCGCACCCGGCCACCGTGGCCATCTTCCGCCTCGGTCGCACGCTGAAGTACAAGGACAAGAAGGGCCGCGACCCGGCCTCGATGCGGGCCGAGCTGCTGGTGCTGATGGGCCTGCTCGAGGGCCTCGCGGCGGCCGAGCCGCCGCTGCTCCTCACCGGTCCCGCGTGGTCCGCGCTGCGGCGGGCCGCGGAGTCGGCGACCCGCAAGAGCGAGCTGCGGGTGGTCGAGGATCAGGTGGACGCGGTGGTCTGCGCCTACGTCGCGCTGCTCTCCCACCGGGCACCCGAGCGGCTCACGACGTACGGCGACGACGGCGGCTCGTCGTGGGAGGACGGCTACATCGTCACCCCGACGCTGCCCGCCGACCTGTCCCCGAAGCGCCCCGGTCCCGCCGACGGCGGCGAGGACACGGTGGCCGAGGCGGTGCGCGAGTACGCGCTGCGCCACCCCGAGCTGTCCCGCGGCGGTGCCCTGACCGTCGACCTGGTGACCCGGGTGCTCGACGAGGCAGGCATCAACTACCTGACCGTCACCGGGCGCACCAAGTCGGTCGCGAGCTTCGCGGAGAAGGCGACCCGCACCCGCGACGGCGAGCTGCTCTACCCCGACCCGCTGCGCGACATCACCGACCAGGTCGGGGTACGCGTGGTGACCTACGTGCACAGCGACGTCGCCGCGGTCGCGGACCTGCTGGCCAGCCAGGTGACGGTGCTCGACGACCGCGACATGGGCAGCGAGACCGCGGCCGAGGGGCGCTTCGGCTACGCCAGCCGGCACCTGCTCGTCGAGCTGGACCCGGCGCGCCTCGAGGAGCAGGACCTCGCCCCGCTGCACGCGCGCGTCGCGCAGATCCAGATCCGCACGGTGCTGCAGCACGCCTGGGCGGAGTTCGAGCACGACATCCGCTACAAGGGCACGATCCCCGAGGAGCACGCGCGCGACTTCGACCGCCGCTTCACCCTCGCCGCGGGGCTGCTGGAGCTCGCCGACCAGGAGTTCTCCACGATCCGCGAGCGGCTGCGCGGCTCCTCGCAGGACCCGACCCCGGACCGGGTCGGCCACGAGCCCGACGAGCCGAGCGGCAGCGGCATCGACGCGCGCGAGCTCGCGGCGTTCCTGGCCGGGCAGTACCACGACGCGGGCTGGTCGCGCAGCGACCACTACGCCTGGATCTCCGGGCTGCTGCGCGAGCTCGACATCACCTCCCTCGACGAGCTCGGCGAGGTGATCCGCCCGGCGCTGGCGTGGGACCTCAACGCCCGCATGGAGTACCGCTACCCGCCGGGCGCCGTACGTCGCCTCGACGACGCGCTGCTCGCGGTGTACGGCGAGCGCTACGTGCGCCTCGAGGGCAACGCGCACCGCGCCGACCTGCTCGCCCAGCGCCTGGAGCGGCTGCGCCCGGAGGGCGAGGGATGAGCGGCCCGCTCGACGCGGTGGCCTGGCCGGTGCGCACCGAGCGGCTGCTGCTGCGCCCGGCGCGGGTGGACGACGCCGACGCGACGTACCGGATCCGGTCGCTGCCGGAGGTCGCGCAGTGGATCACCAGCGCCCCGGGGGAGCCGGCGTCGTACGCCGCCAGCTTCGCCGAGCCGGAGCGGCTGGCGCGCACGCTGGTCGTCGAGGTCGCGGCGGACGGCGCGCCGGGCCGCGGCCCCGTGATCGGGGACCTGATGCTGTGGGTCGGCGACGGGTGGGCGCAGGCCGAGGTTGCCAGCGCCGCCCGGGCCAGCGAGGCCGAGCTCGGGTGGGTCCTCGACCCGGCGTACGCCGGCCGCGGCCTGGCCACCGAGGCGGTCCGCGCGCTGCTGGAGACCTGCTTCACCACCCTCGGGCTGCGCCGGGTCACCGCCCAGTGCTTCGCCGACAACACCGCCTCGTGGCGGCTGATGGAACGCGTCGGCATGCGCCGCGAGAGCCACGCCGTGCGCGAGTCGCTGCACCGCGAGCTCGGCTGGCTGGACTCGTTCGGGTACGCGGTGCTGGCGGAGGAGTGGCGCGCGGCCCGCGAGCTGTAACGCGGGGTTATTGTCGCTGCACCCGTCGCACACGGCGTGTGGAGCGACAATAACCCCGCGTTACATGTGGCAGGGGCCCGCTCAGGGCGCCGCGGCGCGGAGCTTGTCCAGCAGCGGGGCGGCGACCTCGTCGAGGAACTGCTGCTGCCAGCGGTCGCCGACCTGGACCAGCGCGACGTCGGTGAAGCCGGCCTCCCAGTACGCGCCGACCGCCTCCACGATCGCGTCGAGGTCGGGGCCGCAGGGGATCTGCGCGGCGACGTCCTCGGGGCGTACGAACTGGGTCGCGCCGGAGAAGCCGTACGGCGTGGGCAGGTCGGCGTTGACCTGCCAGCCGCCCGCGAACCAGCGGAACTGCTCGTGGGCGTAGGCGGTGGCGTCCTCGGCGCTGGGGGCCCAGCAGACCGGGATCTGGCCGATGGCCCGGGCGCCGGCGCCGATCTGCGGGGCGCCGGGGGTGGCGTTCCAGGTCTCGAGGATCTCGGCCTCGGGCGCGACGGCGACCAGGTGGTCCGCCAGCGGCGCGAGCTCGGTGATCGAGCGCTCCCCGGACACCGCGATCGCGAGCTCGACGCCCTCGTCGGGGACGTCCCAGACCCGCGCGGAGTCCACCTCGAAGTGCTCACCGTGGTAGTCGACGAGGTCGCCGGTGTGCAGCGCGCGGATCACCTCCACCGCCTCGGCGAGCATCCGCTGGCGCACCCCGATCGTCGGCCAGCCGGCGCCGACGACGTGCTCGTTGAGGTTCTCCCCGCTGCCCAGGCCGAGGGTGAAGCGCCCCTCTGCCAACAGCTGCAGCGTCGCGGACTTCTGCGCCACCACCGCCGGGTGGTAGCGCAGCGTCGGGCAGGTCACGTAGGTCATCAGCCCCATCCGCTCGGTCGCCTGGGCGACCGCGCCCAGCAGCGTCCAGGCGTACGGCGCGTGCCCCTGCTCGGTGAGCCAGGGCGAGTAGTGATCGCTGGAGACGGCGAAGTCGAACCCGACCCGCTCGGCGTCCACGGCGTACCCCACCAGCTCGCGGGGGCCGCTCTGCTCGGTCATGAGGGTGTATCCGAGATTGCTCATGTGCGGGGGGTACCCCGTTTCGCCTCGCGACCGTAGCGTCGGGACATGACTCCCGCGCAGCTGCTGTCCGACGGCTTCGGACGCGTCCTCGAGAGCGGTACGTCGGTCGTCGCCGGGCTGTCGGTCGATCAGCTGTCCCAGCGCCCGGCCCCCGACGCGAACCCGATCGGCTGGCTGGTGTGGCACCTCACCCGGGTGCAGGACGACCACGTCGCCGACGTCGCCGGGCGCCCGCAGGTGTGGAGCGAGCAGGACTTCGTGAGCCGCTTCGACCTGCCGCTGGACCCCGACGACACCGGCTTCGGGCACACCCGCGACCAGGTGGACGCGGTCTGCATCGACGCCGACCGGCTCGCGGCGTACCTCACCGCGGTGCACGAGCAGACGATGGAGTTCCTCGCCACGGTCGGCGAGGGCGACCTGGACCGCATCGTCGACACCCGCTGGGACCCGCCGGTCACCCTCGGCGTGCGGCTGGTGAGCGTCCTGGACGACGACACCCGCCACGTCGGGCAGGCGGAGTACGTGCGGGGGCTGCTGGGGTTCCGCGCGTAACTGCTGAGTTACGCGCAACCCCCCCCCGGGTCACCCTCACCAGGGACTGGGGACGTAGTCCTTCAGGAAGTGCCCGTACAGGTCCACGCCGGCCTCGCCCTGGACGATCGGGTCGTAGACCCGGGCGGCGCCGTCGACGAGGTCGAGCGGGGCGTGCCAGCCCTCGGCGGCGATCCGCAGCTTCTCCTGGTGCGGGCGCTCGTCGGTGATCCAGCCGGTGTCGACGGCGGTCATCAGGATCTTGTCGGTCTCGAACATCTCCCCGGCGGAGGTGCGGGTGAGCATGTTGAGCGCGGCCTTGCTCATGTTGGTGTGCGGGTGCCCGTGGCCCTTGTAGCGCCGCGAGAACTGCCCCTCCATCGCCGAGACGTTCACGACGTAGGCGCGCCGTGCGCCGCGGCGCACCGCCTCGCGCATCGCCGGGCGCAGCCGCGAGATCAGGATGAACGGCGCGGTCTGGTTGCACAGCTGGACCTCGAGCAGCTCCAGCGGGTCGACCTGGTCGACGCCCTTGGTCCAGGAGTTGGTGGACTGCAGGTCCGGCAGCAGGCCGCCGGCGTCCACGGCGGTGCCGTCGAGGTGGCGCTCCAGGGAGGCCGAGCCGGCGCTCAGCGCCAGTGCGGTCAGGTCCGCGGCGGTCGTCGCGGCCAGCGCGGCCGACCCGGACCCAGCACCGGCGTCCTCCCCGTGCGCCACTGCGTGCTCGCGCAGCGCGCCCGTGATCATCGCGGGGTGGGCGTCGCTGACCCGGTCGAAGGTGACCATCGGCGGCAGCTCGATGTCGTCGGGCAGCGGCGCCGACTCCATCTCGACCAGCTGGGAGTAGGCGCCCGGGGAGCGGCGCACGGTCTGGCAGGCGTTGTTGATCAGGATGTCCAGCGGCCCGGCCGCGGCCACGTCGTCGGCCAGCGAGACCACCTGGGTGGGGTCGCGCAGGTCGATGCCCACGACCTTGAGGCGGTGCAGCCAGTCCGCGGAGTCCTCCATCGCGGCGAACCGGCGTACGGCGTCCTTGGGGAAGCGGGTGGTGATCGTGGTGTGCGCGCCGTCGCGCAGCAGCCGCAGCGCGATGTACATGCCGATCTTGGCGCGCCCGCCGGTGAGCAGCGCCCGCTTGCCGCGCAGGTCGGCGTGCTGGTCGCGCTTCTCGTGGCTCATCGCCGCACACGAGGGGCACAGCCAGTGGTAGAAGGCGTCGACCAGGGTGTAGTCGTTCTTGCAGATGTAGCAGCCGCGCGGGTTGATCAGCTCGCCGGCGAACGCGCCCTGGGTGGTGGACACCAGCGGGATCCCGGCGGTCTCGTCGTCGATGCGCATCGCCGAGCCGGTGGCGGTGGCCTCCGTGACGGCGCGGTCGTGGGCCAGCTCGGCCTCGCGCTTGCGGGTGCGCCGCTCGCGCTTGAGCGCCTTGTACATGTGCGACGCGGCGTGCTTGACGGTGCGGATGTCCGGGTGGTCGTCGGGCAGCTCGTGCAGCTGGTTCAGCACCCGGACGGCGGTCGCGAGGTCGTCGGGATCGATGCCAGGGACGCTCGCGGAGGGCGTGCGGTCGTCGGTAGCGGTCACCGGCGGATCCTACGAAGCCGAGCCCCCGGACCCGACATCCTCACCCCCGGCTCAGACGCCGGATGCGGTGCGGGTCACGCGGTAGCGCACGAACGACGGTACGGCGAGCGCCGCGACCACCGTGCCGACCACCACGAGCACCCCGCCGCCCGCGGCGGCCGCCGCCGCGCCGACCGAGGCCGCCGCGGCGCCGTGCGCGACGTCGGCCAGGCGCGGGCCACCGGCGACGATCACGATGAAGACCCCCTGCAGGCGGCCGCGGACCGCGTCGGCCGCGGCGCTCTGGAGCATGCTGGTGCGGAACGCCGCCGAGGCCATGTCGGCCGCGCCGCCGATCACCAGCATCAGCAGTGCGATCGACAGCATCAGGGTGGAGGCGTGCCGGGCCAGCCCGACGGCGATGCCGAACCCGGTCATCGCCACGCCCCAGACCAGGATGCACACGATCACCGCGAGGCCCTGGCGGTGCACCCGGGAGACCCAGCCGCTGAAGACGCCGCCGATCACGGCGCCGGCCGGGATCGCGGCGAAGAGCAGCGCGAAGACCAGCCCGCCGTCCTCGGGCCCGCCGAAGTCGACGTGCGCGATCTCGGGGAACAGCGCTCGCGGCATGCCGAAGAGCATCGCGATCACGTCGACGACGAACGACATCAGCAGCACCGGGTGGTGGCGCAGGTAGGCCAGCCCCTCCAGCACCGAGCGCAGCCCCGGGGTGCCGGTGACGCCGGCGACCGGCAGGCGGGGCAGCTTGAGCACCGCGCCGAGGGTGGCCAGCAGGGTGAAGGTGTCGATCAGGTAGAGCCACTCGAAGCCCAGGACCGGGATCAGCACGCCCGCCACCAGCGGGCCGGCGATCGCGCCGGCCTGCATCACGGTCATGTTGAGCGAGTTCGCCGCCGGCAGCAGCTCGGCCGAGACCAGCCGGGGGACCACCGCGCTGCGGGTCGGCTGGTTGACCGCGAAGAACGCCTGCTGCACCGCGAACAGGCTGAGCAGCAGCCACACGTTCGTGGAGCCCGCGGCCGCCTGGAGCCAGAAGAGCGCGCTGGTCCCGATCAGCCCGAGCGTGGTCACGATCAGGATCGTGCGCCGGTCGAAGGCGTCGGCCAGCGCCCCGCCGTACAGGCCGAAGACGACCAGCGGCACCAGGCCGAACAGCCCGGTCAGCCCGACGTACGCCGAGGAGCCGGTGTCGGCGTAGATCTGCGCCGGCACCGCGACGACCGTGAGCTGCGCTCCGATCACCGTGATGATGTTGGCCAGCCACAGCCGCCGGAAGTGCGGGTTCTGCAGCGGCCGGGTGTCGGCGACGAGGGACTTCAGGCCAGGCACGAGGGGACAACCTACGCCCGGGTCCCGGGCGCCCGGCACGGGGCCCGGATCGCCCCTGCTGGGCCAGCGGGCGGGCTCGGCAGGCGACTCAGCAGGAGGGCGAGTCCGCCCGCCCGAGGAGCCGGTCGGCGAGCAGGTCGCACCACTGCCCGGCGGCGTTGCCGCCGTTCACGGCGCCGTCGGACTCGCCGGGGTGCTTGATCCACAAGGTGGCGTCGAGGCCGTCCTGGAAGCGCCGCTTCGGGGCCGGTCCGAGGCGCGCCCAGGTGGGGTTGATGACGTCGCCGACGACCGGGGCCGCGGCACCGTTGCGGGAGGTGTCCACGACGTAGCGCGCCCCCTTCACCCCGATCCGCGCCAGCTCCCTGCGCAGGCCGGTGGCGTAGGCCCGCTCGTCGGGGAGCGGGCGGAAGTTCGCGACGTTGGTGCTGAACCCGCGTGCCTGCGCGATCCCGGCCCGCTTGAGCAGCCGCGCGCGCCCGTCGTACGGCGTCCAGGCGGAGTGGCCGGCGTCGAGGTAGGCCCACGCGCCGGTCCGCGCGATCCGGGTGACCGCGAAGCGCAGCATCTTCAGGCGGGCCGCCGTGTCCGCGCAGTCCGGCTGGCCGATCAGGGCGATCGCGTCCGGCTCGACGACGACCAGCGCCTTGCTGCGGGTGCCGAGGCCGCGGGCGAAGGCCCGCACGTAGGCGCGGTACGCCGCGGCGCCGCGCAGCCCGCCGCCGGAGTGCTGCCCGCAGTCGCGGTCGGGGATCGCGTAGAGCACCAGCACCGGCGTGCTCCGGGTCGCGGTGGCGCGGACCACCTGGTCGGACACGGCCGCGGCGAGGGAGGAGGTGGGGTGCTGCTCGGGGGCGTACCAGATCGCCTGGGGGGTCTGCGCGATCCGGCGGTAGCGGCGCTCCTGCCCGGTCGCCGGGAGCCGGTCGTCGAGGTGGAGCGGGCGGGTGAGGCGGGGGTCCTTGCGCGCCCGCTCCGCCACGCTCGCGACGCTCGCCCCGCCGGCGTCGTCGGGCGACCAGGCCGGGACGGCGGTCGCGGCGGTGACCAGCGCGGGAGCCAGGAGGCCGGCGAGCACCACGCCGGCCCAGCGCTGGAGCAGGCGTGTCGTCATGGCTCGGATCGTAGGGCCAGCGGAAGCGGCGCGCGGGCACGATGACCGATCGCGGACCGTCCCCGGCGCGTGGCAGGCTGACGCCCATGAGCGCCCCCACCGCGTCCCCGGTCCTCCTGCCCGCCGCCGAGGGTGCCCTGGGCTGGGTCGACGACCAGTCCCGGGACCGCCTCGCCGTGGCCCGCGAGCTCGCCGACCGGCTCCGCGGCGCGGACGCCGGCGACCCGCTGGGCGTGCTGGAGACGTGGAACGACCTGTGCATCGAGCTGCGCCGGGTCGCCGCCGTCGGGTCGCTGTTCGCCAACGTCCACCCCGACCCGGCGGTGCGCGAGCACGCCGAGCAGGCCGAGGTCGAGGCCGACCGGCTGGGCACCGAGCTGTCCCAGGACCGTGCGCTGTTCGAGGTCTTCTCCGCCGTGGACCCCGCCGGCCTCGACGCCGACGCGCGCCGGCTGCTGGAGCACACCCTGCGCGACTTCCGCCGCTCCGGCGTCGACCGCGACGAGGCGACCCGGGCCCGGCTCGCCGAGATCCGCGAGCGGCTCACCGCGCTGGACCAGGAGCTCAGCCGCCACACCCGCGACGACGTCCGCACCATCACCTTCCCCGCCGAGCGCTACGCCGGCCTGCCGCAGGACTGGCTCGACGCGCACCCCGCCGACGAGGACGGCCAGGTCACCGCCACCACCGACTACCCCGACGCGGTGCCGGTGCGGATGTTCGCCCACGACGCCGAGGTCCGCGCCGCGATGAACCTCGCCTTCCTCACCCGCGGCTGGCCGCAGAACGACGCGGTGCTCAAGGAGATGTTCGCGCTGCGCCACGAGCTGGCGACGCTGCTCGGCCACGCCGACTGGGCGGCGTACGACGCGGAGGTGAAGATGATCGGCTCCGGCCCGGCGATCCCGGAGTTCATCGACCGGATCGCGGCCGCCGCCGAGGAGCCGATGCAGCGTGACCTCGCGGTGCTGCTGGAGCGCTACCGCCGCGACGTCCCCGGTGCGGAGACGATCCCCTCGGCCGATGCGTCGTACTACTCCGAGCTGGTGCGCCGCGAGCGCTACGACGTCGACTCCCAGCAGGTGCGCACCTACTTCGACTTCGCCACCGTGCGTCGCGGTCTGCTGGAGGTCACCGGCCGGCTCTTCGGGCTGCGCTACGACGAGGTGCCCGACGCCCCGGTCTGGCACGAGGACGTCACGACCTACGACGTGCGCCGCGCCGACGACCCGGCCGACGCCGCGCCGCTCGGCCGCATCCACCTGGACCTGCACCCCCGCGACGGCAAGTACAAGCACGCCGCGCAGTTCGACCTGGTCCCCGGCGTCGCCGGGCGCCAGCTGCCCGAGGGCGTGCTGGTCTGCAACTTCGCGCGCGGGCTGATGGAGCACGACCACGTGGTCACTCTGTTCCACGAGTTCGGCCACCTGGTCCACCACGTGCTCGGCGGGCACCAGCACTGGGTCGCCTTCTCCGGCGTGGCCACCGAGTGGGACTTCGTCGAGGCGCCCAGCCAGATGCTCGAGGAGTGGGCCTGGGACCCCGAGGTGCTGGCGTCCTTCGCCACCAACGCCGCCGGCGAGCCGATCCCGCGCCCGCTGGTGGAGAAGATGCGGGCGGCCGACGACTACGGCAAGGGCATCCAGGCGCGGGTGCAGATGTTCTACGCCGCGATGTCGTACTGGTTCCACGTGGAACGTCCCGACGACCTCACCGCCCGCACCCGCGAGCTCCAGGCGCGCTACTCGCCGTACCCCTACGTCGAGGGCACCCACATGTTCGCCAGCTTCGGCCACCTGGGCGGCTACTCCTCGGCGTACTACACCTACATGTGGTCGCTGGTGATCGCCAAGGACCTGTTCAGCGCCTTCGACGAGGACGACCTGTTCGACCCGGTCGTCGCCGGCCGCTACCGCGACACCGTGCTGGCGCGGGGCGGGTCGAAGGACGCCGCGGACCTGGTCGCGGACTTCCTCGGCCGGCCCTACACCTTCGACGCCTACGCGGCCTGGTTGGCCCGCGAGGCCTGATCCGCTCCGACCCGCCCGCCTCAGATCCAGCCGAGGCGGCGCGCGGTCGCGCAGGCGTCGTGCCGGTTGGCCGCGCCCAGCTTGGAGGTCGCGCTGGAGAGGTAGTTGCGCACCGTGCCGGGGCTGAGCGAGGCACGGCGGGCGATGTCCTCCACGGGCGCGCCATCGGCGGCCAGCTCCAGCACGTCGGCCTCCCGCGGGGTCAGCGGGCTGTCCCCGGCGGCCATCGCCTCCGCGGCGAGCTCGGGGTCGACGTAGCGGCGCCCGCCGTGGACGTCGCGTACGACGCGGGCCAGCGTGCTCGCCGAGGTGGTCTTGGGCAGGAAGCCGCGCACGCCGACGCCCAGGGCCCGCTTGAGGTGGCCGGGGCGCCCGTGCCCGGTCACCATCACCACCCCACAGCCGGGCAGCTCGGCGGCCAGGGCCTCCGCGACGCCGATCCCGTCGAGGCCGGGCATCTGCAGGTCGAGCACGGCGACGTCGGGGCGCTCGGCGCGGGCCACCGCGAGCGCCTCGGGGCCGGAGGCGGCCTGGCCGACGACCACCAGGTCGTCCTCGAGCTCGAGGAGCTGGGCCAGCGCGACCCGGATCAGGTTCTCGTCGTCGGCGAGGAGCAGCCGGATCATCGGGCACCGCCCTCGGTCGCGACCAGCCCCGCCCCGGCGGCCGGGACCGCCGCGGGGGCCGTGCCGGGCAGGGCCGCGACCACGGTGAAGCGCTCCGGGGTGTGCGCGGTCCGCAGCGCCGCACCCAACGGCACCAACCGGTCCGACAGGCTCCGCAGTCCGGTCCCGACCTGGGCGCCTGCGGGGGCCGGTCGGTCGTTGGTGACGCACAGCTCGCCGTCGGCGTAGCGGACCTCCACCCGGGTGGCGGCGGAGTGGCGCAGGATGTTGGTGACCGCCTCGCGCACCACCCAGGCGGCCGGCTCGTGCCAGGCGGGCGGCAGGTCGTCGACGGCCAGCTCGACCTCGGTGCCGGCCGAGCGCAGCAGCGAGCGGGCCCCCTCGACCTCCTGGTGCCAGTCGGTGGCGCGGTAGCCGCGCGCCAGCTCGCGGGCCTCGCGCAGCGCCTCGTGGGCGGCGGCGCGGACCTCCTGCATCCGTGCCGCGGCGCCCGGGTCGCCCCGCTCGGCGAGCGTTGCGGCCAGCTCGGCCTGCACCCCGATGACGGAGAGCTGGCGCCCGAGCACGTCGTGGACGTCGCGGGAGAAGCGCAGCCGCTCCTCCGCGACCGCCAGCGCGGCCCGGGTGCTCCGCGCCTCGTCGAGCTCACGGACCACCGCCAGCAGCCACAGCGAGACCCGCACGGTGAAGACGAAGAACGCGCCCACACCCAGCCCGAGCAGGGCCGTCATCGGCTCGCGGGACGCGAGGGCCGGGGTCAGCGTGAGCGCCGCGAGCAGCACGCCGGTGGCCACCCGCCCGCGCAGCCCGCCCAGCGACCAGGCCAGCGCGCTCCACAGCAGCATCACCGCCAGGCCCCGGGTCTCGGTGGGCAGCCACAGCGCCGCGACGTACGCCACGGCGAGCAGCGCAAGGAACGGCACCGCGCGCCGGGGCAGGGACCCCGCCCGCGGGTGCGCCTCCATCACGTCGCGCAGCACCACGGTCGCGGGCACGCAGACCGTCAGGCCCGCCGCGACGATGCCGGCCGCGAGCCCCGTCTGGTCCTCCGGCACCCGGGGCAGGGCCTGCAGCGCGAGGAAGAGCGGCGACCCCCACAGCAGCAGGTGGAGTGACTGCCGGGTGTAGGCGTCCACCCGGGAGACCTCGTCGCGGTCGGCCCAACGCCACCAGCGTGTGCTCATCGGGTCTCCGCTCCTGGGCCGTCGGTGGTCGGGTGGGCGCCATTGTGCCCGGCGCGGAGGCCTCAGGCGCGCGGCTCCCAGCGCATGGATCGGGCGGTGAGCCAGCCGCCCAGGACCGTCCAGGCGACCAGCACCAGCAGCGGTACGCCGGCGCCGGCCCAGGCGCCCAGGGTGTCGAGGGTCGGGTCGGCGTCGTCGGGGCCGAGGCCGAACCACGAGCCGCGCACCAGGTCGGTGACCGCGCCACCGGGCGTGTAGGCGATCCAGCGCCGGACCTCCTCGGGGAAGCCGACCGCGAGCTGGCCGGCGACCAGCAGCGCCATCACCGGCATGCTGGTGAGCTGGGCCGCCTCGGCGTTGCGGGTCCACGCGGCGGTCCAGAAGGCCAGGGTGGCCAGGGTCACCGACGCCACGGCGATCGTCAGCAGGTAGAGCACCGGCGCCTGCGGGGCGGGTACGCCGAGGGCCAGAGCCGCCGGGATGGTCACGACCCCGATCAGCATCGCGATGATCGCGCCCGGGGCGGCGAGCGAGACCAGCAGCTCGCCGTCACGCACCTCCCCGGTGCGCAGCCGCTTGAGCACCAGCTCGTCGCGGCGGGTCACGACCATCGAGAGGGTGTTGTAGAAGACCGGGAACAGCAGCGCGAGCATCACCACGGTGATCACCGAGGCGGCGCCCGGGCCGATCGCGCCGCGGTCACCACCGAGCACCAGCAGCAGCGGCAGCAGCGGCAGGACGACGGCGTAGGACAGCGTCAGCCGGTTGCGCACGACCAGGCGTGCGTTGGCGCGGACCAGGCCGCGCACCCGGCGCAGCGAGGCGCGGGCCGGCGACGGGGTCGCGGAGTCGGTGGGGGCGAGGGTGCTCATCGCGAAGTCCCTTCGAGGGCGGTCTGGTGGGATGCGGGCTCGCTCGTGCGGTCGACGGGCTCGCGGGCGATGTCGAGGAACACCGACTCCAGGCTCGCGGTCCGGGCGTCGAGGCCCTCGAGGCGTACGCCGTGGCGCCCGGCCCAGGTGAGCAGCGCGGTGAGCGTCGCCTGCAGGTCGCGGGTCTCGACGGTGGTCACGGCGTGCTCGGTGTGCACCCTCTGCGCCCCCAGGGACCCGGCGTCGGGCAGCGGCATGGCGACGGCGCCGAACCGGACCCGGGAGGGGCGCGCGGCGGTGATCTCGGCGGCGGTGCCGTCGCGCACGATCAGCCCGCCGTGCATGATCGCGATCCGGTCGGCCAGCTCCTCGGCCTCCTCGAGGTGGTGGGTGCAGAGCACCACCGTGCGCCCGGCGTCGCGCAGCCCGCGCACCAGCTCCCACAGCCGCTGGCGGCTCTCGGGGTCCAGGCCGGTGGTGGGCTCGTCGAGCAGCACCAGCTCGGGGTCACCGAGCAGCGTGCAGGAGAGGTCGAGGCGGCGCTGCTCGCCGCCGGAGAGCGCCCCGACCCGGGTGTCGGCGCGGCCCTCGAGGTCGAGCAGGGCCAGGCCCTCGGCGACCGGGCGTGGGGTGCTCAGCGTCGTGGCCCACATCTCGAGGGTCTCGCGCACGGTGAGGTCGGCGGCGAAGCCGCTGCGCTGCAGCAGCACGCCGGTACGACGGCGTACCTCCGCGCGGTCGGCGACCGGGTCCAGGCCGAGGACCTCGATCGTGCCGCCGCTGGCGGGGGCGAGGCCCTCGACGACCTCCAGCAGCGAGGTCTTGCCCGCGCCGTTGGTGCCGAGCAGGGCGACCACGCTGCCGCGGGCCACGTCGAGGTCGACGCCGCGCACGGCCTCGAACCGGGAGTCCCCGGTGCCGTAGGTGCGGCGGACCCCGCGCAGTCGGACGGCGGGGGTGTCGTCGGGGGTGCGGGGCACGGTGGATCGCATGCCTCCGACGATGCCGTGCGTCGGGGCCCGGCGGCAGTGCGTGGCATCACCGATCGGCCATGACAAATGTCAGCACGGCCGCTTGTTCGGTGTCCTTCACCGCCGTACGATCGCGATATATCGCTATGGGAACGAGACGTGAGGGAAGGAGCGGTCATGGGATCCGAAGAGGCATGTGGAGGCGGCGGGCTGGGGCGCGACCTCGGCCGGTGGGGCGCCGAGCTCGGCCGCCAGTTCGCGCAGGACGTCGACGGGCTGCGCCAGCAGCACCGCGGCGGGCCGGGCGCCTGGGGCTTCGAGGGCGGACGCCGTGGGCACCGCCGTCCCGGCGGCGGGCCGGGCTGGGCCGGTGGCCCGGGTGGCCACGGCGGACCGCCGCCGTGGCTGGCCGGGATCTTCGGCTTCGGCCAGCCCGGGACCGAGGAGCGTCGCGGGCCGCGGGTGCGCCGCGGCGACGTGCGCTCGGCGATCCTCGACGTGCTCGCCACGGCGGAGCGCGCCGGGGACACGCTCAACGGCTACCAGGTGATCCAGCAGATCGAGGCCCGTTCGGGCGGCGTGTGGAAACCGAGCCCCGGCTCGGTCTACCCGACCATCCAGCAGCTGGAGGACGAGGGGCTCGTCGAGACCACCTCCGAGCGCGGCCGGCGCTCGCTGCGCCTCACCCAGGCCGGGGTGACCTACGTCGGCGAGCACGCCGAGGACCTCGCCGCGGTCTGGGCGCCGTTCGAGGACACCTCGCACGCGGGCTCCGACCGGGACGGGGAGACCCAGCCCGGCGGCACCGACCTGAAGCCCGAGATCGGGCAGGTGATGAGCGCGGTCTGGCAGGTGGTCACCACCGGTACGCCGCAGCAGAAGGCCGCGGCCATCGAGATCCTCGTCGACGCGCGCCGCCGGCTGTACGGCGTGCTGGCCGACCCCGAGGGCGCCGACGGCGCCCCGGACGCGCCGGACGCCACCGACCCCGCCGGCAGCCCCGAGGCGGACGGCACCGGCGACGGGCACAGCGACGGCGGTGAGCGGTCGTGAGCGCCATGGAGGCCGCCCGCCTGCGCATCGGCGACGCCGAGCGGCAGCGTGCGGCGGACGCACTGGCCGCGCACTACGTCGAGGGGCGCCTCGACGCCGACGAGCACGCCGAGCGCCTGGAGCGCATCTGGGCGGCGCGCACCCAGGGCGAGCTGGCTCCGGTCTTCACCGACCTGCCCGCCCCCGAGGCCGGTGCCGGCCCGGCGCCGGGCGGCGCGGTGCCCGCCGGGTGCGAGGCGCGCGGCCACCGCGGCCCGCGGGCCCTGCCCCTCGTGCTGGTGCTCCTGGCCCTCGCGCTGGTGCTCCGGGCGCCGGTGCTGCTGGGCCTCGCCGCGCTGGCGGTGGCGTTCGTGATCGCCCGGCGCCGTCGTGGACCCGGCCGCGCGGGGCAGCCGCCGTCACTACGCTCCTCGATGTGACCTCGACCTCGCCGTCCTTCGACCTCTCTCCCGACCACGTCGAGCTGCGGGCGTGGGTGCACGACTTCGCCGCCGCAGTCGTGCGCCCGGCCGCTGCGGAGTGGGACGAGCGCGAGGAGTTCCCCTGGCCGGTGCTCGAGGAGGCCGCCAAGATCGGGCTGTACTCCCTCGACTTCTTCGCCACCCAGTCCTTCGACCCGAGCGGCCTGGGGTTCCCGGTCGCGATGGAGGAGCTGTTCTGGGGCGACGCCGGCATCGGGCTGTCCATCGTGGGCAGCGCACTGGCCGCGGCGGCGCTCAGCTCCAACGGCACCCCCGAGCAGGTCGGCGAGTGGGCCCCGCAGATGTTCGGCACCCCGGGCGACCTGCGGATCGCGGCGTTCTGCTCCTCCGAGCCCGACGCCGGCAGTGACGTCGGGGCGATGCGCACGCGCGCGACGTACGACGAGGCGAGCGATGAGTGGGTGATCACCGGCACCAAGACCTGGGCGACCAACGGCGGCATCGCCGACGTCCACGTGGTCACCGCGGTGGTCGACCCCGACCTGCGCACCCGCGGGCAGGCGAGCTTCCTGGTGCCGCGGGGCACCCCCGGGCTCAGCCAGGGCCAGAAGTTCCACAAGCACGGCATCCGCGCCTCGCACACCGCCGAGGTCGTCCTGGACCGGGTCCGGGTGCCCGGGCGCTGCCTGCTCGGCGGCAAGGAGCGCCTCGACGCCCGCCTGGCCCGGGCCCGCGAGGGTGGCGGCGCGCGCGGCAACGCCTCGATGGCGACCTTCGAGCGCACCCGCCCCGCCGTCGGGGCGCAGGCGATCGGCATCGCGCGCGCGGCCTACGAGGTGGCGCTGGACTACGCCCGCACCCGCGAGCAGTTCGGGCGCCCGATCATCGAGAACCAGGCGATCGCGTTCGCCCTCGCCGACATGCGCACCTCGATCGACGCCAGCCGGCTGCTGGTCTGGCGCGCGGCGTGGATGGCGGCGCAGGGCAAGACCTTCGAGGCGGCCGAGGGGTCGATGTCGAAGCTGGTGGCCGGCGAGACGGCGGTGAAGGTGACCACCCAGGCCATGCAGGTGCTCGGCGGCAACGGCTACACCCGCGAGTACCCCGTCGAGCGGTGGTCGCGCGACGCCAAGATCTACACCGTCTTCGAGGGCACCTCGGAGATCCAGCGCCTGGTGATCGCCCGCGCGATCTCCGGCGCCCCGATCCGCTGACCCCACCGCAGGGTGGGCAGACTTCAGGGGTGAGCTCCGACCCGATCGAGCGGCTGCTGGCCGCGCCGCCCGACCTGCCGGTCGCGGCCGGGCTGGCACCGCTGGCCGAGGCGCTCGCGACCCGGGGCGCCGCGGTGCTGCACGCGCCGCCCGGGACCGGCAAGACCACGCTGGTGCCGCCCGCGGTCGCCCTCGGCCGGGACGGGCGGGTCGTGGTCACCCAGCCGCGCCGGATCGCCGCGCGCGCCGCCGCCCGACGTCTGGCCCAGCTGCTCGGCGAGCCGGTCGGCGGCACCGTCGGGTACGCCGTGCGCGGCGAGCGCCAGGTCGGCCCGGCGACCCGGATCGAGGTGGTGACCACCGGGGTGCTGCTGCGCCGCCTCCAGCGAGACCCGGAGCTGCCCGGCGTGGCCGCGGTGGTCCTCGACGAGGTCCACGAGCGCCAGCTCGACGTCGACCTCACCCTCGCGCTGCTGGTCGACGTGCGCGCCCACCTGCGCCCCGACCTGGCGGTGGTCGCGATGTCGGCGACCGTGGAGGCCGCGCGCACCGCGGGCGTGCTGGGCGGACCGGACGGCCCCGAGGGGGCCGGCCCGGTGCCGGTCGTGGGGGTGCCCGGCGCGCTGCACCCCGTCGCGCAGCACTGGTGCCCGCCGCCCCCCGGCGTACGACGCCTCGACGAGCGGGGCGTGACGCCTGCCTTCCTCGACCACGTCGCGGCGACCACGCGGCGGGCCCTGGCCGAGCAGGCCGGCGACGTCCTGGTCTTCCTGCCGGGTGTCGGCGAGGTGTCCGGGGTGGTGCGCCGGCTCGGCGGGGTGGCGGCCGACGTGCGCCCGCTGCACGGGCGGCTGCCGACCGCGGAGCAGGACCTCGCGCTCACCGCCGGCCCGCGCCGCCGGGTGGTGGTCTCCACCTCGGTGGCCGAGTCGTCGCTGACGGTGCCCGGGGTGCGGGTGGTCGTCGATGCCGGCCTCACCCGCCGCCCGCACACCGACCACCGCCGGGCGCTCGCGGGGCTGGTGACGGTGCCGGTCAGCCGGGCCGCCGCCGAGCAGCGCGCCGGGCGGGCCGGGCGCGAGGCCCCGGGTGCGGCGTACCGCTGCTGGTCGGAGGTCGAGCACACCCACCTCGACCCGCACCCGGCGCCCGAGATCGCCACCGCCGACCTGACCGCGTTCGCCCTCGAGCTGGCCGTGTGGGGCAGCCCGGACGGCGCCGGTCTCGCGCTCCTCGACCCGCCGCCGGCCCCGGCGCTCGCCTCCGCCCGGGCCACCCTGACGTCGCTCGGTGCCGTGGACGAGCACGGTGCGGTGACCGCGCGCGGCCGCGAGATCGCGCGGGTGGGCGCCGACCCGCGCCTGGCCCGGGCGCTGCTCGACGGCGCCGGACCGGTCGGCGCGCGCCGTGCCGCCGAGGTGGTCGCGCTGCTGGCCGAGGACGTCCGGGTGCCCGACGGCGACCTGGTCGCGGCGCTGCGGGCGATGCGCCGCGGCGGCCCGGCGGCGGGCGCGTGGCGCACCCAGGTGCGGCGGCTGCTCGACGCCGTGCCGCGCGCCCCGGACGGTGCGGCGGGCGACCCGCTCACCGATGACCTGGCCGTGGGCCTCGTGGTGGCCCTGGCGCACCCGGACCGGATCGCGCGGCGGCGCCGCGAGACCACGTCGTACCTGATGGCGTCCGGGACCGGCGCCGTGCTCGCGCCCGGTCAGGGTGCGCTCGCCGGGCTGCCGTGGCTGGTGGTCGCCGACGCCGAGCGCCGCCCCGGCCAGCGCGACGCCACCGTGCGCGCGGCCGCACCACTGAGCGAGGACCTGGCCCTGGAGGCCGCGCCGTCGCTGTGGCACGAGCGCGACGAGGTCACCTGGCGCGAGGGGCGCGTGGTCGCCCGTCGTACGACGCGGCTCGGCGCGATCGAGCTCGCCTCGGTGCCGCTGCCCGACCCCGCCCCCGAGCTGGTGGCGGCGGCCGTGGGCGAGGCGCTGCGCCGCGAAGGGCTCGCGCTGCTGCCGTGGTCGGAGGCCGCCACGGCGCTGCGGGCGCGGCTGGCGTTCCTGCACCGCGCGCTCGGCGACCCGTGGCCGGACGTCTCCGACGAGGCGCTGTCGGCCTCCGTCGAGAGCTGGCTGGGGCCCGAGCTGGCCGGGCTGCGCGGCGGTCGCGACCTGCGCCGCGTCGACCTGGTGACCGCGCTGCGCCGACTGCTTCCCTGGCCCGAGGCGGGACGCCTCGACGAGCTCGCCCCCGAGCGGGTCGCGGTGCCCAGCGGCTCGACGGTGCGCATCGACTACTCCGGCGACCAGCCGGTGCTCGCGGTGCGCCTGCAGGAGGTCTTCGGCTGGCGGGCCGCGCCCACCGTGGCCGACGGCCGGGTGCCGCTGCTGCTGCACCTGCTGTCCCCGGCCCGGCGCCCGGTCGCGGTGACCGCCGACCTGACGTCGTTCTGGGCCCAGGCCTACCCGCAGGTGCGCGGCGAGCTGCGCGGTCGCTACCCCAAGCACTCCTGGCCCGAGGACCCGCTCACCGCGCAGCCGACCGCGCGCACGGCGCGACGGGGGCAGCCCCGATGAGCCGCCGGCGCTTCGTCGGCCGGATCGCCGGGGTCGGCACCACCGGCGGCACCCGGATCGTCGTCGGGCACTGGCACGACACCCCGATGGGGGCGTTCTCGGACGCGATGGTCGAGACCGCCACCGGCCACCGGGTGCTGCTCGCGCCGCGCCCGGAGGTGGCGGACTTCATCGCGGCGACGTACTCCTTCGACGAGGTGCGGGTCGAGGCGTTCACGGTCGAGGTCACCGGGGCTGGGACCGGGTCGCGGTGGCAGGTGCGCTCGCCGAGCCTCGAGCTCGACCTCGCCGTCGGCGGGCCGACGCTGCTGGGCCGGCTGCTGGCGCTGGTGCCGCGGCGGCTGGCCACCGCCCCGGCGTGGTGCGCGCTGACCGACCCGGTGGCCCGGGTGCTGCTGCGCGGCGTACGCACCCGCGGCAGCGCCGGCGGCGGACGCCGGGAGTACTACGGCGCCACCGGGGTGCGCCGGATCCTCTCCGCGAGCGGGACCTGGCAGGGCGCGGACCTCGGCGCCCTCGCCCCGGTCGACCCGTCGCCGCGCTTCGGCTTCTCCTCCACGCCCCGGCGCCCGGCGGTGACCGACGTGGTCACCACCGTCCTCGGCTGAGCGCGCTCCGCCCGGGTCGCCCGGGCCGGGTGGCCGGGGGCGGTGTTCTTCCCAGCAATCGCGCAGTTACGCGCAACCCCCGGGACGCCCCCCCCCCCCGGCGCCACTCAGCTCACGACCTTCAGCCCGATCACGCAGCCCACGATCCCGGCGAGGAGCAGGACCTTGATCACCGAGGCCTCCTCGGCGCCGGTGGCCATCGACCACGCGACGGTGAGGGTGGCGCCGATGCCGACCCAGACGGCGTACGCCGTGCCGGTGGGGATGGTGCGCATCGCCCAGGCGAGCCCGGCCATGCTGGCGGTGACGGCGACGGCGAAGACGGCGGTCGGCGCCACGCGGGTGAACCCCTCGCTGCGGCCGAGGGCGAGCGCCCACACGGCCTCGAGGCCACCGGAGAGGACGAGCACGAGCCAGGACATGAGAGACCTCCATGGCCCGTCTTGTCGCTGGCCGGGTACGGGTCCCCTCGTCCGGGAGCCGCGCCCGCGGCTCGGCGCCGATGCTACCCGCGCACCGCCGGCAGCACCGTCTCGCAGATCAGGCGCAGGCTGGTCCAGGACGGCTCGGCCGGCAGCCCGCCGCACGCGGGGTGGCTGGTCACCAGCCGCACCTCGCGCGCCCGCACCCGCTCGACGAGGTCCTCGGGGGTGAGCACCAGGTAGACCCCCGCGGCGCGCATCTCCTCCACCGTCCGCGAGGCGTCCAGCACGTGCGAGGCAGCCGCGCCGTGCCATTCCTGGTACGACGTGGCGTCGGCGAGCAGGTGGTGGCCCCAGCGCTCCCAGAACTCCTCGGGGTCCGGGGCGCAGAAGACGTTCGCCGGTCCGCTGCGGGGCGTGGTGAGCACCATCCCGGGCTCGCGGCCGGCCTCCCGGCAGGCGGTCTCGTAGGTCTCGCGCAGCGCGGGGTCGGCGTGCTGGGGCTGGAAGTGCAGGCCGAGCCGGGCCGCGCGCCGCGCCGCGACCGGGGTGCCGCCGCCGTAGAACAGCACCGGGTGCGGGTCGGAGAACGGGCCTGGGGTGGTCACGCCCTCGCGCCACAGCCGCAGCAGCTCGACGAGGCGGGCCTCCAGGTCGGGCCCGCGGGTGGCCCAGTCGCGCCCGTGCGCGGCGTACTCGACCTCGCGGTAGCCCAGCCCGACGGTGTAGCTGACCCGCCCGCCGCTGAGGTGGTCCAGCACCGCGAGGTCCTCGGCAAGGCGCACCGGCTCGTAGAGGTTGACCAGCAGCGCGGTGACCGAGATCGGCAGCCGCCGGGTGACCGCCGCGAACGCGCTGGCGAGCAGCAGCGGGCTCGGCAGGTAGCCGTCCTCGGCGACGTGGTGCTCGGAGACCATCAGCGCGTCCAGGCCGTGGGCGTCGGCGTACGCCGCCTGCTCGACCGCGCGGGTGTAGAGCTCGTGACGCTCGGCGGGTGTGGCGCCGGGGGCGCGCAGGTCGTAGCGGGCGACGAAGCTGGCCATCGCCCCACCCAAGCAGACCGGGCCTCGCGAAGCGGGAGGTTCGCCAGGCTCAGCTCGACCTCAGAGCCCGATCGCGCGGTGCAGCCAGGTGGAAGTGACCACCATGCCGACCCGCTCGTAGAGCCCGAGCGCGCCGGTGCGGGAGTCGGTGGCCAGCTCCGAGCGGGTCGCGCCGTGCGCCCGGGCCTCGGCGAACGCGTCGACCAGCAGCGCCTGGGCGAGCCCCCGGCCGCGCTGGTCGCGACGGGTGGCGAGCCGGTCGATGTAGCCGCAGTCGCCGGCGAGCAGGACCACGGCGCAGCCCAGCAGCCGGTCCTCGGCGTCCACGACGACCCGCAGGTGCCACGGCGCGAAGCCCGGTCGCTCGGTGACCCGTGCGGTCCAGTCCGCGAAGGACTCCCGCTCCCGCGCGGCCCACTCCAGGAAGGCGTCCTCCAGCAGCGTCCAGCAGGCGCGCCGCTCGTCCTCGCGGGCGCTCCGCACCCGGTGGCCCGGCGGCAGCGGTCGCTCCGGCACCCGGGCCCCGGGCGGCAGCTGGAGCACCCAGCTGGTCCAGCGCACGCCGTAGCCCAGCGAGGCGAGCAGCCGGTCCCCGGGCGAGCCCTCGGGCACCGGCATGCCGACACGGCGAGCGCCCTGGGCGCGGGCGAGGTCCTGCATGCGGTGCGCCAGCCAGGTGCCGATGCCGCGGCCGCGGTGGTCGGGGTGGACCGCCGCGTCGCCGCGCTCGCCGTCGGCCTCGGCGTACCCCACCATCCGCTCGCCGTCGAGCACGGCGACCGAGGACGCCGCGAGGTCGTGCGAGGGCCGCTGCCAGTCGGCGACCAGGTCGGCCTCCTCGATCACGACCTCGCCCACGTCGGCCAGCTCCTGGGCGGCCATCAGCTCGAAGACCGCACGCGAGTCGGCCATGGTGAGCGGGCGACTGGTCAGCGGGACGGGCAACGGAGCGGACGGGCTGCCGCCGTCGGCCGGGCCCGGGACGGTGGTCGCGCTCATGGGACCGAGTGCAGCAGGAAATCGCCGACGGGGCCTCCGGTTTTCCGTGGAGGCCCCGTCGGGAGGAGTGCTGGGTCAGGCGTTCTTGATCGCCGAGATGTCGAACTCGAGCTTGATCTTCTCCGAGACCAGCAGGCCGCCGGTCTCGAGCGCGGCGTTCCAGGTCAGACCCCAGTCCTTGCGGTTGATGGCGGTCGCGCCCTCGAAGCCGGCACGGAGGTTGCCGAACGGGTCCTGTGCGGAGCCGGTCTCGTCGAAGGCGATGGTCAGGGACTTCGTGGTGCCGGCGATGCTCAGGTCGCCGGTGATCGCCCAGGTGTCCTCGTCGACCTTCTCCACCGCGGTGGAGACGAAGGTGATCTCGGGGTTGGCCTCGGCGTCGAAGAAGTCCGCGGAGACCAGGTGACCGTCGCGGTCGGCGCTGCCGGTGTCGATCGAGGCGGTCTTGATGGTCAGGCTCACCGAGGACGCGGCCGGGTTGGCGGCGTCGATGGTCGCGGTGCCGGCGAAGTCGCGGAAGGAGCCGCGCACGGTGGTCACCATGGCGTGGCGCGCGCTGAAGCCGATGCGGCTGTGGCTCGGGTCGATCGTGTAGGAGCCGGTGAGGTCGTCGACCGCGGTGGTCGGGGCGTCGAAGACGTCGGTGTCGATCTCGGTGGCGGGCTTGCGGCTGAAGATGCTCATGGTGGCTGCTTTCGGAGGTGGTGAGTTGAACTTTCAATCACCGTAACGCACCACGCCGCGATTCATTCCCGAGACCTCGATCCGATCCCGGTGCAGCATGCGACAGGGCCGCGACCCCTGGGGTCGCGGCCCTGTCGGCAGGTGGAGCCAGGTCTCAGGCGGCCAGGTCTGCGGCGGCCTGGGCGGCCGGCGAGGAGCTGTGGGCGGCGGGCGTCCAGCGGGCCTCGAGGCGAGCCCGGCCGTCGCGGTCCACCACGCTCACCCAGCGCATCATCGGCTGGTCGGGCGTGCTTGCGGTGCGTCGTGTGTCGGGCATCTGACACCTCCTGTTCATCTTCTGTTCACCTAGGTTACCCGATCGCGCCGCCCAGGATCGGACCAGGCACAGAAAGCGCGCCACGCGTTGGTTCCGTGTGATTTCTGCCCGATCTCGGGCAAAAATCTTGTCGAAACGGCCGTTGCGGTGCATCGTGGAGGTCGTGCCGGTTGATGTCGCCCTCGTGGCCCACATTGCGAGGACGACCGGTCTGAGCACCGCCGAGGCGCGCCGGGTCGTCGAGGACGTCGTGTCCTACTACGCCGAGCCCGTCGAGGAGCTGGTACGCCGCCGGCACGCCGAGCTGCGCGCCGCAGGCGCCCGCAACGAGCAGATCTTCGCGACGCTCGCCGCCGAGCTGGAGGCTCGCGTCGTCGCCGCGCCCGCGCTCACCGAGCGCCAGCTGCGCCGGATCGTCTACGGCTGAGCCCCCGTCCCCCATTCGTTCGTCCGTTCAGAAAGGCACGTCCCCATGTGCGGAATCGTCGGTTCCATCGGCACCCAGCAGGCGGCCCCGCTGCTGCTCGAGGGCCTGGCCAGACTCGAGCACCGGGGCTACGACTCCGCCGGGGTCGCGGTCCTGCCCCCGACCGCCGGCAGCAGCCCGCGCATCGTCAAGCGCGCCGGGCGGGTCCGCGATCTCGCCGACGCGCTGCCGAAGCGCTTCGCCGGCAAGGTCGGGATCGGCCACACCCGCTGGGCCACCCACGGTCCCGCCACCGACGCCAACGCCCACCCCCACACCGACGAGACCGGCAAGGTCGCGGTGGTGCACAACGGGATCATCGACAACGCCGCCGGGCTGCGCGCCGGCCTGGTCGACGCCGGCGTCGAGTTCACCTCCGACACCGACACCGAGGTGCTGGCCCACCTCATCGGCCGCTCCGGGGCCGACACCCTCGAGGCCAAGGTCGCCGAGGCGCTGTCGGCGGTCGAGGGCACCTACGGCATCGCGGTCCTGCACGCCGACTTCCCCGACCGGATCGTGGTGGCCCGCAACGGCAGCCCGCTGATCATCGGTGTGGGCGACAAGGAGATGCACGTCGCCTCCGACCTCGCGGCGCTGGTGCGGTACACGACCACCGTGGCCCACCTCGAGGAGGGCGAGATGGCCACGCTGACCGCCGGCGGGTTCGCGACGTACCGCCAGGACCTCACCGCCACCGCCACCCGACCCACCCACCTCGACATCGACGCCGACGCCTTCGATGCCGGCGACTGCGACTCCTACATGCTCAAGGAGATCCTCGAGCAGCCGGCCGCCTGTGAGCGGATGCTGAGCGGACGTCTCGACGACCGGTTCGGCACCGCCCACCTCGGCGGGCTCGGGCTGGACGCCCGCGAGATCCGCGCCGTACGCCGGGTCAAGCTGCTCGGCTGCGGGTCGGCGCACTACGTCGGCCAGATGGGCGCCACCCTGATCGAGGAGCTGGCCCGGATCCCGGCCGACGCCGAGGCCGCCAGCGAGTTCCGCTACCGCAATCCCGTCATCGAGCCCGACACCCTCTACGTCGCGATCAGCCAGTCCGGGGAGACCGTGGACACCCTGCTGGCGGTGCAGGAGGTACGCCGCAAGGGCGGTCGCGTGGTCGGGCTGGTCAACGTGGTCGGCAGCGCGATCGCGCGGGAGTGCGACGGCGGCATCTACCTGCACGCCGGGCCCGAGGTGGCGGTCGCCTCGACCAAGGCGCTCACCACGATGTTCCTGGGCTGCGCGCTCCTGGCGCTCCAGCTCGGTCGGGTGCGCGACCTGTCGGTCGCCGACGGTCGCCGATTGATCACCGCGCTGCAGGCGCTGCCCGCCCAGATCCAGCAGGTGCTCGACCAGGAGAAGGAGCTGATCCCGCTCGCGCAGAGGCTGGCCGAGGCCGAGAGCCTCTTCTTCGTGGGACGGGTGCGCGGCTATCCGGTCGCGCGCGAGGGCGCGCAGAAGTTCAAGGAGATCAGCTACCGCCACGCGGAGGCCTACCAGACCTCCGAGCTCAAGCACGGCCCGCTCGCGCTGATCTCGCCCGCGGTGCCGACCATCGCGATCGTGCCCCACGACGAGCTGGTCGACCGCAACGTCGGCGCCCTGCACGAGATCGCCGCCCGCGGCGGCCCGCTGGTCGTCCTCACCCACCCCGGGGTCGACCTCGGGGGACTGGAGGCCGAGGCCGACGTCGCGCGCATTGACGTGCCCCGCACCGAGCGCGAGCTGGACCCGGCGCTGCTCACCATCCCGCTCCAGCTGCTGGCCTACCACGCGGCGACGCACCTGGGCCTCGACGTCGACAAGCCCCGCAACCTGGCCAAGTCGGTCACGGTGGAGTGACGGTCCGGCCACGGTCCGTCCGGCATCGGCGAGCCGTCTTCCGC
Source organism: Nocardioides ochotonae (assembly GCF_011420305.2). Classification (NCBI taxonomy): domain Bacteria; kingdom Bacillati; phylum Actinomycetota; class Actinomycetes; order Propionibacteriales; family Nocardioidaceae; genus Nocardioides; species Nocardioides ochotonae. The sequence continues at coordinate 4,185,292 of NZ_CP061769.1, read as the reverse complement.
GTCAGCGTGACGAATCACTCCACACCCCGGAATCGGACCTGGGTGGCGCGGCCCACTACCGTGGACGGGTGAGCACCGAAGAAACCGTGTCAGAGACCCCGACCTTCGCAGAGCTCGGCCTCGACGACGCCGTTCTCAAGGCGCTGCGTGATGTCGGCTACGAAACCCCCTCAGCGATCCAGGCCCAGACGATCCCGCCGCTCCTCGCCGGGCGCGACGTCGTCGGCCTGGCCCAGACCGGCACCGGCAAGACCGCCGCGTTCGCGCTGCCGATCCTGTCCCGCCTGGACATCAAGCAGAAGACGCCGCAGGCGCTCGTGCTGGCCCCGACCCGTGAGCTCGCGCTCCAGGTCTGCGAGGCCTTCGAGCGCTACGCCGCCCACCTCAAGGGCGTCCACGTGCTGCCCGTGTACGGCGGCCAGGGCTACGGCGTCCAGCTCTCCGCGCTGCGTCGCGGGGTGCACATCGTCGTCGGCACGCCGGGTCGCATCATGGACCACCTCGACAAGGGCACCCTCGACCTCTCCGAGCTGCGCTTCCTCGTCCTCGACGAGGCCGACGAGATGCTCAACATGGGCTTCGCCGAGGACGTCGAGACGATCCTCGCCGGCACCCCTGCGGACAAGAACGTCGCGCTGTTCTCCGCGACGATGCCCGCGCAGATCCGCCGGATCTCCAAGAAGTACCTGAACGACCCGCAGGAGATCACCGTCAAGGCCAAGACGGGGACCGCCTCCAACATCACCCAGCGCTACCTGACGGTGAGCTACCCGCAGAAGGTCGACGCCCTCACGCGCATCCTCGAGGTCGAGAACTTCGAGGGCATGATCGTCTTCGTCCGCACCAAGAACGAGACCGAGACGCTCGCCGAGAAGCTGCGCGCCCGCGGCTTCAGCGCCGCCGCGATCAACGGTGACGTCAACCAGGCGGTGCGTGAGCGCACGGTCAACCAGCTCAAGTCGGGCAAGCTCGACATCCTGGTCGCCACCGACGTCGCCGCCCGTGGTCTCGACGTCGACCGGATCAGCCACGTCGTCAACTACGACATCCCCACCGACACCGAGTCCTACGTGCACCGCATCGGCCGCACCGGCCGTGCGGGTCGCACCGGCGACGCCATCTCCTTCATCACCCCGCGCGAGCGCTACCTGCTCAAGCACATCGAGAAGGCCACCCGCCAGCCGCTCACCCAGATGCACCTGCCGAGCGCGGAGGACGTCAACAACACGCGTCTGTCCCGCTTCGACGACCAGATCACGGCCGCGCTGGCGCAGACCGAGCGGATCGACACGTTCCGCGACATCGTGGCCCACTACGTGCGCAACCACGACGTGCCGGAGGCCGACGTGGCCGCCGCGCTCGCCGTCGTCGCCCAGGGTGACGAGCCGCTGCTGCTCGACCCGGCCGCCGAGCGCCCGATCCGCGAGCCGCGCGGCGAGGAGCGCGAGCGTCCCGAGCGCTCCGCCACCCGCGGCCAGCGCAGCTCGCGGGGCAGCGACGTCCCGCTCGCGACGTACCGCATCAGCGTCGGCAAGCGCCACAAGGTCGAGCCGCGCCAGATCGTCGGCGCGATCGCCAACGAGGGCGGCCTGCGTCGTCAGGACTTCGGCAACATTGCGATCCGTCCGGACTTCTCGCTGGTCGAGCTGCCCGCCGACCTCCCCGACGAGGTCTTCGAGGCGCTGAGCAACACCCGGATCTCCGGCAAGCTCATCGAGCTGACCAAGGACAACGGGCCGCGTCGCAGCGCCTCGCCGCGTCGCGAGGACTCCTCCGACGCCGAGCGGTACCGCAAGCCGCGTCACAAGGGCTGAGCCCACCCGCGCCGCACCCAGCAGGGCCCACCGGATCTCCGGTGGGCCCTGTTGTGCGTCCGGCCCTCAGCCGCGCGGCCGGTCCCGCCACGCGGCGGTGGACCAGAGTGCCCAGACGACGAGGAGCGGCTGGAAGAAGAGCCTGACGAAGCGCTTGCGGTCGCTGTCCAGGCCGAAGGCGTCGGTCCCCTCGACGTACTGCGCGATGTTGCCCGGGAAGATCGCGATGAAGAACGCCGCGGCGAGCAGCCCGGTCGGGATCCGGCCCCGGGTCCAGGCGACCAGCGCGGCGCCGAGGCTGATCTCGGCGATGCCCGACACCAGGACGACGGGGTCGTCGCCGACGGGGAACCAGTCGGGCACCTGGGCGCTGAACTCCTCGCGGGCGAACGTCAGGTGGCTGACGCCGGCGAAGAGGAGGATCGCGCCGAGCAGGCGGCGGGCGACGGTGCGCGGCAGCGAGGTGGGCGGCGCGTCGGTGAGGGAGGCCATGGCCCAACCTAGGCAGAGGGTGCCAAACCGGGCTGGACCGCCGGCCGGGGCCACCTCTCCTCCACCGGGGGACCCGGGACACCCGTCTCCCCAGGCCCGGCGAAGGACCCTGCCCCGAGCCGGCGGCCGGTGGTGGTCTGGGGTGGCGGCCGCGCCAGCGGCCGCCCGAGCCCCCGGAGGTCGTCGTGCCCCGCTCTCCCGCCCTGGCCCTCGGCCTGCTGCTGGCCGTCCTGATGTCCGTCCTCGCCCTTCCCCTCGCGGCCGGCCCGCCGAGCGCCTCGGCGGAGCCGGCGGGTCGCGACGCACCGCCCGTGTACGTCGCGCTCGGCGACTCCTACTCCTCCGGCGTCGGCACCCGCGACTACCTCGCGGACGGGTCGGGCTGCCTGCGCTCGACGCGCGCCTATCCGCACCGCGTCGCGGTCGCGGAGGGCTGGCGGCTGCGCTTCGAGGCGTGCGCGGGTGCCACCGTGCGGCAGGTGCGCCGCCACCAGCTCGCGGCGCTCGTCGGGGCCGACTACGTGAGCGTGGGGGTGGGCGGCAACGACGCCCGGTTCACCTCGGTGCTCACCGAGTGCGCGCTGCCGCGGTGGGTGAGCGACTGCGGCCGGGCGGTCGACGGGGCCGACGCCGTGGTCCGCGACCGGCTGCCCCGCCGCCTCGCCCGGCTGATGCGCCGCATCGAGGCCCGCGCACCGGGCGCGGTGGTGGTCGTGGTCGGCTATCCGCGGCTCTTCATGGGCGAGGACTGCAACCTCGCCACCTGGTTCTCACCCGCCGAGCAGCGCCGTCTCGCCGACACCCAGCGCGCGCTCAACGCCGCGTTGCGCACCGCGGCGAGCGCCGAGGGCTTCGGGTTCGCCGATCCCAGCGCCGCCTTCACCGGGCACGCCGTGTGTGACGACGTCGAGTGGATCAACGGGCTGTCGCGGCCGCTGCGCGAGAGCTACCACCCCAACCGGGCCGGTCACCGCGCCGGCTACACGCCGCTGGTGGGCGCCCGCCTGCGGGCCGGCGGGTGATGGATGATCACTCCATGCCTCCCCTCCGGATCCCGGCACGTGCCGGTGCTGCCGCGCTCGCCCTGGCCCTCGCCGGCTCCCTCGCCGCCTGCACCGAGGACGGCGACGACGGCCCGGACCCGCGCCCGGCCGCGGAGGAGCTGGCGCAGGCGCTGGCGGACGGCGACCTCAAGGGGCTGGAGCTGGGCGGGCCGGGCGCCGCCGAGGCCGCCACGGCGTACCCCGAGATCGTCGCGCGGCTCGGCGAGGTCGAGCCCGAGGTCACCGTCGAGGACGTCCAGCGCGACACCGGCACCGACGGCGACCCGGGGGCGACCGCGACCCTCGCCTGGAGCTGGCCGCTGGCGCCGGAGCCGTGGAGCTACACCACCGAGGTCGCCCTGGAGCGCTCCGGTGAGGGCTGGCGGCCGCTCTGGGACTCGACGGTGGTCGAGGGCTCGCTCGAGGACGATGAGCTCCTCGACGCCACCACCGTCACGCCGGCGCGGGGGGACATCCTCGGCGCCCGCGGTCTCGCCCTGGTCACCGAGCGTCCGGTGCTGCGCCTCGGTGTGGACAGGTCCCGGGTCACCCGGGCGCAGGCGGTGGCCGCGGCACGCCGGCTCGCGGCGCTGGTCGGCATCGACGCCGCGGCGTACGCCCGGCAGGTGCGCTCGGCCGGCGAGCTGGCCTTCGTGGAGGCGATCACCCTGCGCCGTGACGAGGTGCCGCCGGCGGTGGCGCGCGCCTATCCCGACATCGAGGGGGTGCTGGGCGTCCAGGACGAGCTGGCGCTGGCGCCGAGCCGTGAGTTCGCGGCACCGATCCTCGGCACGGTGGGGCCGGTGACCGCGGAGATGGTCGAGGAAGACCCCGATCGCTACCGCGCCGGCGACGTGGCCGGGATCTCCGGGCTCCAGGCGCGCTACGACGAGCAGCTGCGCGGCACGCCGGGCGTGGTGGTCGCCGCGGTCTCCGACGACCCCTCCGGCGGGGACGACGAGCGCGAGCTCTTCCGGGTCGACGCGGTCGACGGCGAGGACCTCGCGCTCACCCTCGACCTCGAGCTGCAGGCGGCGGCCGAGGCGGCGCTGTCCGACATCGGCCCGGCCAGCGCGGTGGTGGCGCTGCGCCCCAGCGACGGCGCCGTCCTCGCCGCCGCCAACGGCCCGGGCACCGACGGCTACAACGTTGCGACCTACGGCCAGTACGCCCCGGGCTCCACCTTCAAGATCGCCAGCAGCCTGGCGCTGCTGCGCGCCGGTCTCCGCCCTGACTCCCCGGTCTCGTGCCCGCCGTCGACCACCGTGGACGGCAAGCGGTTCGGCAACTACTCCGGCTATCCCGACGCCGCTCTCGGCCGGATCACGCTGCGCGAGGCGGTCGCCCAGTCGTGCAACACCGCCTTCATCGAGGCCCGCGACCGGCTGGGTGAGGACGACCTCGCCGCCGCCGCGGCCTCGCTCGGCCTCGGGGTCGACCACGACCTCGGCTTCCCGGCGTACTTCGGCAGCGTGAAGCCGCCCGCCACCGAGACGGAGGCCGCCGCCGACCTGATCGGCCAGGGCACCGTGCTGGCCTCCCCGATGGCGATGGCGGCGGTCATCGGCTCGGTGCAGGCCGGGTCGACCGTGGTCCCGCGACTGGTCGAGCAGGTCGAGGTGGAGGCGCCGCAGGATATCGCCCCGCTCACCGGCGCCGAGGCCCGGCAGCTGCGGGCGATGCTGCGAGCGGTGGTGACCGAGGGCACCGGCCGGCTGCTGGGCGACCTGCCCGGCCCGCCCGTGATCGCCAAGACCGGCACCGCGGAGTACGGCGCGAGCGGCGCGGTGGACACCCACGCCTGGATGGTGGCGGCCCAGGGCGACCTCGCCGTCGCCGTCCTCGTCGAGCGTGGGGGCTCGGGCTCCGGCACCGCCGGACCGGTCCTGCGCCGCGTCCTCAGCGCCGCGCGCTGAGGGCCCGGGAGCCCGGGAAATAAGAGGACCCCTCACCGCATGGGGTCGGCGAGGGGTCCATGTCGAGTTCAGGGTGCTCCCTCCGAAATCGACACCCGAATGTTGGCACGGCCCGCTCGTCCGTGTCAGCGGATCCCACGAGATCCCCAGAGTTTTGGGGCGTCGGTCACATCGGCGCGCGGACCGGCGTGGGTGCGGGGTGGCAGGATCGCGACATGAGCGGACTCGACCTCCTCGGACCCGACCACCGCAACCTCTTCGTCGCCGGCGGGTGGCGACCGGCGACCGGTGATCGCCGCTTCGACGTCCTCGACCCCGCCGATGCCTCGGTGCTCACCGATGTGGCCGACGCCGACCCCGCCGACGCGGTGGCCGCGCTCGATGCGGCAGTCGCCGCCCAGCACGACTGGGCCCGCACCCCGCCGCGCGAGCGCGGGGAGATCCTGCGGCGCGCCTTCGAGCTGGTGGCCGCGCGCACCGACGACTTCGCCCACCTGATGAGCCTGGAGATGGGCAAGCCGCTCGCCGAGGCGCGCGGGGAGGTGGGCTACGGCAACGAGTTCCTGCGCTGGTTCTCCGAGGAGGCGGTCCGCATCCACGGACGCTGGATGCCCGCCCCGGCCGGCGGCAGCCGGCTGCTGACCATGAAGAAGCCGGTCGGCCCCTGCCTGTTCATCACGCCGTGGAACTTCCCGCTCGCGATGGGCACCCGCAAGATCGCCCCCGCCGTCGCCGCGGGCTGCACGATGGTCGTCAAGCCGGCCCAGCAGACCCCGCTGACGATGCTGGCCCTGGCCGCGGTGCTCGAGGAGGTCGGGCTGCCGGCGGGCGTGCTCAACGTCGTGACCACCACCCGCTCGCGCGAGGTCAGCGAGACCCTCCAGGACGACCCGCGGCTGCGCAAGGTGAGCTTCACCGGGTCCACGCCGGTCGGGCGCACGCTGGTGCGCCAGTCCGCCGACCACCTGCAGCGTCTGAGCATGGAGCTCGGCGGCAACGCCCCGTTCCTGGTCTTCGAGGACGCCGACCTCGACGCGGCCGTGGACGGGGCGATGGTGGCCAAGATGCGCAACATGGGCGAGGCCTGCACCGCCGCCAACCGGTTCCTCGTGCACTCCTCGGTGGCCGCCGAGTTCGGTCGCCGCCTCGGCGAGCGGATGGCCGCGTTGCGGGTCGGCCGCGGCCAGGACGACGGGGTCGAGGTGGGCCCGCTCATCGACGAGGCGGCGGTGGCCTCGGTCGCCGGCCTGGTGGACGCTGCGGTGGCAGACGGGGCCGAGGTCGCCGGCCGCGGGAGCGTGCCCGAGGGCGCCGGCTACTTCTACCCGCCGACCGTGCTCCTCGGCGTACCGCACGACGCGGCGCTGGCGCGCGAGGAGGTCTTCGGTCCGGTCGCGCCGATCAGCACCTTCGAGACCGAGGAGGAGGCGGTGCGCCGCGCCAACGACACCGAGTACGGCCTGGCCTCCTACGTCTACACCCGCGACCTGTCCCGCACGATCCGGATGGCCGAGGCGCTCGACTTCGGGATGGTCGGGGTCAACACCGGCCTGTTGTCCAACCCGGCTGCGCCCTTCGGTGGGGTGAAGGCGAGCGGGTTCGGGCGCGAGGGCGGGTTCGAGGGGATCGAGGAGTACCTCGAGACCACCTACGTCGCGCTGCCCGCCGACTGAACGCGAGGACGGGTGGGCGGCCGTCGGCCACCCACCCGTCCTGTCGTGCGTCGTGTCGTGCGCCCTGTCGTGCGTCGGGCGCGGTCAGTCGCGCGTGGCCAGCTGGTCCTCGCCGTTGACGCCGTTGCGCGGCGCGGGGGTCGCGGAGGGCACCGCGCCCTCGACGGCACGCTTGATCAGCGCCTCGAGGTCGAGCCCGGTCGTGGTCTTCAGCATCGACATCGTCTGCACGACGTTGTCGGTGACCTGGCGCGGGAGCGCGGCCGCGCCGTCGGTGGAGACCACCGTCAGCTGGTCGATCGCGCCGATCGGGGCGGCGACCTCGCGGGCCACCTGCGGCAGCACCTCGATGAGCATCTGCAGCACCGCGGCGTCGTTGTAGTGGGCGAACGCCTCGGCGCGCTTGTCCATCGCCTCCGCCTCGGCCTGGCCGATCGCCAGGGTCGCGGCGGCCTTGGCCTCGCCCTCGGCGCGCAGCGCGTCGGCCTCCGCCGTACGACGGGCCTTCTCGGCCTCGCCGCGCTTGGCGCCCTCGATCGCCTCGGCGTCGGCCAGTGCGGCCCGGCGCGAGCGCTCGGCCTCACCGGTCAGGCGCGCCTCCTCGGCCTTGGCCTGGGCGGCGGCGATCGAGGCGGCCTTGCGGGCCTCGGCGGCGGCGATCTCGGCGCTGCGCTGGGCCTCGGCCTCCTGCTCCACGCGGTAGCGCGCGGCGTCGGCGGGCTTGCGGACCTCGGTCTCGAGCTGGCGCTCGGTCAGCGCGGCCTGCTGGACGGCGACCTTCTCCTGCTCGGCGAAGATCGCCTGGTCCCGCTCGGCCTGGGCGAGCGGCCCGGCGGCCGCCGCGGTGGCGGAGGCGGCGTCGGTCTCGGCCTTGATCTCGGCCTGCTTCAGCGCCAGCGTGCGCTGGGAGATCGCGATCTCCTCCTCGGCCTTGATCCGCGCCTGCTCGGCGGCCTGGCGGGCGTTGGCCTCGGCGATCGCCGCGGTCTGGCCGATCCGGGCGGCCTCGGGGCGGCCGAGGTCGGCGAGGTAGCTGCCGTCGTCGGTGACGTCCTGGATCTGGAAGGTGTCGAGGATCAGGCCCTGGCCGGTGAGGGAGTTCTCCGACTCGTCGGCGACGCGCTGGGCGAAGGCGCCGCGGTCGCGGATGATCTGCTCGACGGTGAGACCGCCGACGATCGAGCGCAGCGCGCCGGCGAGCACCTCCTGGGTGAACGGCTCGATGTCGGCCTGCTGGGAGAGGAAGCGCTGGGCGGCGAGCCGGATCTGGTCGGCGTTGCCGCCGACCTTGACGATCGCGACGCCCTCGACGTTGAGCTTGATGCCCTGCCCGGAGACGGCGCCGCGGATCTGCACCGAGATGCGGCGGCTGGAGAGGTCGAGGGTGCCGAGCTTCTGCACGAACGGGATGACGAACGTGCCACCGCCGAGGATGACCTTCTGCCCGGAGAGGTCGGTGGTCAGCGCGCCGGTCTCGGGGTTGATCACCGCCTTGCCCTTGCGGCCGGTGACGATGAACGCCTCGTTGGGGCCGGCCACCTTGTAGCGGCTGGTGACCAGCAGGACGAGGAGGACGACGAGGGCGATCAGGCCAACGATGGGAACGAGTGCGGAGTCTGGCACGTGGGTCCTTTCCGAGGGAGGTGTCCCGCGGCGCGGGAGAGGGATCAGTCCGGGGGGTCGAGGGGCCACACGGGCGCGACCGTGACAGCGGTGGGGGACAGCACGCCGGTCACGTGGATGGCGGTGCCCGAGGGGATCTGCTCGGTGGCGCGCGCGTTGAGGCGCAGCACGTGGCCGCCGACCAGGACCCGCACGGTGCCGAGGCCGTCGGCGGGGATCTCGGTGGTGACGGTGCCGTCGCGGCCGATGGCGTCGTCGGTCTGCAGGGTGGCGTCGCTGCCGCCGCCGCGGACCAGGTTGGTCAGCCGGGCCGCGAACCAGGCGAAGAGCACGCCCGCGCCGACGCCCACCGGCACGGCGACGGCGAGCGGGCCGTCGGCGCCGTCGACCGCCGCGGTGCCGAAGCCGAAGGCGGAGATGAACGCGCCGATCACCGCCGTCGAGAACAGGTCGCCGCCGAGGCCGCCGAGGAGTCCGTCACCCACGCCGTCGAGGACGTCGCCGAAGAGCAGGGAGACTGCGAGCAGCGCCAGCCCGACGATCCCGATGATCAGGAACGGCGTCATCTCCTGCGTCTCCCCCCGTGGCCGTCAACCGAGACAGCCGGAAGCCAAACCCTAGCCTCATCGGCGGGCTCGGTGGGCCATGATGCGGCAATGGAGCCCTTCACCGACCCGGCCGAGCAGTACGCGCTCTTCGCCTCCGACGCCGGCGACTCACCCTGCTTCAGCGCGTGGGCGGCAGCGGTCGCCGAGGACCAGGAGGTGCTGGCCTGGCTGGGCACCCTGCCGGCGATCAAGCAGCAGCCCAACCTGGTCTTCGCCGCGGCCCGGTGGCACGGCGTACCCGCACCCGGGCCGTACGACGCGCTCCGCGCGGCGCTCCTCGGCGATGAGGGGACCATCCGGGCGACGATCCTCCGGCGCTCGACCCAGACCAACGAGGCCGGGCGGATGGCGACCCTGCTGCCCGCGATCGTCTCGCTCGGGCTGACCGCGCCGATCAGCCTGCTCGAGGTCGGTGCCAGCGCGGGGCTGTGCCTCTACCCCGACCGGTGGGGCTACGCCTGGGAGACCGACGCGGGGACCGTGCTGCTCGGCGAGGAGCCGCGGCTGTCCTGTGCGGTGCGCGCCGGCAACCCGCCGCTGCCGGACCGGTTGCCGCGCGTCGCCTGGCGCGGTGGGCTGGACCTCAACCCCGGTGACGTCACCGACGAGGACGCGATGGCGTGGTTGGAGAACCTGGTCTGGCCCGAGCAGGACGAGCGCCGCGAGCGGCTGCGCCAGGCCATCAAGATCGCCCGCGCCGAGCCGCCCCACCTGGTCCGCGGGGACCTGCTCACCGGCCTGCCGGAGCTGATCGAGGTCGCCGCCTCGCACGGTCCGGTGGTGGTCATCCACAGCGCGGTGATCGCCTACCTCGAGCCCGCCGACCGCGAGCGCTTCCACGACCTGATGACCGGGCTGGTGGCCGACGGCACCTGCCACTGGGTCAGCAACGAGGGCAAGCGGGTGCTGCCCCGCGTCACCGAGACCGGCCCGGCGGTGCCCGAGGACCACTCGACGTTCGTCACCGGCGTCGACGGCCGCGCGGTTGCCTGGACTCACGGCCACGGCAGCTCGATGCGCTGGGTCGCCGGCGGCTGACGCGTGCCCCGCCGGTCGCGCGGCGGGGGCCACGATTGGTCACGGACGACAGCGATCCGCCCCGGAAAGTTGTCGTTGGGGACCAAACGACAACACCCGGGCACCTCAGACGGCGAGCCCGAACGCCGCCGGCAGCCGGGTCCGGGAGCCGATCTCCAGCTTGCGGTACACCTGCGAGAGGTGCCGCTCGACCACCTTCACCGTGACCGTCATCCGGGCGGCGATCTCGCGGTTGGTGAGACCGTCGGCGGCCAGCCGGGCGATGCGCTGCTCGGTGTGGGTCAGCATCGCGAGCGCCTCGCGGTGGTGGCGGCGCGGGGCCTCGCCGGCGCGCTGCAGCAGGTCGCGCACCCGTGCCTGGAGGGGATGCAGCTCCTCGCGGCCGGCGTACTCCTCGATCTCGCGGAGCATCTGGACGGCCCGGCGGCCCTCGGGCGTCGGGGCGGCGTGCTGGAGCAGCAGCAGCGCGGCGAGGTCGGTGTCGATCTGGGCGGCCAGCCGCGGCGCGGAGTGCGCGCCGAGCAGGGCGCGGGCCTGGTGCAGCCGCTCGGTGCGGTCGTGTCCGGGCCCGACGACGGCCAGGGTCCGCAGCGCGTGGGCGCGGGCGGTGGCCGAGTCCGAGGCGGCGGCGACATCGGCCCACTCGGTGGCCAGCCGCAGGCCCTCACGGCCGCGGCCGAGGCGGACCAGGGCGAGGGCGGCGCTGCCGCGCCAGGGCAGCAGGTGTGGTCCCTGCGGGGTGGGCCGGGTGCCGGCGAGCAGCCGTCCGCTGCGGAGCTGGTGCGCGAGGGCGTCCTCGGTGTCGCCCAGTGCGGCGGCGAGCTCGCCGCGGCTGTGGTGTGCCACCGCGGCGACGGGGTCGTCGGCGGGGTCGCCAGTGGGGTCGTCGGCGGAGGAGTCCAGCTCGGCGTCCAGGTCGCGTCCGGCGCGCATCGCCACCGCGAGCTCGCCGCGGGCGAGGCGCGCCTCGATCGTGCAGGCGGTGGCCAGCACCCGGTCGGCCCGGCCGCGGGGGGCGGTCGGCGGCTGCTCGAGCAGGCGCAGCGACTCACCGACGCGCCCGGCGTAGAGGTGGCGCAGGGCCGCCGCCACGTCGGGGTCCACGGGGGCGGCCGCCGTGGAAGGCGAGCGCTCGGGTGTGGTCATGGGTGAAGGCTAGAGACCTCTCACCCCGAGGGGTGGCGATTTCGCCCCGATTGTCCTCCCGACGACATCCGGGACGGGCGCGGTAGCGGTGGTGGCGACCGCGCCGGGTCAGCGGCCCAGGTAGCCGAGCAGCCGCTCGGCGTACGTCGGGTCGTCCGGGACGTCGCGCGGGGCGGCGAACCGGGCGGGCCGGTCGTCGGGATGGACCACCTCGTGGGCGACGGCGAGCAGCCCGCGGGCGAGGTCCTCGGGCAGTGCCCGCACCCGGGGGGAACTGGTGGAGCCGACCGGCCAACCGGTCCCTGAATCAGTCCCTGCACCAGTCGCTGAGCCACGTGATGCGGCCAGGGTGACCGCCACGTCGTGGGTGTGCACCGCGACCTCGAGCGCCGCGGTCTTGAGCAGCAGCGCGGTGTCGAGCTCGGCGTCCCCCAGCCGGACCCGCGTCGGCAGCGCGGCGGGGGTGCAGACCCACGCGCCGAGCACGGCGGTGGCCTTGCGGCGCAGGTCGTCGACCCGCTGCGAGGACCCGGCGACCGGCTGGGTGGCCACGGATCCGGAGGCGGCCTCCTCGAAGGCGTCGAGACCGTCCTCGAGATGGGCGAGCAGCCGGTCCAGGTCCCAGCCCGCGCACGGCGTCCGGCGGGACAGGTCGGCCTCGGAGACCTCGGCGAGCACGCCGCAGGCGTAGGCGAGCGATCGCTCCAGCAGCTCGACGCCCGCGTCGAGCCCGGTCCTCACCGCACGACCACGCCGAGCGGGTGGTCCCGGGGGCGATAGTCGGCGGGCAGCCGGTCGGGAAGACCGAACTTGGCGAACAGCGAGACGTCGAAGAACGCCCGCACGTGGCGCACCCGGTCGTCCTCGAGCTCGAGGACCTGGAGCTGGAACGGCACGAAGCCGAGCTCGCCGGTGCGCATGTAGAGCCCGAAGGCCGGCTGGCCGTTGGCGGAGGTGCGCAGCATCGGCATGTCGTTGAGGCCACCGGGGCAGTTGCGGGCGATCAGCGAGCCGATGCTCTCCGGGCCGACGTACCAGTTGAGGAACGGCGGCATCTCCCAGACGGCCTCGCTGGTCAGCAGGGTGACGATGGTGTCGATGTCCTTGCGCCAGAACGCGTCGACGTAGCGGTCCAGCAGCTGGTGCTGGGCGGGGGTGAGGTCCTCGTGGACCGAGTCCTCGGTCAGGCCCCGGCTCTTGACCTGTGCGTGCGCGCGCTGGAGGGCGGAGTTCACCGCCGCCGTGGTGGTGTCGAGGGCGTCGGCCACCTCGGCCGCCGACCAGCGCAGCACGTCGCGCAGGATCAGTACGGCCCGCTGACGTGCGGGGAGGTGCTGGAGCGCGGCGACGAAGGCGAGCCGGATGGAGTCGCGCTCGGTGACCAGGACCGCGGCGTCCGGGACGGGCTGCAACCAGGCGACGTCGTGGTCCTGCTCGAGGGCGTCGCCGCCCATCTGGTCGGCGGTGCCGAGGGCGGCCGGCAGGGGGCGCCGCGGCCGGCCCTCGAGGTTGGTGAGGCAGACGTTGGTGGCGATGCGGTAGAGCCAGGTGCGCACCGAGGAGCGTCCCTGGAAGTCCGCGGACGCCTTCCAGGCGCGCAGGAAGGTCTCCTGGACCAGGTCCTCGGCCTCGTGGACCGAGCCGCTCATCCGGTAGCAGTGCGCCAGCAGCTCGCGCTGGTAGCGCTCGGTGAGAGCCTGGAAGTCGTCCAGCTCGGTCGTCTGCCGTTCGGTCACCTGCGTCGCCGTCCACTCGGTCATGGGTGATCCCTTCGTCCACCAGTGTGTCCCCGAGCACCGACCGGCGTCGACGGCAATAGTCATCGGTGGCCGGAAATCGCCGCTATTCGGCAGCAGCGACCGCGGTCGGCAGGGTCCAGACGAGGAGGTCGGTGGGCACCGCGGCGGTGACCTGGTGGGCGGACTCGTCGGTGAAGACGAAGGCGTCCCCGGCCGCGAGCGGCTGGGCCAGGGAGGAGCGCAGCAGCGCGCCGGTGGCGACGTACACGTGGGTGAGCGGACCGCCGGGGATGAGCAGCTTGTCGCCGGTGTCCAGCCGGGCGGCCGAGAACGTCGCACCGGCGACCTCCGCGACCTCGACCAGGGCGCCGGCGGCCGCGTCGAGGTCGACCGGCCGCACGTCGTACGACGGCTGCTCGGGGGCGTCCTCGGGCGCGGTCAGCCACACCTGCACGAAGCGGGTCTGCGCGGCGACGGCGATCTCGGCGTGCTCGACCCCGGACCCGGTGTGCAGGACCGCGACCGACCCGGGCTCCAGGACGACCGTGCCGGTGGCACCATCGGGTCCGACGGGGCCGGTGTGCTCGAGCGCGCCGGACACCACCCAGGTGACGATCTCGAGCCCGGAGTGGCGATGGGTCTCGAAGCCCTGTCCGCGGGCCAGCAGGTGGTCGTCGTGGCAGACCATCGGGCCCAGCCGCAACCGCTCAGGGTCGTAGTGCTCCCCGAAGGAGAAGGAATGATGGGTCACCCGACCTCGGTACCGCTCGGTGAATCGGGCCGAACTGCGGCGGATCTCAGTGGTCACAGCCATGATTGTGCCGTGCCCCCCGAGCGCTCGTTCCCCGTGCTGCCGCCTGGCTTCGAGTTCGGGGTCAGCACGTCGGCCTACCAGATCGAGGGCGCCGTCGACGAGGACGGGCGCGGCCCCAGCATCTGGGACACCTTCAGCCACACCCCCGGGCGGACCCTGGGCGGCGACACCGGCGATGTCGCCTGCGACCACTACCACCGCTGGCCAGAGGACCTCGGGCTGGTGGGCCGCCTGGGCGTTCAGGGCTACCGGATGTCGCTGGCCTGGCCGCGCATCCAGCCGACCGGTGCGGGCGCGCCCGACCAGCGCGCGCTCGACCACTACGACCGGGTCATCGACGGCATCCTGGCGGCCGGTGCGGACCCGATGGTCACGCTCTACCAGTGGGACCTCCCGCAGGCGCTCGAGGACGACGGCGGCTGGCTCAACCGGGTCACCGCCGACCGGTTCGCCGACTACGCCGCGATCGTCGCGGACCGCTACGCCGACCGGGTCGCCCACTGGGTGCCGGTCAACGAGCCCAACGTCGCGGCGTACACCGGCTACGGGATCGGGACCGCCGCACCCGGCCGCGAGCTGCTCTTCGACTCCGTGGCCGCGGCACACCACATGCTGCTCGGTCACGGGCGGGCGGCGGTGGCCCTGCGCGACGCCGGCGCCGCGAGCATCGGGTGCGCCAACAACCACGCGCCCATGTGGCCGGCCACCGACGACCCGGCCGACGTCGGCGCGGGCAAGCTCTTCGACGCGTTCTGGAACGGCCTGTTCCTCGAGCCGATGCTCCTGGGCCGCTACCCCGAGGACCTGCTGCCGCTGCTCGAGCCGGAGATCGTCGAGGGCGACCTGGCGATGATCCGCCAGCCGCTCGACTTCTACGGCGTGAACTACTACAGCCCGATGAAGGTCGCGGCCGCCGACGAGGACGCGACGCTGCCCTTCGAGCTGCGCCCGCTGCTGGGCTACCCCACCACCGACAGCGGCTGGACCGTCGTCCCCTCCGCGCTGCGAGAGTGGCTGATCACCGCGCGCGCCCGCTACCGCGCCGCGCTCCCGCCGATCGTGATCACCGAGGCCGGCTGCGCCTACGACGTGCGCCCCGGCCCCGACGGCGTCATCGACGACGCGGAGCGCATCGACTACCTCGACTCCCACCTGCGCGCCGTGGCCGACGCGGTCCAGCGCGGGGTGGACGTGCGCGGCTTCTACACCTGGTCGCTGCTCGACGGCTTCGAGTGGGGCCAGGGCTACTCGTTGCGCTACGGCCTGGTCGACGTCGACCACGAGACCCAGCAGCGCACCCCCAAGGCGTCCTTCGACTGGTACGCCGCGATGATCGCCGCCCAGAGCCGGTCGGTGGGCTGAGCCGGTCGGTGGGCTGAGCCGGTCGGGTCCGGCGGGGCCCTGGGGGGCGCACATAGCTGCGCAGTTGCTGGGATTGGTACCTGTTCTGGCGCTGGGGCGGTGCTTTTCCCAGCGATTGCGCAGTGGCGCGCACCCACGGCCACCGCGCGACCTGCCACCCCGCCACCGCCGCAGCACGGCCCCCCGGCCCCCGGCCGCCAGACCCTTGCGGTCGGCGGCGCGAGGTGTCATCGTCCGAAAATGGCCGACGTACTCCTGCTCCACCACGCCTGCGGGCGCACCTCCGGGATGCGCTCCCTCGCCGACCGCCTCGGCGCTGCGGGTCACACCGTCCACCTGCCCGATCTCTACGACGGGCGGGTCTTCGACGACCTCGACGCCGGCATCGACCATGCCCGGTCGCTGGGCTTCGACGTCCTGCTCGAGCGGGGTCGCGCCAGCGCGGAGGGGCTGCCCGACGACCTGGTGGTCGCCGGTGTGTCGCTCGGCGTGATGGCCGCCCAGGCGCTCGCCCAGGGCCGGCCCGGGGTCCGCGGCGCGCTGCTGCTGGAGGCCTGCCTGCCGGCCGAGGAGCTCGGTCCCTGGCCCGCCGGCGTACCGGTGCAGGTGCACGGGATGGCCGACGACCCGTTCTTCGCCGGCGACGGGGACCTGGCCGCCGCCCGCGAGCTGGTCGCGGCCAACCCGGACCTCGCCGAGGTGTTCGTCTACCCGGGCGAGCATCACCTCTTCACCGACCCCAGCCTCGCCTCGCACGACGAGGCCGCGACCTCGCTGATGCTCGAGCGGCTCCTGGCCTTCCTGGAGCGGGTCGACGAGGGTGAGCCCGCCAGCCGGTCCTAGACCAGCCCGTGGCGGTGCGCGAAGACCACGATCTGCACCCGGTCGCGCAGCGCGAGCTTGCGCAGGATCGCGCCCACATGGGTCTTCACCGTCGACTCGCTGGCGAAGACGTGGCCGGCGATCTCGGTGTTCGACAGCCCCCGCGCCACCGCGGTGAACACCTCGCGCTCCTTGTCGGTCAGCCCGAGGTACGCCGGGGGCGGGGGCGTCGCGCTGCGGAACTGCCCGTCCAGCAGCGTCGACAGGTCGGTCGGGGCGAGCACGGCGTTGCCGGCGTGCACGGTGCGGATCGCGTCGCCGAGCTGACGCGGGGTGGTGTCCTTGAGCAGGAACCCGCTCGCGCCGTGCCGGATCGCGGTGGCCGCGCGGTCGTCGAGGTTGAACGTCGTCAGCACCACCACCCGCACCGGGCGCGAACGCCGGGCCACCCGCTCGGGGGCGAAGATCTGCCGGGTCGCCTCGACGCCGTCCATCTCCGGCATCCGGATGTCCATCAGCACCACGTCCGGCGTCAGCTGCTCGACCAGCCGCACCGCCTCGACGCCGTCGGCGGCCTGCCCGACCACCTCCATGCCCTCCTGGGCGTCGACGATGACAGACACCCCGGCGCGGAACAGCTCCTGGTCGTC
Source organism: Nocardioides ochotonae (assembly GCF_011420305.2). Classification (NCBI taxonomy): domain Bacteria; kingdom Bacillati; phylum Actinomycetota; class Actinomycetes; order Propionibacteriales; family Nocardioidaceae; genus Nocardioides; species Nocardioides ochotonae. The sequence continues at coordinate 4,168,552 of NZ_CP061769.1, read as the reverse complement.
GACGAGCAGCACGCGGATCGGTGCGCTCACCGGCTCAGCCCCCGCGTCGGGACCCACGCGGTCGCGGTGAAGGTCGGCCCGTCGGCCTCCTCGCGGCGGCGTACGTCGAGGCGCCCGCCGACCGCCTCGAGCCGGCGGCGCATGCCCTCCAGGCCGTGGCCGGCGCCGGGGGCCGCGGGCGGGACGGGGTCGGGGTCGGGGTCGACCGCGCCGATCAGCCGGGTGAGGTCGTCGTCGGGCACGCCGGCGGCCACCGCGATGCTGTTGCGGACCTCCAGACGCAGCTCGCCGTCCCAGTGCCGCTCGACCAGCACCGGGGTGTCGCGGCGCCCGTGCCGGATCGCGTTGGTGAGCATCTCCTGCAGCACCCGGAAGGCGACCGTCTCCAGCTCCGGCGGCATCGGGCGCGGGGTCCCGACCTCGCTGGCGCGCACGTCGTGACCGGCCGCCCGCACCCCCTCGACCAGCTCGTCGAGCCCGCCGGGGGCGGCGACCGGGGCCTGGGTGCTGGTCAGCACCTGGCGCACGTCCTGCAGCGAGCTGCGGGCCGAGGTGGCGATCGTGGACATCGTCTTCTTCAGCGCGGTGGTGTCGGCGTCGGGGAGGTACTGCGCCGACTCGGCCTGCGCCAGGATCACCGCGAGGGAGTGGCCGACGACGTCGTGGACGTCGCGGGCCAGTCGGGTCTGCTCCTCGCGCAGCCGGGCGATCTCCTCGGCCTGCTCGCGCTCGCGCACCGCCATGGCCGCCTCGTCCTCGGCGACGACCTGGGAGGCCCGCGAGTCCCGGGCCCGGGCCAGGAAGCGCAGCGCCAGCCCGGCGAGCCACGGCACGGCCAGGATCGCGAGGGCCAGCAGCCCGATCGCCACCTGCCAGGTGGCGCCGAGCGAGTAGGCCAGCTCCAGCGGGTCCCGGTAGGCGCGCAGCACGGCGTGGATCGCCCCGGAGTCGGCGAACCACGCCGCCGCGAGCACGACCACCAGCCCGCCCGCGGGGATGCTCAGCGCGCTCGCCCACACCGTCGCCGGGCGGCCCCAGCGGGCGCAGCCGAACGCGACCAGCGCCACGCTGAGCTCGACCAGCAGCAGCCGGGTCTCGGTCATCACCTGGGCGGCGCCGAGGACCCAGACCAGCACCAGCGCGATCGCCGGCGCGTGCCGGCTCAGCCCGGCGGCGAGCGCGAAGCCGAGCACGAAGACGGTGAGCCCGCCACGGCTCTCGTCGGGGTAGAGCTCGGTGCCGAGCACCTCGAGCATGCCGACGAGCACCGCGAGCGCGCCGACGGCGAGGTCCGGCGCCCAGCGCCGCCAGTCGTCGAGCGGGTGCGGTCGAGCGGGAGCGGGCGTGCTGCTCACGCAGGCACCGCCACGGGCGCCGGACGGCGGCGCTGCAGCGGCCGCTCCACGGCGTACCAGCTCAGCGCGGCAGCGGCCACGGTCAGGACGGCCGCGACCACGCCGCCGAGCTCGAGGTGCGGGCGCAGCCACAGCGTGAGCGGGTAGCTCCACAGGTAGGCGCCGTAGGAGACGGTGCCCAGCCAGACCAGCGCCCGCAGCGGGCCGGTGACCGTCCGCCAGCTTCGCCAGGCGAGCAGCAGCACCGCGGTGAGCGCAGCGATGGCCGGACCTCCTGCCAGGTAGGTGAGCGCGTGACCGCGCAATGGAACCACGGTCAGCACCCCGAGCGCGGCCACGGCGATCCCGATGAGCAGCGGCGGTACGGCGACCCCCTGCGGCCGGTGCTCGAGCAGCACCCGGCTGGCGGCCCCGATCACGAAGCACAGCGCCCACGAGGTGGGCAGCGGGTAGGCCAGGTCCGGCGCCTCGGCGAGCCACACCGTGGTCGCGACGCAGGCCACCAGGCAGGCCGCCGCCGCGCCGACGAGCAGCAGCCGCACCCGCCCGCGTGCCACCGCCAGCGACAGCAGCGCCGGCCAGAGCAGGTAGAACTGCTCCTCGGTCGCGAGCGTCCACAGGTGGAAGGTCGCGCCGCCGGGCACCAGCCCGGGCAGGTTGCCGGTCCAGGTCAGCGCGACCAGCAGGGTGCGGCCCACGTCGTCGCGCTCCCCGACCGGGTCGAGGGTCAGCGTGACCAGCAGCCACACCGCGACCACCACGGCGAGCGCGGGGACCAGCCGCCGGGCCCGGCGCCGGTAGAACCGGCCCAGCGCGACCCGGCCGGTGCGCGCGGACTCCTCCAGCAGGAGCCCGGTGATCAGGTGGCCCGAGAGCGCGAAGAACATCACCACCCCGACCACCCCGGCGCCCGGGAACACCTCCGGCAGCGCGTGGCGCAGCACCACCAGGGCCACGGCGACGCCGCGCAGCAGGTCGAGGCCGTCGATCCTCATGCCACGGCTGCGGCGGGCGCCGGCCGCGCCGCGGCGTCGCGCACCAGCCGGTCGACCAGCGCGACGTAGTCGATCCCGGCCGCGGCGAACATCTGCGGCACCTGGGAGTGCTCGGTGAAGCCGGGCATCGTGTTGACCTCGTTGAGCACCGGCCCGGCCTCGGTGAGGAAGAAGTCGATGCGGGCGACCCCGCGGCAGCCGAGGGCGGTGAACATCGCGAGCGCGGCGGACTCCAGGGCCTTCTGCTCGGTGGCGCTCAGCGGGGCGGGCACGACGAAGTCCGCGCCGCCGCCGTACTTCGCCTCGAAGTCGAAGAGCCCGTCCACCCGGATCTCCAGCGCCGGGGAGACCAGCAGCTCGCCACCGGTGGCGAGCACCGCGACGTCGACCTCGCGCCCGACCGCGACGTCCTCGACGAGCACCCGGTCGTCGAGGGCGAACGCCGCGTCCAGCGCTGCCGCCAGCTCGGCCTGCTCGCGGACCAGGGACACGCCGTGGCTGGAGCCGGCCGCGACCGGCTTGACGACCACCGGGTGGTCCACGGCGTACGCCGGCGCGCTGGCGCGGGTCAGCAGGACGCCGGGCGCGGTCGCGAGGCCGAGCGCCTCGGCGACCAGCTTGGTGGCCCACTTGTCCATCGCGAGCGCGCCCGCGCCGACGCCGGACCCGACGTAGGGGACGCCGGCCAGGTCGAGGAGCGCGGCCAGGGTGCCGTCCTCGCCGCCGGGGCCGTGGACCACCGGTACGGCGACCGCGCAGGAGCGCAGCACGTGCACGGCGCCGGCCAGCCCGAGCGGCCGCTCGCCGGCGTCGCGCCACACGCCCTCGGGGTCGATGGTGAGGCGGACGACGTCGTGACCGCCCGCGGCGAGCGCGTCGGCGACCCCGGCCGCGGAGGCGAGGGAGACGTCGTGCTCGCAGCTGGTGCCGCCGCCGATCACGGCCACCCGGCCGATCGGCGTGCGGGTCAGGACGGGGGTGCGGGCTGCGGTGCTCATCGAACGCTCCTGAGGACGGTGGTGGCCACGACCCGGTCGAGTCGCGGCCCGAAGCCGGTGAGCACCTCGTGGGGGAGGGTCCCCGACCAGGCGGCCCACTCGGCCGGGGTGGGTTCCCCGGCGTCGCCGGGGCCGAGCACGGTGGAGGTGTCGCCAAGCTCGACGGCGTCGTCGCCGAGGTCGAGGACCACCTGGTCCATCGAGACCCGGCCGACGATCGCGCGCCGCTGCCCGCGCAGCAGCACAGAGGCGCGGCCGGAGGCGGTGCGCGGCAGCCCGTCGGCGTACCCGACCGGCAGCAGCGCGAGGGTGGTCGCGCGGGGCGTGGTCCAGGTGTGGCCGTAGCCGACCGCGGTGCCGGCGCGGACCCGGCGCACCTGCACGACCGGGGCGCTCAGGGTGACCGCGGGGCGCAGTGCGGTGGTGCCGCTGGGGTCGATGCCGACCAGGCCGGCGCCGACCCGGACCAGGGTGTGATGGCTCTGCGGGTCGGTCAGGGCGGCCGCGGTCGCGGCGAGGTGGCGCAGCGCGGGCCGCAGCCCGCACGCGCGGGCCACCTGCAGGCCCCAGGCGAACCGGGTGCGCCCGGCGGCGTTGGCCGGATGGCCCGGCTCGTCGGCGCGGGCGAGGTGACCCATCAGGCCGACCACGTGCACCTGCCCGGCGCGCTCGGCGGCGCGCGCGGCGCGGCACAGCGTGGCCCAGCCGGACGGCTCGGCGCCGTCACGGGCCAGCCCGGTGTCGAGGTGCAGGTGCACGCGGGCGGGGCGGCCCGGGGTCGCGGCGCGGGCGATCGCGGCGAGGTGGGCGGTGGAGGGTACGGCGAGGTCGAGGCCGGCCCCGATCGCGCCGGCGAAGTCGGCGTCGACGCCGTTGAGCCAGCTGAGCACCGGGGCGTCGAGGCCCGCCGCACGCAGCGCCAGGCCCTCGGCGACGGTGGTGACGCCGAGGGCGGTGGCGCCGTGGGCGAGCGCGGCGCGGGCCACGGTCGTGGCGCCCATGCCGAATCCGTCGGCCTTCACGACCGCCATCAGGGCGGTGCCGCCCGGGGTGCCTCGTGCCACCCGCCCGGCGAGCACGCGGGTGTTGGCGGCGATCGCCTCGGGGTCGATGAGCAGCCGCGGCGCGGTGGTCCGCGAGGTGGTGCGCGCCAGCGGCACCGCGCTCACGCCGCTGCCCCGGCGCCGGTGGTGCGCGCCCGCTCGAGGGGCCCGTACGTCGCGGCGGGCGCGCCCGTGCGCAGCGCCCAGTAGCGGTCGCCGTGGCTCCAGTGCCACCACTCGGTGGGGTAGTTCACCAGCCCGGCGCCGCCGAGCACCCGGGCCATCAGGTCCCGGTGGGCGCGGGCGTCCGCGCCGATCCCGGCCGCCGCGGTCCAGCAGCGCCCGTCGGACTGCTCGGGGGTCGCATCGACCGGCGTGCCCAGGTCGAGCTCGTCGCCGCAGGCGTCCACGAGGGTCAGGTCGACCGCCGCGCCCGCGACGTGCGGCGCGACCGCCACCGGGCTCACGAACCGGCTGGTCAGCCGCTCCACCTCGGGGGCGTCCGCGTCGGGGTGGGCCGCGCGGACCTCCCCGGCGTACCACTCGATGATGCGGCGCTGGTCGGCGACGCGGCGGTGCCCCTCGAGCACCCGCAGCCCGATGCCGGGCGGGAGCGCGTCGCGGGCGGCGGCGAGCCGGTCGGCCAGCCCGGAGCGGACCAGGGCCCGCGCCGGCCCGAAGGACGCGTCGAGGGCGACCAGCGGCTCGCCGCACTCGTGCACCGGCACGGCGGCGACCCGGGGGTCGGAGAGCAGGATCGTCATGGCTCCACCCTCGGCGCGGGGCCCCCGGCGGCGCCTCCACCGCAGGTGCCGGGGAGATGGCCGCAGGTACCGGCATCCTGGCCGCCAGGACGAGGCGCGCGGGGGCCCGCGCGCCCGAGGCTGGAGCCATGATCGCGATCTCCCTGGCCGACCTCGCCGCCGTCGTCGGCGGCACCGTGCACGGCGACCCCGCCACCGTGGTGGACGGCGCCGCCTACCTCGACTCCCGCCGTCCCGAGCCCGGCGGACTGTTCGTGGCGATCGCCGGGGAGCACGCCGACGGGCACGCGTACGCCGCCGGGGCGCACGCCGTGCTGGGCAGCCGGCCGACCGCCGCGCCGACGGTGGTGGTCCGGGATCCGCAGGTGGCGCTGGCCCGGCTGGCGCGGCACGTGGTGGACCGGGTCGCGCCGACGACGTTCGCGATCACCGGCTCGCACGGCAAGACCACCACCAAGGACCTGCTGGCGGCGGTGCTCGGCGCGGGCTCCGGGAGCTGCGTGGCCACCGCGGGCAACCTCAACAACGAGCTCGGGGTGCCGCTCACCTGCCTGCGGGTGGTGCCGGGCACCCGGGAGCTGGTGCTGGAGATGGGTGCGCGCGGGCTCGGCCACCTGGCCTGGCTGTGCGAGGTGGCGCCGCCGCAGGTCGCGGGGGTGCTGGCCGTCGGGTCGGCGCACGTGGGGGAGTTCGGGTCGCCCGCCCTGGTGGCGGCGGCGAAGGGGGAGCTCGTCGAGGCGCTGGCGCCGAGCGGCGTCGCGGTGCTGAACGCCGACGACCCGGCGGTGGCCGCGATGGCGGGGCGGACCACGGCCCGGGTGCTCACCTTCGGGACGGCCGGGGACGTCTCCTGGCGCTCGATCGCGCTGGACGGGCGGGGCCGGCCGTCGTTCGTGCTCACCCACGAGGGGCGGCAGGCGCCGGTGCGGCTCGCGCTGAGCGGACGGCACCAGGTCGCCAACGCGGCGGCTGCCGCGGCGATGGCGCTGGCCGCGGGGCACCCCCTCGACGAGGTGGCTACCGCGCTCTCGGCCGCGCGCCCCGCGGCGGCCTCGCGCAGCACGCTGGGTGAGCGCGCCGACGGCCTGCTGGTCCTCGACGACTCCTACAACGCGAACCCCGAGTCGGTGCGCGCCGCGCTGGCCACGCTGGTGGACCTGGGCCGCGGCCGTCCGGGTCGCACGGTGGCGGTGCTGGGGGAGATGCGCGAGCTGGGCGCCGCGTCCGCCGCCGCGCACGCCGCCGTCGGTGCGGTCGCGCGCGACGCCGGCGTCGACGTGCTCCTGGCGGTCGGCGAGGCGGCCTGGCCCACGGGCGGGGAGCCGGTGGCCGACCGCGACGCCGCCCTCGCCTGGCTGCGCGCACACGTCGGCCCCGGCGACACCGTGCTGGTCAAGGGCTCCCGCGCCGTGGGCATGGACGCCGTCGCGGCGGGGTTGCTGGGCTGACCCCGACGAGCTGTAACGCGGGGTTATCGTCGCTTCACACGCCTTGTGCGAGGGGTGCAGCGACGATAACCCCGCGTTACATGGGGTGGGGGCTACAGCCCCGCCGCCACCCGCGTGCCCTGCTCGATCGCCCGCTTGGCGTCCAGCTCGGCGGCGACGTCGGCGCCGCCGATCAGGTGGACGGTGACGCCCGCGGCCACCAGCTCGTCGTGCAGCCCGCGCACCGACTCCTGGCCGGTGCAGAGCACGACGTGGTCGACGGCGAGCACGTGTGCCTCGCCGTCGCGGGTGTAGTGCAGCCCCTCGTCGTCGACGCGGTCGTAGCTGACCCCGGTGACCCGCTCGACGCCGGACTGCTTGAGCACCGCGCGGTGCGCCCAGCCCGAGGTCTTGCCCAGCCCCGCGCCGATGGGCGTGGTCTTGCGCTGGAGGAGGGTGACCTCGCGCATCGGGGTGCGCGGCTTGGGCTCGGTCAGCCCGCCGCGGTGCAGCGAGGGGTCGCCGACACCCCAGTGCGCGCGCCAGTCGTCCTCGGTCTCGCGGGGGTCGTGGGTGAGCCAGTGGCTGACGTCGACGCCGATCCCGCCGGCCCCGACGACCGCCACCCGCCGGCCGGGCACCACGCGCCCGGACAGCACGTCGGCGTACGTCACGACGCTCGGGTGCTCGACGCCCTCGAGCTCCGGGACCCGCGGCTCGACGCCGGTCGCCACCACCACCTCGTCGTACGCCGGGGCGCCGGTGTGGTCGCGGGCGGTGAGGTCGGCCAGGGTCGCGGCGACGCCGAGGCGCACCTCGACGCCGAGCACCTCCAGGCGCCGGGTGAAGTAGCGCAGCGTCTCGGCGAACTCCTCCTTGCCGGGTACCGCCATCGCGAGGCGGAACTGCCCGCCGAGCTGCGTGGAGCGCTCGAAGAGGGTGACCGCCAGGCCGCGCTCGGCGGCGGACACCGCGGCGGCGAGCCCGGCCGGGCCGGCGCCGACGACCGCCACCCGGGCACGGCGCCGGGTCGGGGCGAGGACCAGCGTCGTCTCCCGCGCGGCCCGCGGGTTGACCAGGCAGGAGGCCCGGCGGTTCGCGAAGACGTGGTCCAGGCAGGCCTGGTTGCAGGCGATGCAGGTGTTGATCTCGTCGGCGCGACCGGCGGCGGCCTTGGCCACGAACTCCGGGTCGGCCAGCAGCGGGCGGGCCATCGAGACCAGGTCGGCCTCCCCGGCGGCCAGGATCTCCTCGGCGAGCTCGGGGGTGTTGATCCGGTTCGAGGCGCACACCGGGACCCCGACCTCGGCGCGCAGCCGGGCGGTGTGGGAGCGCCAGGCGCCCCGCGGGACCTGGGTGATGATCGTCGGCACGCGCGCCTCGTGCCAGCCGATGCCGGTGTTGAGGACCGTCACGCCGGCCTCCTCGAGCAGGTGCGCGAGCTCGACGACCTCCTCCCAGGTCTGCCCGTCCTCGACGAGGTCGAGCAGCGAGATCCGGTAGACGATCGGCAGGTCGGCGCCGACCAGCTCGCGGGTGCGCCGGACGACCTCGACCGGGAAGCGCATCCGCTTGGCCGCGGTGCCGCCCCACGCGTCGGTGCGGTCGTTGGTGCGTGGGGCGAGGAACTGGTTGATCAGGTAGCCCTCGGAGCCCATGATCTCGACCGCGTCGTACCCCGCCTTGACCGCGAGCGCGGCGGTGCGCGCGAACGCCGTGGCGGTGCGGTCCACGCCCCGGGTGGAGAGCGCGCGGGGGCGGAACGGCGTGATCGGCGAGCGCCGCGTCGAGGCCGAGACGCTGAACGGGTGGTAGCCGTAGCGCCCCGCGTGCAGCACCTGGAGCGCGATCGCGCCGCCGGCGTCGTGGACCGCGCCGGTGACCTCGCGGTGCCGCATCGCCTGGAGCCGGGTGGTCAGCTCGGAGGCCAGCGGCTTGAGCCAGCCGCGCTTGTCGGGGGCGTAGCCGCCGGTGACGATCAGCCCAGCGCCGCCGCGGGCGCGCTCGGAGAGGTACGCCGCCAGCGCGGGCAGGTCGCGGACCCGGTCCTCCAGCCCGGTGTGCATCGAGCCCATCACCACCCGGTTGCGCAGGGTGAGCGGGCCGAGCGTGAGCGGCGCGAGCAGGTGCGGGTAGTGGCTCATCGGTGGGCCTCCAGGTAGTCGGTCAGCCACGCCACCCAGAACTCCTCCAGCCGGATCCCGCCGCGCAGGACGAGGTGCTGGTCGAGCTCGAGGCCGGTGAGGGCGGACGGGTCGGGGTGGTCGCGCGCCTCGAGGAAGCGGTAGTGCTCCAGACGTGCGAGGTGGTCGGCGAGGGCGTCGCGCACCACGGCCAGCACGGCGTCGCGGTCGCCGAAGGAGGCGCCACGCATCTTCACGGCCAGGTCGCTGCGCGAGGGCTCGGTGACCGACGGCTCGCCCAGCCAGGCGGCCAGCGCCGCGCGGCCGGCCGGCGACACGGCGTACACCTTGGTGGTGGGCCGGTCGGTGTGGGTCACCTCGGTGGCGGTGAGCCAGTCCTGAGCCTCCATCCGGGCCAGGGTCCGGTAGATCTGCTGGTGCGTGGCGCTCCAGAAGAACCCCAGCGAGCGCTCGAAGCGCCGGGTCAGGTCCGCGCCGGAGGCGGGCTGCTCGCTCAGCGCGACGAGCAGCGCGTGGTCCAGGGCCATGACGCCACCCTGACCCACCTATGCAACAAGGTGCAATCCCCCGCCACGCGGTTCGTCGGTGACCTGGCTCACTCGTGCACGGTCGCGGCGGGTCGCGACCGTGCCGCGGCCTACGATTCGACCCATGCGTCTGCGTCGTAGCTCCCTGGCCGTCCCCGCCGTCCTCAGCCTCGCCCTCCTCGGTGCCTGCGCCCCCGAGGACGACGGTGCGAGCGACCCGGCGGGGACCTCCTCGCCGGGCGCCGCGGCGGCCGACCCCGCCGAGTGCGCCGAGGGCGCGACGTTCATCGAGGACGGCAAGCTCACCATCGGCACCGACTCCCCGGCGTACGAGCCGTGGTTCGTCGACAACGACGCGACCAACGGTGAGGGCTTCGAGTCCGCGGTGGCCTACGAGGTCGCCGAGCGCCTCGGCTTCGACGCCGACCAGGTCGAGTGGGTGCGGGTGCGGTTCAACGCCTCCTACGCGCCGGGGCGGAAGGGCTTCGACTTCGACATCAACCAGATCTCGATCACCCCCGCGCGCGCCGAGGTCGTGGACTTCTCCGACGGCTACTACTCCGCGGCGCAGGCCGTGATCGCGCTCGAGGGCACCGACGGCGCGAAGGCGACCAGCATCTCCGACCTCCAGGGCCTCAAGCTCGGCGCCCAGACCGGCACCACCTCGCTCACCGCCATCCGCGACGTCATCGAGCCCGGCGCCGAGCCGCTGGTCTTCGAGGACACCAACGCCGCCAAGCAGGCGCTGCTCAACGGCCAGGTCGACGCGATCCTGGCCGACCTGCCGACCGCGTTCTACATCTCCAACGTCGAGATCGAGGGCTCCGAGATCATCGGGCAGTTCCAGCCCGACACCGGTGACCAGGAGGAGTTCGGCATGCTCTTCGAGAAGGGCAGCGACCTGGTCCCGTGCGTCGACGCCGCGCTCGCCGAGATGCGCGAGGACGGCACGCTCGAGCAGATCGAGACCGAGTGGCTCTCCGACGTCGTGGGCGTGCCCGAGCTGTCCTGATCGAGACGGGTCCTCCGGCGCCGCCGCACCCGTGTTGACTGTGCCCCATGACTGACACCTGGGCGCCGAGCGAGCGCGAGCTCGAGCGGCGCCGGGTGCGTCGCGCCCGCCGCCGGTCCTCGGTGCTGGTGGCGACGGCCGCGACGGTCGTCGTCTTCGCGCTCCTCGCCGTCGCGATCACCAGCACCCCCGGCTGGGACCGGGTCCGTGAGACGTTCTTCGATCTCGGGCACGCCCGGGACGTGCTGCCCGAGATCTGGGCGGTGTTCTGGAAGAACGTGCTGATCTTCCTCGCCGCCGAGCCGTTCATCCTGCTGCTCGGCCTGGCGCTCGCGCTGATCCGGGTCTCGCGCTCCGCACTGCTCATGCCGCTGCGCATCGTCGCGGTGCTGTGGACCGACGTGCTGCGCGGCGTCCCCACGGTGCTGTTGATCCTGCTGTTCGGGTTCGGCGTCCCGGCGCTGCAGCTGGAGGGGCTGACCGACAGCGGGATGTTCTGGGCGGCCGTCGCGCTGGTGCTGTCCTACTCCGCCTATGTCGCCGAGGTCTTCCGCGCGGGCATCGACTCCATCCACCCCTCCCAGCTCAACAGCGCCTCGGCGCTCGGGCTGAGCCGCGGGCAGGCGCTGCGCTTCGTGGTGGTGCCGCAGGCGGTGCGCCGGGTGGTGCCGCCGCTGCTCAACGACTTCGTCTCGCTGCAGAAGGACACTGCCCTGGTGTCCCTCGTGGGGGCCTTCGACGCGGTGGCCGCCGCGCGCGACTACACGGCGTACAACTTCAACTACACGGCGTACGTCGTGGTCGCGCTGTTCTTCGTGGTGCTCACGGTGCCGCTGGCGCGGTTCACCGACTGGCTCCAGCGGCGCTGGGTCGAGAAGGAACGGGCGGGTGCCCTATGACCGGCCCGCTGCTGGAGGTCCGCGACCTGCGCAAGACCTACGGCGAACGCCTCGTGCTCGACGGCGTCTCGCTGACCGTGAACCCCCACGACGTGGTCTGCCTGATCGGCTCCTCCGGCTCGGGCAAGTCCACGCTGCTGCGCTGCATCGACCTGCTCGAGGACATCGACGACGGGGTGATCCGCTTCGAGGGCCGCGAGATCTCCGACCCCCGCGTCGACCCGCGCGAGGTGCGCCAGCGCATGGGAATGGTCTTCCAGGCCTACAACCTCTTCCCGCACCTCAGCGTCCTGGACAACTGCACGCTCGCGCCGCGCCGGGTGCACGGCGTCTCCCGGGCCGCGGCCGAGGAGCGGGCCCGCGACCTGCTGGGCCGCTTCGGGCTCGCGGCCGAGGCCGACAAGCACCCCGACCGGCTCTCCGGCGGCCAGCAGCAGCGCGCCGCCCTGGTCCGCGCGCTGTGCACCGGGCCGAGCCTGCTGCTGCTCGACGAGATCACCGCGGCCCTGGACCCCCAGCTGGTCGGCGAGGTCCTCGGCATCGTCCGCGCCGAGGCCGCCGCCGGCACCACGATGGTGATCGCCACCCACGAGATGGCCTTCGCCCGCGAGGTCGCCACCAGCGTCTGCTTCCTCGACGGCGGCCGGATCCTCGAGCAGGGCCCGCCCGAGGAGATCTTCCAGCGCCCCCGTGAGCCCCGCACGCAGGAGTTCCTGCGGCGGGTCCTGCCGGCCTGAGTCGGGCCCGCCCGCCCGACCCCCTCCCACTGTGACAGTGGTTCTGTCATGATCGGCGCCATGACGTACCAACTGGGGCAGGGCAGCGGACCGCTGCGCGGGGTGAAGGTCGTGGAGATCGCAGGGATCGGGCCCGGCCCGCACGCCTGCATGATCCTCGCCGACCTCGGCGCCGACGTGATCCGCATCGAGCGCCCGGGCGGTCAGGCGCTGGCCGGCGGGGCCGGCAACCTGCTCAACCGCGGGCGTCCCAGCGTCGCGCTCAACCTCAAGGACCCCGAGGCCACCAAGACCGTGCTGGAGCTGGTCGCCGACGCCGACGTGCTCGTCGAGGGCATGCGCCCCGGCGTGACCGAGCGGCTCGGGCTCGGTCCCGAGGACTGCCACGCGATCAACCCGCGCCTGGTCTACGGCCGGATGACCGGGTGGGGCCAGGACGGCCCGCTCGCCCAGGCCGCCGGGCACGACATGAACTACATCGCGATCACCGGCACCCTCTACGGCCTCGGCCAGGACAAGACCCGCCCGCACTTCCCGACCAACCTGGTCGGCGACTTCGGCGGCGGCTCGACGTACCTCGTGATCGGCATCCTCGCCGCGCTCCTCGAGGCGCGGCTCTCGGGGCGCGGCCAGGTCGTCGACGCCGCGATCGTCGACGGCACCGCCCACCTCAACGCGATGGGCGCGGCGTTCCTCGCGATGGGGACCTTCACCGAGGAGCGGGCGTCGAACCTGCTCGACGGCGGGATGCCCTTCTACGACATCTACGAGACCGCCGACGGGCGCCACATGTCGGTCGGGGCGCTGGAGCCGCAGTTCTTCGACGCGTTCGTGACCCTGCTCGGCATCAAGGACCGCGCCCCCGGGCAGTTCGAGCTCGAGCGCAGCGACGAGCTGCGCCGGCTGATCACCGAGGCGTTCGCCGCCCGCACGCAGGCGGAGTGGGTCGAGGTCTTCGAGGGCAGCGACGCCTGCGTCGCCGGCATCATCCCGATCAGCGAGGCGGTCGACCACCCCCACATGGCCGCCCGCGAGGTGTTCGTGGAGAAGGACGGCTTCGTCCAGCCGCAGCCCGCGCCGCGCTTCTCGCGCACCCGCGCGAGCATCGGCACGCCCCCGCCCGCCAGCGCCGGCGAGCAGACCCGCGAGGCGCTCACCGCGTGGGGGATCGCCGACGTCGACGGGCTCCTCGAGCGCGGCGTCGCGGTGCAGGCCTGAACCGCCGCCGGCCGGGGCACTGGGAGCGGATGGACACCGACGGAGCCGACAGATGAGGCCGTTCCTGTTCCTCGGCACCCGCCCCGAGGACGACGCCGCCGACTCCGAGTACGACGCGATCCTGCGCTGCACCGGCCTGGCCGAGCGCGACGTACGACGGGTGCGGCTGGACCGTGGACCGCTCGCGGACGCGGTCGGCCACGTCGACCTCGCGGACTGGTCGGGGATCGTGCTGGGCGGCGGGCCCTACACGGTGAGCGACCCGCCGCAGCTCAAGGGACCCGACCAGCTGCGCGCCGAGATCGAGCTGCGCGAGCTGGTCGAGCGGGTCGTGGCGGCGGACGTGCCGTTCCTCGGCGCCTGCTACGGCATCGGCACCCTCGGCGGCCTGCGCGGCGGCCACGTCGACCGGGAGTACGGCGAGCCGATCGGCGCGGTGACGGTGCGGCTCACCGAGGCCGGGACGAGGGACCCGCTGCTGTCCACGATGCCGCCGGAGTTCCAGGCGTTCGTCGGGCACAAGGAGGCGGTGAGCCGGCTGCCTGAGGGCGGGGTGCTGCTGGCGTCGTCCTCGACCTGCCCGGTGCAGGCCTTCCGGCTCGGGACGCGGGTCTACGCCACCCAGTTCCACCCCGAGCTCGACGACGCGGGCCTGGTCGAGCGGATCCAGATCTACCGCGACCACGGCTACTTCGAGCCGCTCGAGGAGGCCGAGCTGATCGCCCACGCGCGTACGGCGGTGGTGACCGAGCCGCCACGGCTGCTGGCGCGCTTCGTCGAGCTGTTCGCGCGCTGAGCCTTTCCGTCCGGTCGGCCCGGGGGCCTGGGACCTCCGGCCCTGTCCGGCGTCCGTGCCGGGACCTAGGTTGGTCGCAGGCACCACGAGAAGGAGACACGATGCCCGGCGACGACGAGATCATCACCGACCTGGACACCGAAGAGTGCTGGCAGTTGCTGCGCTCCCACGAACTCGCCCGCCTGGCCTTCCGGCTGGTCGACGAGGTCCACCTGGTGCCGATCAACTACGCGGTCGACCACGACACCTTGCTGTTCCGCTCCGCCGAGGGCGAGAAGCTGCTCGGGGTGGTCATGCACGGCGAGGTCGTCCTGGAGATCGACGAGCACGACGACGAGATCGCGCGCAGCGTGATCGTGCGCGGCCAGGCCCGGCGGCTCGAGGAGGACGAGGCGCACCGCGCCGACAACATCGCGCTGCGGCCCTGGGTCGGGACACTGAAGTACAACGTCGTCGAGATCGTGCCGCGCGAGATCACCGGACGTCGCTTCGTGCTGGGCCGGCCTTGGACCCACTACCTGCCGGAGTCCTGAGGGCGGGGCGGGCCAACCGCCCGCGCCCTACGCTGCGGGGCATGAGCGCCGACCCCGCCCCCGCCCCCGCCCCCGAGCACGTCGACGTCCTGGTGATCGGTGCGGGCCTGTCCGGTCTCGGCGCGGCCGCCCAGCTGCGCGAGCACCACCCGGGACGCCGCGTGGCCGTGCTGGAGGCGCGCGCGGTCAGCGGCGGGACCTGGGACCTGTTCCGCTACCCCGGCATCCGCTCGGACTCCGACATGTTCACCTTCGGCTACCGCTGGCGGCCCTGGGTGGGCGACACCGCGCTCGCCGACGGGGACCTGATCCTCGACTACGTGCGCACCGTCGCGCGCGAGCGCGGCGTGGACCGGCTGGTGCGCTACGGCCACCGGGTCGTGGGCGCCGACTGGGACTCCGCCCGCGCGCACTGGCGCGTGGAGATCGACCGGGACGGCGAGCCGGTGACCATGACCGCCGGCTTCGTGCACTGCTGCTCGGGCTACTACGACTACGAGCGCGGCCACACCCCCGAGCTGCCCGGGATCGAACGGTTCGCGGGCCGGGTCGTGCACCCCCAGCACTGGCCCGAGGACCTCGCCTACGACGGCAGGCGGGTGGTGGTGATCGGCAGCGGGGCCACCGCGATCACGCTCGTCCCGGCGATGGCCGACACCGCCGCGCACGTGACGATGCTGCAGCGCTCCCCGACGTACGTCCTGTCCCGGCCGGGCCGCGACCCCGTCGCCAAGGCGCTGGGTCGGCTGCCGCGGCGCCTCGCCTTCCCGGTGGTGCGCTGGAAGAACATCCTCCAGGCGATGGCGTTCTACCAGCTCGCCCGTCGGCGCCCCGGCGTCGTCAAGCGGATCATCCGCTCCGGCGTCACCGCGCAGCTGCCCGCCGAGGTCGACGTCGACACCCACTTCCGCCCTGCGTACGACCCGTGGGACCAGAGGCTGTGCTTCGTGCCGGACGGCGACCTGTTCCGCGCCCTGCGCCGCGGCGACGCCTCGGTCGTGACCGGCACGATCGAGACCTTCACCGAGCACGGGATCCGGCTGGCCTCGGGGGAGGAGCTGGCCGCCGACCTCGTGGTGACCGCGACCGGGCTGCGGCTGCTGCCGTTCGGCGGCATCGCGCTCAGCGTCGACGGCGCGCCCGTCACGCTCCCCGAGACCATGGCCTACAAGGCGCTGATGCTGAGCGGGGTGCCCAACTTCGCCTACACGATCGGCTACACCAACGCCTCGTGGACGCTCAAGGCCGACCTGGTCAGCGAGTACGTCGTCCGGCTGCTGCACCACCTGGACCAGCGCGGCGCCCGCAGCGTCGTACCGGTGCGGGACCCGGAGGTCGCCGAGCGCCCGTTCATGGACTTCCAGTCCGGCTACGTCCTGCGGGCGCTGGACCGGCTGCCGCGGCAGGGCGACCGGGCGCCGTGGATGCTCAAGCAGAACTACCTCACCGACCTGCGCACGATCCGCCGGGACCCGATCGACGACGGGGTGCTCCGTTTCGCCTGAACGGGTACCAGAGGTCTCCGCAACGTTCGAGGAGGACCTGATGGGATTCACCGACAAGGCGAAGAACAAGGCCGAGGAGCTCGGCGGCAAGGGCAAGGAGAAGACCGGTGAGGCCACCGGCGACCGCGACCTCCAGGCCGAGGGCAAGGGCGACCAGGCGTCGGCCGGCGTGAAGCAGGCCGGCGAGCACGTCAAGGACGCCGCCAAGGACATCAAGGACGGCCTGAAGTAGCCGCTGTCGACACGATTGGTGCGCCGGGACGGTTTCACGCCGCCCCGGCGCGCCATTGGTGCCGACTCGCGCAACCACGAGCGCCGACTCGCGCAAC
The DNA here is from genome assembly GCF_011420305.2 of Nocardioides ochotonae. Classification (NCBI taxonomy): domain Bacteria; kingdom Bacillati; phylum Actinomycetota; class Actinomycetes; order Propionibacteriales; family Nocardioidaceae; genus Nocardioides; species Nocardioides ochotonae. The sequence goes on along the minus strand of NZ_CP061769.1, from coordinate 4,152,270 downwards.
CAGTCGGGCCGACTCGCGGCAGGGATGTGACTCAGCCGTCGGCGCGGGGATGCGAGAGATCACGCCCGCCACCCGTACGCTGCGAACGCGGCCCGTCCTGTCTTGCCTCGGGCCTGCTGTTCGTCCCTGTGGCTCCGTCACCGGAGCCGGACGAGCCCCTTCTTCTGGCGAGACACACCGCCACAGTGAGTGATACCTCTTTTGTCTTCCTCTTCCTTCGCCGACCTCGGCGTGCCCTCTGACCTCGTCGCCCTGCTCACCGAGCGCGGCATCACGGTCCCCTCGCCGATCCAGGCTGCGACCCTTCCCGACTCGATGGCCGGGCGCGACGTGCTCGGCCGTGGCCGCACCGGCTCCGGCAAGACCTACGCGTTCCTGCTGCCGCTGGTCACCCGCCTGCGCAGCGCCGGTCGCCGCTCGGCCGCCGGCCGCCCCCGCGCCCTGATCCTGGCCCCGACCCGCGAGCTGGTCGGCCAGATCAAGGAGGCGCTGGACCCGCTGGCCTCGGCCGCCGGTCTCACCACCCAGACCATCTTCGGCGGCGTCGGGCAGAACCCCCAGGTCGCCGGCCTGCGCCGCGGCGTGGACATCGTGCTGGCCTGCCCGGGCCGCCTCGAGGACCTGATCAGCCAGGGTCACTGCGACCTCGGCTCGATCGAGGTCACGATCCTCGACGAGGCCGACCACATGGCCGACCTCGGCTTCCTGCCGGCCGTGCGCCGCATCATGGACAAGACGCCCCGCGAGGGCCAGCGCCTGCTGTTCTCGGCGACCCTCGACAACGGCATCAACGTGCTGGTCAAGCGGTTCCTCAACCAGCCCGTGACCCACGAGGCCGACTCGGCCCAGTCGCCGGTCTCCACGATGGACCACCACGTGCTCCACCTCGCCCGCGAGCAGCGCGTCCCGGTCCTGGTGGACCTGGCCAGCGCCCCCGGCCGCACGGTGGTCTTCACCCGCACCAAGCACGGTGCCAAGGCGCTGACCCGCCAGCTGAACAAGTCCGGCGTGCCCACGGTCGAGCTGCACGGCAACCTCAGCCAGAACGCCCGCACCCGCAACATGGACGCCTTCCACGCCGGCAAGGCCAGCACCCTGGTCGCGACCGACATCGCCGCGCGCGGCATCCACGTCGACGACGTCGCCCTCGTGGTCCACGCCGACCCGCCGGCCGAGCACAAGGCCTACCTGCACCGCTCGGGCCGTACGGCGCGCGCCGGCGCGGCGGGCACCGTCATCACGCTGATGACCGACGACCAGGTCCGCGACGTGCGCGACCTGACCCGTGCGGCCGGCATCAAGCCGACGATCACCAAGATCGACGGCCCGAAGCACCCGATGCTGAACACGCTTGCTCCCGGTGACCGCACGGTCGTCATCGGCGGCCTCGAGCTCGAGGTCCCGGCGCAGGCCCCCGGCCGTCGCCCCTCGGGTGATGGCCCGTCCGGCAACGGCGGCGGTCGCAACCGTCGTCGCGGCGGTGCCGGTGGTGGCCAGGGCGGCGGACGCTCCGGTGGCCAGGGCAGCGCCCGCTCGGGCAGCAAGCCCGCCGGCACCAAGCCCGCCGGCCGCTCGGGCCGACCCGCCCGCGGTGGCAGCAGCGGTGGCGCCAGCGCCGCCGGCGGCAGCCACAGCGCGGCGAGCTTCTCCTCGGGTCGCCGCTAACCTCGAAACCCATGAGCCCGGTGCGCAGCTGGTTGCAGCGCTCCCTGTGGGAGGTCGTCCCGCGCGATCACCGCGAGACGCCCACCGCGCTGCGCCGCCGCCAGCTGGTGACGCTCGGGTTCGTGTTGATCGGCGCGGTCGTGCTCGGACTGTCGCTGCGGATCGAGCCGGGGAGTCCCTGGTTCTATCCCGCGACGTTCGGGCTCGCCGGCGTGTGGGCGCTCGGGGCGTTCTGCTCCGGGCCCCTGCACCTGGGCCGCATCGCCCGGCGTGGCGAGCTGGTCCGGCCCTGGGCGACCCCGGTCGCCCTCGGGGTCGGGCTGGCCGCCCTCTTCGTGGTCGGCGGCCTGGTCGTGCGCGAGCTGCCCTGGCTCTCGGGCCAGGTCAGCTCGGTGCTCGACTTCGCCGACCAGGGCTCGGTGCCGCTGCTCGTGGTGATCACCGCGGTCAACGGCGTCGCCGAGGAGCTGTTCTTCCGCGGCGCTGCGTACGCCGCGATCCCGCGGCACCCGGTCGCCTGGACGACGCTGGCCTACGGCGTCGCGACCCTCGCGACCGGCAACGTGATGCTGTCCTTCGCGGCCCTGCTGCTCGGCGTGGTCGTCGGGCTGGAGCGCCGCGCGTCGGGCGGCATCCTCGCGCCGATCCTCACCCACTGCACCTGGTCGCTGTCGATGCTGCTGGTGCTCCCGCTGGTCTTCGGGGCCTGAGCCTCAGCCCTCCGCGAGCGCCTGGCGCACCGCGTCGGCGTACGTCATCGGCTCCCCGGGCACGATCGAGCGGATCGCGGGGTCGGTGACCACCACCTTGTTGCCCATCGACTCGATCAGGTTGGCGGCGGTCGTGGTGTCCACGCCGGTGACCAGGGTGATCCACCACGACGAGAGCACCGGCGTACCGACCGGTGCCTGCAGGATCGGCAGCCGGCGCCCGTGCATCTCGCGCGCCGCCTGCTGGAGCATCTCCAGGTAGGTCAGCTGGTCGGCGCCGCCGATCTCCAGCACCCGCCCCACGGCCCGGTCGTTGTCGACCACGCCGGCCAGGTAGCGCACCACGTCGTCGATCGCGATCGGCTGGGTGAGCGTCGCGGCCCAGCGCGGGACGACCATCGCGGGCAGGTTCTTGACCAGCCGCCGGGTCATCTCCCAGGAGATGCCGCCGGCCCCGACCACGATCGCGGCGCGCAGCGCGGTGACCGGTACGCCGCCCTCTCCGAGCAGCTGCTCGACCTCCCGGCGCGAGCGCAGGTGCGGGGAGAGCGTCTCGTCCTCGGCGCCGAGACCGCCCAGGTAGACCAGCTGGCGCACCCCGTTGGCGGCCGCGGCGAGCCCGAAGCCTCGTGCCGCGTCGGCGTCCTTGCGCTCGAAGTCGTCGTCGTCGAGGGAGTGCACGAGATAGATCGCGACGTCCACGTCCGTCAGCGCGTCGGCCAGCGTGCCCGGGTCGTGCACGTCGCCGAAGACCGGCTCGCCGGGACCGTCGTAGGTCTCCGGGTGCCGGGTCATCGCCTTGACCCGGTGGCCGCTGTCGACGAGCGCGGGCACCAGCCGGCGCCCGACGAAGCCGGTGGCGCCCGTGACGAGCACGGTGGGGGACGGGGTCATGAGGCCACCCTAGGAACGAGCCGCAAGCGGCGCTTCCCGCTAGGAGGCCTCGCGGGGGACCTGTCCGTCGTGCGGCCCGTCGTCCGGGTCCGGGTCGGCGCGGCGGGCGCGCTCGGCGATCCGCTCGCGCTTGAGGTCGTCCATGGCCGTCTCGTAGGCGGTCACCAGGCTGGCGATCGACAGCGGCTTGAGCCGCTCGACGACCTCCTGGATCCGCTCCGGGGAGGTGCCGGCCTCCTTGTAGACCGGCCACACCATCGTGCGGAACAGCTCGTTGAGCTCGCGGGCCAGCGCCCGCCCGTGCTCGGCGTACACACCGGCGGCGGCGACCGCGGCCTCGGTGGGGAAGCCCAGGTCGAGCAGGCCGAGCCCCACGCTGAGCTGGGGCAGCGACACCTCGTAGCGCCCGCGCCGGTTGCGCACCACGATGCCCAGCGCCGACAGGGTCGCGAGGTCGTCCTCGGCGAGCGTGCGCCCGGCGCGGCGCTCCAGCTCCGACAGCGTCATCTCGTCGGGCTGGTCGGCCTGCCACGGCGCCAGCATGGTGCGGTGCAGCGCGATGTCCTCGGGGGTCGCGTCGGCCGGGATCGCCGCGACGTACTTCTCGATCGCGGCCAGGGTGAAGCCGTGGCCCTGGAGCTCCTGGACCAGCTCGAGACGGGCCACGTGGTCGGTGCCGTAGTAGCCCGAGCGGCCGCGCCGCACGGGCGGCGGCACCAGGCCCTTGGAGGTGTAGAACCGCACGTTGCGCACGCTCATGCCGATGCGCGTCGTGAGCTCATCCAGCGTGAGCAGCTCGGAAGCCTCGCTCTGGGTCATCGCCGCCCTTCCCTCCTGCTGCGCCGGGCCTGCTCCCGGGCTCACCCGCGGGGGTCGTGGTCCAGGTCACACGCGGCCAGTTGCCTGGCTGCTCTTGACCGTGACACTAATGGTGTCACAATCAAGGGACCAACCCGGGCCGAGGCCCGACCATCGACACATCTTTCGCAAGGACGGTCATGGCAGAAGCATTCGTGTACGACCACATTCGTACGCCGCGGGGCAAGGGCAAGGCGGCGGGCTCGCTGCACGAGGTCAAGCCGGTCGACCTCGTGGTCGGGCTGCTCGACGAGATCAAGGACCGCAATCCCTCCTTCGACCCCGAGCGTGTCGACGACGTCGTGCTCGGTGTCGTCTCGCCCATCGGCGACCAGGGCGGCGACATCGCGAAGACCGCGGCGCTCGCGGCCGGCTACCCCGACACCGTCGCGGGCGTCCAGCTCAACCGCTTCTGCGCCTCCGGGCTCGAGGCGGTCAACCAGGCGGCGTCCCGCGTGCGCGGCGGCTTCGAGGACCTGATCCTCGCCGGCGGCGTGGAGTCGATGAGCCGCGTCGCGATGGGCTCCGACGGTGGCGCCTGGGCCTCCGACCCGGCCACCGCGCTGAAGTCGGGCTTCGTCCCGCAGGGCATCGGTGCCGACCTGATCGCCACGCTCGGTGGCTGGAGCCGCGAGGACGTCGACGCCTACGCTGCGCAGTCCAACCACCGCGCGGCCAAGGCCTGGGCCAACGGCTACTTCGCCGACTCCGTCGTACCGGTCAAGGACATCAACGGCCTGACCGTGCTGGCCACCGACGAGCTGATCCGCCCCGACACCAGCGTGGAGAGCCTCTCCGGGCTGCGCCCGAGCTTCGCGCAGATCGGCGCGGACGCCGGCTTCGACGACGTGGCTCTGGAGAAGTACCACTGGGTGGAGCGGATCAACCACGTCCACCACGCCGGCAACTCCTCCGGCATCGTCGACGGTGCGGCCCTGGTCGCGATCGGCTCCGAGGAGGTCGGCCAGCAGCTCGGCCTGACCCCGAAGGCCCGGATCATCGCCACCGCCGTCTCCGGCGCCGACCCCACGATCATGCTCACCGGCCCGGCCCCGGCGGCGCGCAAGGCGCTCGCCAAGGCCGGTCTCGAGGTCTCCGACATCGACCTGTTCGAGATCAACGAGGCGTTCGCCGCCGTCGCGATGCGGTTCATGCGCGACATGGGCATCACCGACGAGATCACCAACGTCAACGGTGGCGCGATCGCCATGGGCCACCCGCTCGGCGCGACCGGGGCGATGATCCTCGGCACCCTCGTCGACGAGCTGCGCCGCCGCGACCTGCGCCGTGGCCTCGCCACGCTCTGCGTGGGCGGCGGCATGGGCATCGCCACCATCGTCGAGATCGTCTGACCGGCCCCTCGAACCGAAGGAACCCATACAGCGATGAGCACCACCACCACTGAGTCGGCCGTCCGCTACGAGCGCGACGCCGACGGCATCGTCACCCTGACCCTCGACGACCCCACGGCGAGCGCCAACACCATGAACGAGCTGTACAAGTCGTCGATGGCCGAGGCCATCGACCGCCTGTACGCCGAGCTGGAGGCCGACCCCGAGTCGATCACCGGCGTCGTCGTGGCCAGCGCCAAGAAGACCTTCTTCGCCGGCGGCAACCTCAAGAGCATGGTCACCGCGACCAAGGACGACGCGCAGAACGTTTTCGAGATGGCCGAGGGCATCAAGGCCGATCTGCGTCGCCTCGAGACCTTCCCGCGCCCGGTCGTCGCCGCCATCAACGGCGCCGCGCTCGGCGGCGGCTTCGAGATCTGCCTGGCCTGCAACCACCGCATCGCGGTCGACGACCCCAAGATCGCCCTCGGCCTGCCCGAGGCGACCCTCGGCCTGCTGCCCGGCGGCGGCGGCGTCACCCGGATCGTGCGCCTGCTCGGCCTGCAGTCCGGCCTGATGGAGGTGCTGCTCACCGGCGCCCAGTTCAAGCCGGCCGCCGCGAAGGAGAAGGGCCTCATCGACGAGCTCGTCGCCTCGCGCGAGGACCTGCTCCCCGCCGCGAAGGCGTGGATCGCGGCCAACCCCGAGGCCTCGCAGAACCCGTGGGACGCCAAGGGCTACAAGATGCCCGGCGGCACTCCGAAGTCCCCGGCGCTCGCCGGCTTCCTGCCGGCGTTCCCGGCGCTGCTGCGCAAGCAGACCAAGGGTGCGGTCTACCCCGCCACCCGCGCGATCCTGTCCGCCGCGGTCGAGGGCGCGCAGGTCGACTTCGACACCGCCTCGCGCATCGAGTCGCGCTACCTCACCAACCTGGTGATCAACCAGGGCGCCAAGAACATGATCCAGGCGTTCTTCTTCGACCTCCAGGCGATCAAGTCCGGCTCGCTGCGCCCGCAGGGCATCGAGCCGTGGAAGGCCACCAAGGTCGGCGTCCTCGGCGCCGGCATGATGGGCGCCGGCATCGCCTACGTCTGCGCCCGCGCCGGCATGCAGGTCGTGCTCAAGGACGTCTCGGCCGAGAACGCCGCCAAGGGCAAGGCCTACTCCGAGAAGATCAACGCCAAGGCGGTCGGCCGCGGCAAGCTCACCGAGGAGAAGAGCCAGGAGCTGCTCGACCGGATCCTGCCCACCGGGGACGCCTCCGACCTCGCCGGCTGCGACCTGGTGATCGAGGCGGTCTTCGAGGACCCCGAGCTCAAGGCGAAGGTGTTCGCCGAGGTCGCGCCGTACGTCAACGACGACGCGCTGCTGTGCTCCAACACCTCCACCCTGCCGATCAGCGAGCTCGCCACTGGCGTGGACCGCCCGGCGGACTTCATCGGCCTGCACTTCTTCTCGCCGGTCGACAAGATGCCGCTGGTGGAGATCATCCGCGGCAAGGAGACCTCCGACGTCGCGCTGGCCAAGGCCTACGACGTGGTCCAGCAGATCCGCAAGACCCCGATCGTGGTCAACGACAGCCGCGGCTTCTACACCTCGCGGGTCATCGGGTTCATGGTCAACGAGGGCATGGCGATGCTCGCCGAGGGCGTGCAGCCCTGGACCATCGAGCGGGCCACCACCCAGGCCGGCTACCCGGCCCCGGTGCTGCAGCTCTCCGACGAGCTCAACCTGGAGCTGATGTCGAAGATCGCCGCCGCGACCAAGGCCGCCGCCGAGCGCGACGGCTCGACGTACGACGCCCACCCGGGCACCGTCGTGGTGGACAGGATGATCGAGGCGGGTCGCCCCGGGCGGCTGCGCGGCAAGGGCTTCTACGACTACGACGAGTCCGGCAAGCGCGGCTCGATCTGGTCGGGGCTGGCCGAGCTGTTCCCGGTCGCCGAGGAGCAGCCCTCGATCCAGGACTGCAAGGACCGGATGCTGTTCGCGGAGGCGCTCGAGACCGCGAAGTGCTTCGAGGAGGGCGTGATCACCTCCGCTGCGGCCGCCAACATCGGCTCGATCATGGGCATCGGCTTCCCGCCCATGACCGGCGGCGCGGCGCAGTTCATGACCGGCTACGAGGGCGCCGACGGCGAGATCGGCCTGGCCGCCTTCGTGGCCCGCGCCGACGAGCTGGCCGAGAAGTACGGCGACCGCTTCCGCCCCACGGCGTACCTGCGCGAGCTCGCCGCCAGCGGCGGGTCGTTCCCGGCCTGATCGCAGCCCGCACTCCCTGACCGGCGCCGGTCCCGCATCAGCGGGGTCGGCGCCGGTTGGTGTGTCGGGGGGTGTTGTGGCGGGCTCGGCCGCGGGTTGCACGCAACTGCGCAATTGCGCGGAGAAGTACATGTGCGCAGTCGTCGACGAGGGTGGCCGCGGCGATGCTCTAGCGTGCGGGCGCATGGGTCTCCTGCTGCTGGTGCGCCACGGCCAGGCCTCCTTCGGGGCCGACGACTACGACGTGCTGTCGCCCGCGGGCTGGGAGCAGGGGCGCGCGCTGGGCGCCGACCTGGCCGCGCGCGGGATCGTGCCCACCGCGCTGCTGCGCGGCGACATGCGCCGGCACCGTGAGACGCTCGAGGCGATGCTCGAGGGAGCCGCCGGGGCCCCGGAGTGGGACCCCGCGGGTGCCGAGGTGGATGCCGGCTGGGACGAGTTCGACCACCTCGCCGTGGTCGCGGCGGACCCCGGCGTACCGCATGCGGAGCTTGACCGCCGCGCCTTCCAAGCGGCCTTCGAGCGCGCCACCGCGCGCTGGTGCGCGGGCACCCACGACGCGGAGTACGACGAGTCCTGGCCGGCGTTCCTGGGCCGCGTGCGTGGGTCCCTGGGCCGCGCGACCGCCCGCGCCGGTAGCGGCGAGGTCGTCGTCGCGGTGACCTCCGGCGGCCCGGTCGCCGCCGCCGTGGCGACGCTGGTGGGTGGCGCGGGGGACGGGGACGCGGCGCTGACCGCCCACCTCTGGTCGCGCTTCAACACCGTGGTCGTCAACTCCGGCGTCACCCGGATCGTCGTCGGCTCCACCGGCCCCCGCCTGCTGAGCTTCAACGAGCACCCCCACCTCGCCGGGGACCTGCTTACCTACCGTTGAGTCGAGACTTCTGACGGTCGAGTCGAGACTTCGTGCGGCCGGTCCGGTCCAAACCCTCGACTCGACGGTTCCAACCCTCGACTCAACGGTCCAAACCCTCGATTCAACCGAATCTCTATACGCGGTATGCATATCCGGTATACGGTCGCGGCAACCGAGACAGAAGGTGGTCCGCGATGTCGGTCAAGAACGCCCTGCTGGCCCTGCTGGAGCAGGGGCCGATGTACGGCTACCAGCTCCGCGCCGAGTTCGAACGGCGCACCGGGGCGACCTGGCCGCTCAACGTGGGGCAGGTGTACACGACCCTGACCCGGCTCGAGCGCGACGGCCTGGTGGTCGCCGCCGGCGCGGACGAGGGCGGTCACGTCCACTACGCGCTGACCGAGGCCGGGCACGAGGAGGCCCGCAGCTGGTTCACGACCCCGGTCAGTCGTAGCCAGCCCCCGCGCGACGAGCTCGCGATCAAGCTGGCGCTGGCCGTGACCGTCTCCGGCGTCGACGTCGCCGCGGTGATCCAGCAGCAGCGGGTCGCCACGATGGGCGCGCTGCAGGACTACACCCGGCTCAAGCGCACGGCCCCGGATCAGCAGGACGTCGGCGACCTGGCCTGGAGCCTGGTCCTGGACTCGCTGGTCTTCGCCGCCGAGGCCGAGATTCGGTGGCTGGACCACACCGAGGCCCGGGTGCGCCGCGCGGCGCTCGCCCGCCCGGCCGGTACGCCGCAGCCGGCGCCTGCGTCGCGGCCCGCCAAGCAGGTGCGGCGATGAGCGAGCGACTGGGCTCGGAGGCCGTGATCGCGATGCGTCGCGCCGAGCGCCACTGGCTGGAGCAGGCGCGCGACCGGTTGCGCGAGCCCGCCCAAGCGCCGGGCCGAGCCCCGGCCCCGGCCGGCGAGCGCGACGAGGAGTCCGGCCGATGAGCGTGCTGTCGCTGGAGGGGCTCACCCGCGTGCACGGCAGCGGAATCGCCGAGGTGCACGCGTTGCGCGGCATCAGTCTCGAGGTCGCTCCCGGCGAGTTGGTCGCGGTGATGGGTCCGTCCGGCTCGGGCAAGTCGACCCTGCTCACGCTGGCCGGCGGCCTGGACGAGCCGACCACCGGCACCGTCCGGGTCGAGGGCGTGGAGCTGGCCGGTCTCGGCCCCGCCTCGCGGGCCCGGCTGCGGCGCACCTCGATCGGCTACGTCTTCCAGGACTTCAACCTGATCCCGGCGCTGACCGCCGCCGAGAACGTCGCCCTGCCCCGCGAGCTGGACGGCGTACGCCGCCGGGCGGCGCGGGCCGAGGCGCTCGAGGTGCTGGCGGAGGTCGGCGTCGAGCACCTGGCCGACCGGTTCCCCGACGACATGTCCGGCGGCCAGCAGCAGCGGGTCGCGATCGCCCGCGCGCTGGTCGGCGAGCGGCGTCTGATGCTGGCCGACGAGCCGACCGGCGCCCTCGACAGCGAGGCGGGCGAGGAGATCCTGCGCCTGCTCCGCTCGCGCTGCGACGCGGGCGCCGCCGTGATGATGGTGACCCACGAGGCGCGGCACGCGGCCTGGGCGGACCGGGTGGTGTTCCTGCGCGACGGCGTGATCGTCGACGAGAGCGGCAATGCCTCGGTGGAGGGCCTGCTCGGCCCCAGGCACGTCCAGTGATGCGCGCACGGGCCGGCCGCCTCTCCGGCTGGGCGGGCGGTTGGCGCGTCGCGGTCCGGCTGGCCTGGCGCGAGTCCTGGCGCGCCAAGCGGCGCGCGGTCCTGATGGTCGTGATGATCATGCTGCCGGTCCTCGCGGTCACCGCGACCGCCGTCGTGCTCCGCACCGCCGACGTCTCCACCCGGGAGGGGCTCGATCGCCGGCTGGGAGCCGCGGACGCCCAGATCGTGGTGGAGGACGGGGTCGTCGACGTCGAGCAGGGCGTCGACCCCGACACGAGCGGCGGGTGGGCGACCAGGCCCCGCCGGGACCGCCCCACCCTCGCGCAGGTGCGCGAGGCCCTGGGCCGGGACGTGCCGGCGCTGGAGACGAGGTACTCCGAGGTGCTCGTGGCCACGCGGGACGGCGTCGTCAGCGCCGGCGCGAACGAGCTCGACGCGGCCGACCCGCTCGCGGAGGGACTCTTCGACCTGACCGCCGGTCGCTTCGCACGCTCGATCGACGAGGTCGTGATCACCGAGCCGTTGGCCGAGCGCGGCCTCGCCGTCGGGGACGAGATCGGCGTGCTCGGCCCGGACGGGGTGGAGCGGCGCGCCCTGAGCGTGGTGGGGATCGCCCACGATGCCGCGCGCGGCCCCTGGGAACAGCTCGTCGGCCTGCCCGGCTCCTTGGCGCCCGCCGCGAAGGACGCGGACGACCCGCCCCGGACCAGCACCTGGCTGGTCGGCGGCGGACCGGTCACGTGGCAGGAGGTGCGGACCCTGAACGCCCTGGGCGCCTACGTGCTCTCCCGCGCGGTGGTCGAGGACCCGCCGGCCGAGGCGCTCGCCTTCGCGACGTACGACGACGACGTGGTCCCGACGATCATCGCGCTGGTGGTGGTCATGATCCTGCTCGAGGTCGTGCTGCTGGCCGGGCCGGCGTTCGCGGTCGGGGCGCGGCGTCAGGCACGCACGATCGCCCTGGTCACGGCCGCCGGCGGGACGCCGGCGCAGGCGCGCCGGGTCGTCCTCGGCACCGCGGTCGTGGTCGGCGGGCTCTCTGCCGTCGTCGGGATCGTGGCCGGCCTGGGCCTCGCGGCCGTCACCGTGCCGCTGGTCCAGCGCTGGTCGGGGGAGCGGTTCGGCCCCTTCGACGTGCCGTGGCTGCTGCTGCTCCTCGTTGCTGGATTCGGTGTCGGCGCCGCACTGTTGGCAGCGGCGGCGCCGGCGTGGATCGCCTCCCGGCAGAACGTCGTCGCGGTGCTCGGCGGACGCCGGGGCGAGGGGCCGGCCTCCCTGCGGTTCCCGCTCCTCGGGTTGGTCCTGCTGGGCCTGGGCCTCGCCGGCGCCGCGACCGGCGGCTCGTCCGGCGGAGAGGTCCGGATCGCCGGCGCCACGATCCTGGCCGTGCTCGGCATGGCGCTGCTCGTGCCGGTGGTGGTCATGGCCGTGGCGCGGCTGGGCCGCGCCCTCCCGCTCCCGCTGCGGTACGCCGTGCGCGACGCCGCCCGGCACCGCAGCCGCACGGTCCCCGCCGTCTCCGCCGTGGCCGCGACCGTCTGTGGGGTGGTGGCGCTCGGCATCGCCACGGCCAGCGACGAGGCGGAGAATGCCGCCACCTACACGGCCGCGCTGCGCCACGGTGCGGCAGCAGTCACGGTCACCGACCCCGACACCGGGTACGCCGACCTCACCACGGACTGGGTGGCGGTGCGTGCCGCGGTCGAGCGGCAGCTCCCGGGCGTGGACCTGGACCGGATCGACGGGGTGGTGGACGAGACAGACACGGGACACCTCGAGGTGATGGTCCAGACCTCCGCCGGCAAGGGGGCCCTGGAGTCCTGGGGCGGGGCCCTGGGGGCCGCCACCCTTGTCGGCGACCGGCTGCCCGCGGCCCTGCCCGGTATCTCCGCCGCCGAGCGGGAGCGGGCCGCCCGGGCCCTCGCGGCCGGTGGCGCGGTCGGTTTCGATACCAGGGCGGTGCCCGCCGCGCGCGGCACGGTGAGGGTCGAGCGGACGCCGTACGGTCCGGGCCGCAGGCGCGAGCGTGGACGGGTGCAGGCGCCGGTCGCGGTGGTCCGGGTCGCACCTGACGTCGGGACGATCCGCTCCGTCCTCTCCCCGGAGGTCGCCGAGGAGCTCGGCCTCGACGTCGTGACCGTCGGCCTGACCGTGGCCGGGTCGGTGGACCGGGGGGCCCAGCGCGACCTCGAGGAGGCCCTGGGCACGATCGCGCCGGGCGCCCAGGTGGAGGTCGAGCGGGGTTACGAGCGGCCGGCGTCCGCGACGCTGGTGCAGGTCGGGCTGGGTGTCCTCGGCGCGGTGCTGATGCTGGCCGGCACCCTCACCGCGACCTCGCTCGCGCTGTCCGACGCCCGCGGGGACCTGGCGACCCTGGCCGCGGTCGGTGCCGCGCCGCGGCTGCGGCGCGCGGTCGCGGCGTCGTACGCCCTGGTGGTCGGCCTGGTCGGCTCGGTCCTGGGGGCGGCCGTCGGGTTCGTGCCGGGCTGGGCGGTCACCTATCCACTCACCAGCGCGGGGCGGCCGGAGGGGTCTGACCTGCCGGACCACTTCCTCGACGTGCCGTGGCTGCTGATCGGGGCGATCGTCGTCGGGCTGCCGCTGCTGACCGCCGCCTTGGTCGCTGCCACGACACGGGGTCGGTTGCCGATGGTCGCGCGCATCGACTGAGACAGAAAAAGTCAGGCTTGACTGTTTGTTGATGCCGGGCTCATGCTGGGGGCATGAGCAGCTCGTCGTCCGATCCCGCCGCCGCCCCTGCGCCCGCGCGGGTGCCGCAGGAGGAGCGGACCCGCGCCATGCGGGCCCGGCTGCTCGAGGCGACCGTGGAGTGCCTGGCGGAGCGCGGCTTCAGCCGCACCTCGACCACGCTGGTCTCCGAGCGCGCCGGGGTGAGCCGGGGCGCCCAGCTGCACCACTTCCCGACCAAGAACGCCCTGGTCGTGGCGGCGGTCGAGCACGTGGCCGACGTGCGGGCCCGCGAGCTGGAGGCGGCGGCGGCCCAGCTGCCCACCGGCCCGGAGCGCATCCGCGCGGTGCTCCAGATGCTGGCCGACCACGTGACCTCCCCGGTCTTCACCGCGGCCCTCGAGCTGTGGGTGGCGGCGCGCACCGACGAGACCCTGATGGCCGCCGTCGCCCCGCTGGAGCAGAAGGTCGGGCGCGAGCTGCACCGGCGCACCGTCGAGCTGCTCGGCGCCGACGAGTCGGTGCCGGGGGTGCGCGAGCTCGTGCAGGCCACCCTCGACCTGGTTCGCGGCCTCGGCCTCGCGGACACCCTCACCGACGACGCCCGGCGCCGCGCCGGCGTCCTGGACCGCTGGGCGCTCGTCCTCGACGAGGCCCTCGACGGGAGCGCGTCATGACGCTCCTGGGGGACCTGCTCGCCGACCTCGACGCCGAGGCCGCGGAGCTGCGCTCAGTCGTCGCCGGCCTCGACGCCGACACCTGGGCCACCCCGACCCCCGCGCCGGGCTGGAGCATCGCCACCCAGGTCGCCCACCTCGCCTGGACCGACGAGCGGGCCGCGCTCGCCGCCGCCGCGCGGACCCCCGCCGGCCGCGAGGCCTGGGACGCCGAGGTCGCCCGCGCCCTGACCGACCCCGCGTCGTACGTCGACGACGGCGCCCACGAGCTCGCCCGCCTCGACCCGACGGAGCTGCTGGCCCACTGGGACGCCGCCCGCGCGGCGCTCGGCGAGGCGCTGTGTGCGCACCCGTCGAGCGAGCGGATGCCGTGGTACGGCCCGCCGATGACGCCCGCCTCGATGGCCACCGCCCGGCTGATGGAGACCTGGGCGCACGGCCTCGACGTCCACGACGCGCTCGGCGCCCGCCCGGCGCCGACCGACCGCATCCGCCACGTCGCCCACCTCGGCGTCCGCACCCGCGACCACGCGTTCACCGTCCGCGGGGAGACCCCGCCGGCCGAGCCGTTCCGGGTGCAGCTCGAGGGCCCGTCCGGCGCGATGTGGACCTGGGGCCCGGCCGACGCCGCCCAGCGCGTGAGCGGCCCGGCGTACGACTTCTGCCTGCTCAGCACCCAGCGCGCCCACCGCGACGACACGGCGCTGGTCGCCACCGGGCCCGACGCACAGCGCTGGCTCGAGATCGCCCAGGCCTTCGCCGGCCCGCCCGGCCCCGGTCGCGAGCCGGCCGGCTGCGCCGACGCGAGGAGCCCCCATGGCTGAGGTCCTGCGCGTCGGCAACTGCTCCGGCTTCTACGGCGACCGGCTCTCCGCGATGCGCGAGATGGTCGAGGGCACCGTCGAGGGCCGCCACCTCGACGTCCTCACCGGCGACTACCTCGCCGAGCTCACCATGCTGATCCTCGGCAAGGACCGGCGCCGCGACCCCGCGCTCGGCTACGCCCGCACCTTCGTGCGCCAGCTCGAGGAGAGCCTCGGCGCCGCCCTCGAGCGCGGCGTCCGCATCGTCAGCAACGCCGGCGGCCTCAATCCCGCCGGGCTCGCCGACCGGGTCCGCGAGGTGGCCCGCGGCCTCGGCCTCGACGTCGCGGTCGCGCACGTCGAGGGCGACGACCTGACCGGCGGCCGGTTCGACTCCCTCGGCCCGGAGGGCGCGCTCAGCGCCAACGCCTACCTCGGCGGCTTCGGCATCGCGGCCGCCCTGCGCGGCGGCGCCGACGTGGTCCTCACCGGCCGGGTCACCGACGCCTCGCTGGTCCTCGGCCCCGCGGTCGCCCACCACGGCTGGGCGCCGGACGCGTACGACGAGCTGGCCGGCGCCGTCGTCGCGGGCCACGTGCTGGAGTGCGGCACCCAGGCCACCGGCGGCAACTTCTCCGGCTTCCGCCGGCTCTTCGAGGACGGCCGCGACCCTGCGCTGCCGCTCGGCTTCCCGCTCGCGGAGATCGCCGCGGACGGCAGCAGCGTCATCACCAAGCCCGACGGCACCGGCGGCGGGGTCACCGTCGACACCGTCACCGCCCAGCTGGTCTATGAGATCCAGTCCGCCCGCTACCTCGGCCCCGACGTCACCGCCCGCCTCGACACGGTCCGCCTCGAGCAGGTCGGCCGCGACCGGGTCGCGATCACCGGCACCCGCGGCGACGCGCCACCCGCCGCGCTCAAGGTCGGCGTCAACGAGCTCGGCGGGCACCGCAACAGCGTCGAGTTCGTGCTCACCGGCCTCGACGTCGAGGCCAAGGCCGACTGGGTGCGCGAGCAGCTCACCCCGCGCCTGCGCGCCGCCGAGGTCTCCTGGTCCGGCGCCCGCAGCGCCCAGCCCGGCGCCGACACCGAGGAGGCCGCCTCCACGCTGCTGCGCTGCACGGTGCTCGACCCCGAGCCCGGACCGGTCGGCAAGGAGTTCACCGCGGCCTGCGTCGAGCTCGGCCTGGCCTCCTACCCCGGCTTCAGCCTCACCGCGCCCCCCGGCCCGCCCACGGCGTACGGCGTGCACCGCGCGGCGTACGTCGAACGGGCCGCCGCGGCGCACACCGTCGTGCACGCCGACGGGCGCCGCGAACCGGTGCCGGACCCGCCGTCCTTCGGCCCGGGGGCCGAGGACCCGGAGGTCCGCGACGCCGGGCGCCGGCCCTCGCCGTACCCCGCCCCGGCGGACTCGCTGACCCGCCGGATGCCGCTCGGCACCTTCGTCCACGCCCGCTCGGGCGACAAGGGCGGCGACGCCAACCTCGGTCTCTGGATCGCCCACGACGCACCCGCCTGCCCGGCGGGCCACGCGGAGCGGGTCACCTGGCTGGCCAAGCTCATCAGCCCACGCAAGGTGCGCGAGCTCGTCCCCGAAGCGACCGACCTCGACATCGACGTCTTCGTGCTGCCCAATCTCGGCGCCGTGAACGTGGTCATCCACGGGCTCCTCGGGCGGGGGGTGGCCGCCTCGACGCGGTTCGACCCCCAGGCCAAGGGGCTCGGCGAATGGGTCCGATCGCGCACCGTCCACGTCCAGGAGGACCTCGCATGACCGCCACGACCGACCCCACGACCGACGAGCGCACCCCCGAGGAGGCCGCGGAGGTCCGCGCCGCCCTCAAGGAGACCGCCCAGGAGTTCACCCGCCGGGAGGTCGCCCCGCACCTGCAGCAGTGGGAGGACGACGGGGAGATCCCGCGGGCGCTGCACCGCGCCGCCGCGCGCCAGGGCCTGCTCGGCGTCTCCTTCGCCGAGTCCGTGGGCGGCGAGGGCGGCGACCTGCTCGACACCATCGCGCTGCAGGAGGGGATGTTCGCCGAGGGCGCCTCCAGTGGCCTGATGGCCGGGCTGTTCACCAACGGCATCGCGCTGCCGCACATCGCGGCCCACGGCACGCCGGAGCTCATCGACGCCTACGTGCGCCCGACCCTGGCCGGCGAGCTGATCGGCGCGCTCGCGATCACCGAGCCCGGCGGCGGCTCCGACGTCGGCAACCTGCGCACCACCGCCGTGCGCGACGGCGACCACTACGTAGTCAACGGCGCCAAGACCTTCATCACCAGCGGCGTGCGCGCCGACTTCGTGACGACCGCGGTGCGCACCGGCGGCGCCGGCTCCGGCGGCGTCAGCCTGCTGGTGATCGACAAGGACACCCCCGGCTTCACCGTCGACCGCCGCCTCGACAAGATGGGCTGGCGCTGCTCCGACACCGCCGAGCTGTCCTTCGTCGACGTGCGGGTGCCGGTGGCCAACCTGGTCGGCGAGGAGAACGCCGGCTTCTGGTACATCGCCGAGCAGTTCGTCGTCGAGCGGATGGCGCTCGCGGTGCACGGCTACGGCATCGCCGGGCGCGCGCTGGCCCTGGCCAAGGAGTACGCCGGCCAGCGCGAGACCTTCGGCGAGCCGCTGATCAAGCGCCAGGCGGTGCGCCACAAGCTCGTCGAGATGCACCGCCAGGTCGAGGTCGCCCGCGCCTACACCTACGAGGTCGCGCGCCGCCACGCCGCCGGCGAGATGGTGATCGCCGAGGCCTGCCTGGCCAAGCAGACCGCGTGCGAGACCGCGGCGTACGTCTGCGACCAGGCGGTGCAGCTCTTCGGCGGCGCCGGCTACATGCACGGCACCGAGGTCGAGCGGCACTACCGCGACGCGCGGCTGCTGCCGATCGGCGGCGGCGCCACCGAGGTGCTCACCGACCTCGCCGCCAAGCTGCTGGGCTACTCCTGATGACCGGGGCGCGGGCGGCGATGCAGGAGCGGGTCGCCGAGCTCGACGCCGCCCACGCCCAGGCGGTCGCCGGCGGCGGGGAGAAGTACGTCGCGCGCCACCACGCCCGCGGCCGGCTGCTGCCGCGCGAGCGCATCGAGCTGCTCCTCGACGAGGGCTCGGCGTTCCTCGAGCTCAGCCCGCTGGCGGGCTGGGGGTCCGACTTCGCCGTCGGCGCCAGCGTCGTCACCGGCATCGGGGTGGTCGAGGGCGTGCAGTGCCTCATCACCGCCCACGACCCCACGGTGCGCGGCGGCGCCTCGAACCCCTGGACGCTGCGCAAGATCTTCCGCGCCAACCAGATCGCTGCGGAGAACGACCTCCCGCTCATCTCCCTGGTCGAGTCCGCGGGCGCCGACCTGCCGACCCAGAAGGAGATCTTCATCCCCGGCGGCCGGCTCTTCCGCGACCTGACCCGGGCCAGCGCCCGGCGCCAGCCCACGATCGCGGTCGTCTTCGGCTCCTCCACCGCCGGCGGCGCCTACGTGCCGGGGCTCTCCGACCACACCGTGATGGTCAAGGGGGCCGCGCAGGTGTTCCTGGCCGGCCCGCCGCTGGTCAAGATGGCCACCGGCGAGGACGCCGACGAGGAGGCCCTCGGCGGCGCGGAGATGCACGCCCGGGTCTCCGGGCTCGCCGACCACCTCGCCGAGGACGAGCACGACGCGATCCGCATCGCGCGCCGGATCGTGGCCCGGCTGGGCCGTGAGCACTGCGCCGCGCCCGAGCCGGCGACCAGCACCGAGTACGCCGAGCCCGAGGTGGACCCCGAGACCCTCCTCGACGTGGTCCCGGTCGACCTGCGCGAGCCGTTCGACCCGCGCGAGGTGGTCCGCCGCGTCGTCGACGGCCCCGGGCCGGGCAACGAGGTCGCCTTCGACGAGTTCAAGGCGCTCTACGGCACCTCGCTGGTGACCGGCTGGGCGCGCCTGCACGGCCACCCGATCGGGATCCTGGCCAACGCCCAGGGCGTGCTGTTCAGCGAGGAGGCCCAGAAGGCCACCCAGTTCATCCAGCTCGCCAACTCCTCGCGGACCCCGCTGCTCTTCCTGCACAACACCACCGGCTTCATGGTCGGCGAGCGCTACGAGCAGGGCGGCATCATCAAGCACGGCTCGGCGATGATCAACGCGGTCGCCAACAGCACCGTCCCGCACCTCTCGGTGCTCGTCGGGGCCTCCTACGGCGCCGGCAACTACGGCATGAACGGGCGCGCCTTCGACCCCCGCTTCCTCTTCTCCTGGCCCAGCGCGAAGTCGGCGGTGATGGGGCCCGCCCAGCTGGCCGGCGTGCTGTCGATCGTCGCCCGGGCCGGCGCCGAGGCCCGCGGCCAGGACTACGACGAGGCCGCCGACGCCGCGATGCGCGCGATGGTGGAGCAGCAGATCGAGGAGCAGAGCCTGCCGTTCGTGCTCTCCGGGATGGTCTACGACGACGGCGTCATCGACCCCCGCGACACCCGCACCGTGCTCGGCATCTGCCTCTCGGTGATCGCCCTGGCCCCCGACCCCGACGCCGGCTCCTTCGGCGTCTTCCGGATGTGAGGGCTCGATGATCACCCGCCTGCTCGTGGCCAACCGCGCCGAGATCGCCGCGCGGGTGTTCCGCACCTGCCGCCGCCTCGGCATCGAGACCGTCGCCGTGCACTCCGACGCCGACGCGTCGCTGCCCTACGTCGCCGAGGCCGACCACGCGGTCCGGCTGCCCGGCACCAGCGCCGCCGACACCTACCTGCGCGCCGACCTGATCATCGACGCCGCCCGGCACGCGGGCGCCGACGCCGTGCACCCCGGCTACGGCTTCCTCTCCGAGAACGCCGACTTCGCGCGCGCCGTGCTGGCGGCCGGGCTGACCTGGGTCGGCCCGGCCCCGGAGTCGATCGAGCAGATGGGCGCCAAGGTCCGCGCCAAGCAGGTCGTCCGGGCCGCCGGCGTACCCGTGCTGGAGGCGCCGGAGCTGCCCACCGCCGCGGACCTGCCGCTGCTCGTCAAGGCCTCCGCGGGCGGCGGCGGGCGCGGCATGCGGGTGGTCCGCGACCTCGATGACCTGCCCGCCGAGCTGGAGCGGGCGCGGGCCGAGGCGGCCGCGGCGTTCGGCGACGGCACCGTCTTCGTCGAGCCGTACGTCGAGCGCGGCCGGCACGTCGAGGTCCAGGTCGTCGGCGACACCCACGGGCGGGTCGCGGTGCTCGGCACGCGCGACTGCTCGGTGCAGCGCCGCCACCAGAAGATCGTGGAGGAGGCGCCCGCGCCCGGCCTGTCCGCCGTGGTGGAGCGGGGCGTGCTGGAGGCCGCGCGCCGGGCCGCGGAGGCGATCGGCTACGTCGGCGCCGGGACCGTGGAGCTGCTCCTCGACCCGGGGACCGGCCGGTTCTGGTTCCTGGAGATGAACACGCGTCTCCAGGTCGAGCACCCGGTCACCGAGGAGGTGCTGGGCCTGGACCTGGTGCAGCTCCAGCTCGAGGTCGCGGAGGGGCGCGCGCTCGGTGCCGGGGCCACCGACACCGTCGGCGGGGAGCCGTGGGCCGACGGACACGCGATCGAGGTGCGCCTCTATGCCGAGGACCCCGCGCGCGGCCACCAGCCGCAGAGCGGGGTGCTGACCGCCTTCGAGGTGCCCGCCGAGCCGGGCATCCGGGTCGAGGCCGGGTTCGCCGCGGGCGATGCGGTCACCACCCACTACGACGCGATGCTGGCCAAGGTGGTCGCCCACGCCCCGACCCGCGAGCAGGCCGCCCGGCTGCTCGCCGGGGTGCTGCGCCGCGCCCGCCTGCACGGCGTGGTCACCAACCGCGAGCAGCTGGTCGCCGTGCTCACCTCACCGGCGTTCCTCGCCGGCGAGCTGAGCACCGGCTTCCTCGGGGACCACCTCGCCGAGCCCGCCGACCCCGCTTGCGTCGCCGTTGACCCCGGCGCCCCGGTCGCCGCCGCGCTGGCCCTCGCCGAGCGGGCCGCCGCCGCGCGGACCGTGCAGCGCGGCATCCCGGTCGCCTGGCGCAACGTCGTCTCCGCCCCGCAGCGCACCACCTTCCGCCGCGGCGAGGAGGAGGTCGCGGTCGCCTGGTGGGGCGGGCGCACCGGCTACACCGTCGAGGCAGCCGAGCCGGGCGCCGCGCTCACCGTCGTGGCCGCCGGCCCGACCCGGGTCACCCTCGAGCGCGCCGGCGTACGCACGTCGTACGACGTCGCGGTGAGCGGTCCGCGCGACCACGAGGTCGTCGAGGTCGACGCCCCGACCGGCCACGTGCGCCTGGAGCGGGTGCCCCGCCTGCCCGACCCGGCCGAGGCCGGGGGAGCCGCCGCGCGCGGCGCCCTGCTCGCCCCGATGCCGGGCAGCGTCGTCAGCGTCTCCGCCGAGGTGGGGGCCACGGTCCGCGCCGGGCAGCCGCTGCTGGTGCTCGAGGCGATGAAGATGCAGCACACCGTGAGCGCACCCACCGACGGGGTGCTCACCGTCCTCGATGTCGAGCCGGGCGCGCAGGTCGCGGCCGGCGCCGTCCTCGCGGTGGTCGAGGCCCGCACCGATACCCCTGATGAAGGAGAGCACCGATGACCACCTTCTCCGAGACCGAGGAGCGCCAGGAGCTGCGCCGCCAGGTCGCCAAGCTGGCCGGCACCTACGGCCGTGACTGGTTCGCCCGCAAGGCCCGCGCGGGCGAGAAGAGCACCGAGCTGTGGCTCGACATCGGCCGCAACGGCTACCTCGGCATCAACATCCCCGAGGAGTACGGCGGCGGGGGCGGCGGCATCGGCGACATCGCCGCGGTCTGTGAGGAGCTGGCCGCCCAGGGCTGCCCGCTGCTGCTGATGGTGGTCAGCCCGGCGATCTGCGGCACCGTGATCACCCGCTTCGGCACCGAGGAGCAGAAGCGCCGCTGGCTGCCCGGCATCGCCGACGGCACCTCCACGATGGCCTTCGCGATCACCGAGCCCGACGCCGGGTCCAACTCCCACCGGATCACCACCACCGCCCGCCGCGACGGCGAGGACTGGCTGCTCAGCGGCAACAAGGTCTACATCTCCGGCGTCGACGAGGCCGAGCACGTGCTGGTCGTGGCCCGCACCGAGGACTCGCGCACCGGCAACCTCAAGCCGTGCCTGTTCGTGGTCCCCACCGACGCGCCGGGCTTCGAGGCCCAGGAGATCGCGATGGAGATCGTCAGCCCGGAGAAGCAGTTCACCGTCTTCCTCGACGACGTGCGGCTGCCCGCCGACGCCCTGGTCGGCGACGAGGACGCCGGGATCTTCCAGCTCTTCGCCGGTCTCAACCCCGAGCGGATCATGGCGGCGTCGTTCGCCACCGGCCTGGCCCGCTACGCGCTCGACAAGGCCACGACGTACGCCCGCGAGCGCACGGTGTGGAAGACCCCGATCGGCGCCCACCAGGGCGTCGCGCACCCGCTCGCCGAGGCGCACATCGAGGTCGAGCTGGCCCGGCTGATGACGCAGAAGGCGGCCGCGCTGTGCGACGCCGGCGACGACGCGGGCGCCGGCGAGGCCGCCAACATGGCCAAGTACGCCGCCGGCGAGGCCTGCGTGAAGGCCGTCGACTCCGCGGTGCAGGTCCACGGCGGCAACGGCGCCACCCAGGAGTACGGCGTCGCCGGCCTGCTGGTCGCCTCCCGGGTCACCCGGATCGCCCCGGTGAGCCGCGAGATGATCCTCAACTACGTCGCCCAGCACTCCCTGGGGCTGCCCAAGTCGTACTGACCGGGGTGCGGATAGTCCGCCACACAGGGGTCGTGAATCGCGCCGATGACGACCCTGGTGTGGCGGACTATCGCGCCGGCGAGGGCAGGTGACCGCGCAGGTGACCGCGATGGTGGCCGCGCTGCTGGCATGACGCCGGTAGCGTGAGGACCGTGGGACGAGTGAGCGAGGGAGTGGACCGCACCCAGCAGCGGGTCCCGGTGCTCGGCTTCCCGCTCGCGGTGATCTACAAGTACTCCGACGACCAGGGCAACTACCTGGCCGCGATCATCACCTACTACGCCTTCATCGCGATCTTCCCGCTGCTCCTGCTCGCCACCTCGATCCTCGGCTTCGTGCTCCAGGGCGACCTGGCGCTGCAGGAAAAGGTGCTCGACTCCGCGCTCGGGCAGTTCCCGATCATCGGCGACCAGCTCGGCCGCCCCGGCGGGATCAAGGGCTCCACCGGCGGTGTCGTCGTCGGCGTCTGCGTCGCGCTGTACGGCGCGCTCGGGCTGGGCACCGCCGTGCAGAACGCGCTCAACGTCGCCTGGGCGGTGCCGCGCAACAAGCGCCCCAACCCGATCCTGCTGCGGTTGCGCAGTATCGGGCTGATCTTCACTGTCGGGTTCGCGCTGCTCGCGCTCTCGCTGGGCTCCGCGCTCAGCCAGGCCACCGTGTTCGGCGAGCGGGTGGCGTCGTACCGCTGGCCGATCGTGGTGGTCACGGTGCTGGCGACGACCCTCGTGCTCGCGGTCGTGATGCGGATGGGGCTGGCCCGCTCGCACCCGCTGTGGGGCTCGGTGCCCGGGGCGTTCGTGATCGCGGTCCTGTGGCAGACCCTGCAGTACTTCGGCACGCTCTACGTCACCAACGTCCTGGCCGAGACCAGCGACATGAACAAGACCTTCGCCCTGGTCCTCGGTCTGATCGGGGTGCTGTGGATGGCCGCGGCGATGGCGGTGATCGGCATCGAGGTCAATGTGGTGGCGGTGCGGAAGCTGTGGCCGCGGGCGCTGCTGACCGCGTTCACCGACCGGGTCCGGCTCACCGACGCCGACCGGCGCGCCTACGCCAGCTATGTCCGCTCCCAGCGGCACAAGAGCTTCGAGCGGGTGCGGGTCAGCTGGGGCCCGTCGCCGCTGGACCTCCCCGACGAGCCGGACGCCGAGGACGAGCCGACGCTGCCCCTGGAGTTCTCGGGCTATGAGGACGTGGACGCCGGGCACAGCGAGCGCGAGCTGGACCGGATGGGCCGGCTGCCGGGTGACGAGCCCGAGGTCGAGGTCGACCGGCTGTCGGGCGACGTGCCCGACGAGGTGCCCGGCGAGCTCCCGCGGGAGCCCCGGCGCTGAGCCTCAGCCGCGCAGGCGGGTGCGCAGGGTGTCCAGCACCTGCGGCTCGAGGCCGAGGCCGTCGAGCAGGTAGCGCTCGCGGGTCCCGTAGCGCGCCTCCACCGCGGCGTACGCCGTGTGCAGGTAGTCGGCGTCGGCGAGCAGCACCGGCTCGAAGATCGCCGCGCCCTCCGGGCCGCTGGTCTCGGCGATCAGGCGCAGGGTGGCCGCGCGGCTCGCGGCGGCGCGGGTGTTGGTGAGCAGGTAGTCGGCCAGCACCACCGTGTCCGCCACACCTGCGACGTGGAGCAGCAGCGCGGCGGTCCAGCCGGTGCGGTCCTTGCCGGCGGTGCAGTGGAAGAGGTGGACGCCCTCCTCCGCCAGCGAGGTCAGCAGGGTGCCGAGCGCGGCGCGGGTCGCCGGCTCCTCCACGAAGCCGCGGTAGACCCGCTCCATCAGCGCCACACCGGCCTCCGCGTCGGGGAGCCCGGTGATCTCCTCCAACGGGATGCCGAGGACGTCGACGTGGTGGCGGGTCGCCCCGGGCACGTCCACGCCCGGACGGTGCTCGATCTCCGCACCCGTGCGCAGGTCGTGGATCGCGCTCACCCCGAGCGCCGCGATCGATGCGGCGTCCTCATCGGTCAGCCGCAGCTCGTTGGAGCGGTAGAAGACCCCGGTACGAAGCGGCGTCCCGTCCCCTGCCCGGTGCCCCGGCCCCGCCACGTCGCGGAAGTTGTCCGCCGACGCCAGTCGGACCAGGTCCTCCGCTTCGCTCATGGGCGCAGGATAGAGGCCGCCTCGTTGGGCGACTGGTGTTCCCCGTTGGTTGAGCTTGTCGAGACCGCGGTGGAGAAACCTCTTGTCGTCGAACGTGCGTTCGAGTAGGATGAGGCATGGCCGACCCCGAGCTCCCCGACTGCGACTCCCCAGCCGCCGTGCTGGCGTTCGCGCAGGCCCGTCGGGCGGCGGCCCAGCGGGCGGAGATCGATGTCCTGGAGGCGGCTCTGGTGTGGGCGTCGATGCACCCCGAAGAGTCGGTCGCCGATCAGATCCCGACGACCGGTCTGGTGTTCGGCGAGCTGGCCGTCCCGCTGGCTGGTGAAGGTACCCCGCTGGTGGCGGAGTTCGCGCCGATGGAGTTCGGTGCCGCACTGGGCCTGTCCACCGACTCCGCCCGCTCGCTGGTGGGTGACGCGCTGGAGCTGGCCCACCGGTTGAAGCGGACCTGGAAGCTGGTCCGCGCCGGCAAAGTGCCGCTGTGGAAGGCTCGGCGACTCGCGCAGCTCACCACCACCCTGCCGCTGGACGGTGCGGACTTCGTGGACCGCCAGCTCGCCGGCTTCGTCGGGAAGATCAGCTGGGCCGCGATCGAGCGGGTCGTCGACCAGGCCCGCGTCGCCTTCGACCCGGAGGGTGCGGAGAAGGAACGCCTCGCTGCCGCCGACGGCCGCCGCTTCGACGTCCACACGCGCGAAGCCACCCACGACGGCACCGTCCACGTCGAGGGTGTCCTCGACCTGGCCGACGCGATCGACCTGGACGCCGCGATCCGCCAGGGCGCGGAGGAGCTGGCCGCGCTCGGGTCCGCCGAGGCGTTGGACGTGCGCCGCTCGATGGCCGCCGGTGAGCTCGCCCGCCGCCAGCTCGCGTTCGACCTGCGCACCGAAGCCGGTGACGGCGCCGCGTCGGTGGTGAAGCCGCGCCAGGTCGTCATCCACGTCCATCTGTCCCACGCCGCGATCAGCCGCGACGAGGCCGGGGTCGCGCACGTCGAGGAGACCCGGTCCATCGTGTCGACCGAGCAGGTCCGCGACTGGTGCGCCAACCCTCAGACGCAGGTGACGATCAAGCCGGTCATCGACCTCGAGGCCCACCACCACACCGACGCCTACGCGGTCCCCGATCGGGTCGCCGAGCAGACCCGTCTTGCCCAACCGGTATGCGCGTTCCCCTGGTGCGAACGCCCGGCCCGCAGGTGCGACGCCGACCACGTCACCGCCCATGACGACGGCGGCCCGACCTGCTCCTGCAATCTGGCTCCGTTGTGCCGGCGCCACCATCGGGCCAAGACCCACACGGCGTGGACCTACGACAAGACCGATGCCGCGACGTACCTCTGGCGATCGCCACACGGGTTGCACCTGATGAAGGACCGCGGCACCACCCGGCTCGTCACCGCGCACCCGCCGGACGAGTAGATCGACCGCCCCGGACCCCGCCAGCACCCAGTCGGCGGGGCCACACCCCTGCGTTGGTCTCGACCAGCTCGACCAATGGCGCGCGCTCCCGCCCGCACGCCGACGGGGCCGGCAGCACCCTGAGGTGCTGCCGGCCCCGCCGGTCGATCTGTCCTGCCGTTTCGTCCGGCGTCAGCGCACCACGCGCACCACCGTGCGGGCGTTGGACGCCTTGACCAACGTGTTGCCGGCGTAGCGGACCACGAGGGTCTTCTGGCCGGGGTTGCCGAGCCGTGCCAGCGTCAGCACCACTCGACCCTTCGCGTTGGTGGTTCCGCGGGCCACGACCTTGCCGTTGGAGCGGACCACGACCTTGCCGGTCACGGTCGCGGAGGCGGTGACCTTGACCGTCAGGCGGGCCCGGGTCGTCGGGGTGATCCGCGCCGGGGTCACCTTCTGCACCTTCGTGCTCGAGGCGACCTTCACGACGGCCGCGGGGGTCACCCGCACCGTGACCGGCGCCGAGGTGGCGGCGGCGGTCAGGTCGTCACCGGCGTACGTCGCGGTGACCGACACCGATCCGGCGGTGGGGAACGGCCCGACCGGGCCGCTGGCCGTGCCGTCGGCGCCCAGGGTGAGGGTGCCGATGGTCTCGGCGCCCGCCTTGAGCGTCACCGTGCCGGACGGGGCGAGGTCGAAGTCGTTGGTCGCCGTCACCGAGACGGTGGCCGTGGACTTCTGGCCCTGCTTGACCGTGGTGGGCGCCATCGACAGCTCGACGCTCGCGTCGGCCTGCGCCGGCTCCCACTCCGGGTCCGCGATCCACTTGCGGTAGCGCTGGTCGGAGGCGTCGGCCGGGTCGTAGTCCGACTCGATGTTGCCGGCCGAGTCCACGGCGTACCAGTAGATCGGCGTGCCGACCGGGACGCGGACCCGCTCGCCGCCCTCGCGGGCGCCGCCGGACTCCCACCGGGTGGCGTTGGCCTCCGTGGGCGCCGAGCCGTCGGTCGTGTAGTAGATCTCCGCCGCCTCGTCGGTCTCGAAGACGAACTCGACCTGGGTCGGGTCCGAGGTCTCGACGAACTGCAGCGTCGAGGTCGGGCCGGTCACGTCGAGGTCCTGGTCGCGGGCGACCCGGAGCAGCTCGACGATGCCGTTGGCGTACTCCATCGTCTCGTCGTGGGCGCCGGGGCCGGTGGGCGTGAGTGCCTCGAACGGGGGCTGGAAGGTCCGGCCCACCTCGAAGCTCCAGCCGTACAGGCCGTACTTGTACCAGCCGAGGTCGCCGGAGTTGCCGGCCGCGGAGTACAGCACGTCGACGATCGGCCCGGTGCGGGCCGGGGTGACGCTCATGCCGCGGTGCCGCTTGATCGCGGTCAGGATCCGGTTCGAGGCCTGCCAGAAGTAGGCCTCCTCGCCGACGGTCGGCCGCGGGGAGGTGACGCGCCCCTCGGCCTTGTACGCCCCGGGGGCCCACATGAAGTAGTCGCCCGAGGAGTGCATGTTCATCGAGTACCGCATGTTCGGCCGCGCCATCATCCAGTCGACGTTCTGGGCCTCGGGCTCGGAGAGCTCCGCGGGACCGGCGAAGGTGCCGCTGGTGCAGTCGGTGGTCGAGGCACCGGAGTAGCCGTCGAAGGCGCTGTACTCGGTGTAGTTGCGGTTCAGGTCCACGCCCCAGTTGTTGCGGCCGGTGGCGTCGTAGTTGCCGCCCTCGGCGCAGTACCGCGTCAGGTTCTTGCGCTGCGAGGCGAAGTCGAAGAAGGAGTAGTGGCCTCCGTCGGGGTTGATGGACGGTGCGATCCAGATCTCCAGGTTGTCGACCAGGTCCTTCGTCGGGGCGTGCGTGGCGTAGTTGCGCAGCAGCCGCTCGGCGACCTCGACCGTGACCAGGGGCGGCACCCACTCGCGGGCGTGCTCCTGGGCGTAGGCCAGGACCCCGGGCTTCGAGCCGTCCCGGGTCTTGCCGATCTTCAGCGCGTAGACCGGGTGCGGGTCACGAGAGACCCAGGCCGGGGCGTTGAGGTTGTCGCTCAGCTCGATCACCGGGGTCGCCCGGACGACGCCGGTGCCGGCCTCGGCGCGGTACGGGTAGGCGTCGACCAGGGTCGAGGCCTCGGGGTCGGCCGCGATCGCGTTGACCACGTCGATGGCGGTGGTGGTGATCGCGCCGCTCGCGTCGGTGGCCACGCTGATGGTGACCCGGTTGTCGCTCACGGTGACGTCGAGGGCCGCGTCGGGCGTGCCCGGGTCGACGATCTGCGCGCTGAGGGCGTTGCCGCCCTCGTGGCCCCAGGCGAGGGACTCGATGCCGACCCGCGAGGCGTTCGGCACGACCTCGGCCGGGACCAGCTGGCCGGTCACGGCGTTGCCGCCGTTGCGGATGCGGGTCGCGTCCATCAGCGAGATGCCGACGGTCGGCAGGGTCAGGGTCTCGCCGCTCGTCGGGGTCGCGCTGCCGCTCGGGGCGGACGCCAGGCCGGTGGTGGCGTTGACCAGTGCGACGGCGACCGCGCCGGCGTTCTGGGCGTTGAGGACCTTGTCGGCCAGCGAGCACTCACCGCGGTCGATGACCGCGATCGCGCCGGCGGGCAGGCCGGTGATCGGTCCACAGCCCATGCTCGGCGTGGCCGCCGGCCAGGCCGCGTTCGCCGCCGACGTCACCCGACGCAGTACGACGGGCGCTGCCGTGGTCTCCGCGGTGGGCAGCAGCGCCGCCCAGGCGCCGCTCGACGCCACGGCGTACGGGATCTGGACCTGGCGCCCGTCGATCGTCGCGGTGATCTTGTTGGTGTCCTCAAGCATGGCCTGCGCCTTGCGGCGGTAGCCCGCCGAGCGGTTCGGGAGCTCGACGACCTCGGCGATGTCGGGGAAGTCCTTCGCGAGCTGCTGGATGCGGGCGTAGAGCTCGGTGGGCACGAGGTACTTCGACATGTAGTCCTGCTGGTAGCCCGGCCCCTTGAACGGGTCCTTCTCCGAGCCGGTCCGCAGCCAGTCGTTGACCTTCACGATCGTCACGTCGCCGCTGGGGCTGGTGATCTGGATCCGGTCGGGGCGCACCGCTTCGCCGCGCACGTCGACGTGCACCGGCGCGGCGCCGAGGTGGTACATGTACACGCCCGCGTCGACGAAGCGGGTGATCGTCTGGGTGCCGCCGGAGCCCATCGGGGTGCCGGGGCCGCTGTCGCGCTGGACGGTCAGGGGGGTGTTCTGCTCCTGGCCGAAGTCCCACTTGGCCTCGACGGAGAGGGTGCCGACGCCGAAGGCGGTGTAGTAGTCGGCGCGGATGATCTCGATGTCGGAGGCGTCGGGCGGGGTGGAGCCCGGGAGCGCGCGCTCGCGGACGCTCTTGGTCTTGACGCCGGGGCGGTTCTCTGCCTTGGTGGCGGCGATGGCCTCCTGCCGCTCGGCGAACGCCCGGGCGGAGTCGGCCTGTGAGAACAGCACCTCGCCGAACGTGTAGCCGGCGCGGGTGAGCGCCTCGATCTCGCTGTCGGTGACGACCGCGCGGACCGTCAGCCCGTCGTCGGTCTGCTCGACGCCGTGCTCGAGGTCGACGCCGGTCGCGACCAGGCGGTCCATCTCGGCGGTGTCGGCGAGCAGCACCTCCACGACCATGGCCTCCTCCTCGGCCTGGCGTTCCAGGACGAGGTCGGGGGTTCCTGGTGCGGCGGTGACGGTGGGGCTCTCGGCGATGGCCAACATGGACGTGACCAGCGCGGCCGAGAAGATCAGCGCGGGTCCGCGCGCCTTCCAGCGGCGCCGTCGGGTGGGTAGGGACATGCCACTCCTTCACGAAGGGACGCGTCGCGTACGCCGCAGAGGCCCGGTCGACGGGCATCGGTGAGGGAGACGAGGGTGGCGAGCGAGGTGTCCGGGGGGGGGTGCGAACAACCAAGCAGACGGTCGGTTGCGCAGTCAATGGTTTCCGTTACGGCTCCCGCAGCGGCACGAACAGATACGCGCCGTGGTGCGTGATCTCGGGACCGTCCGGCTCGGCGCGGACCAGCAGCATCGTGCCGCGCACGGGGATCACCATCCGCCCACCTGGAGCGAGCTGGGCGACGAGCGCGTCGGGGAGCGCGTCGGCCTCGGCCGACACCAGCACCCGGTCGTACGGCGCGCCCGCGGGATCACCCAGGGTGCCGGGGCGGGCGGCCTCGATGCGCGCGGCCGGGCGCGCGGCGGCGGCCAGGTTGGCGGCGCCCACGGCGACCAGGTCGGGCTCGAGCTCCAGGCCCAGCACCTCGCCGGTGGGTCCGGTCAGGTGGGCGAGCAGCGCGGTGGTCCACCCCGACCCCGAGCCGACGTCGAGCACCCGCTGCCCGGGGCGCACGTCGAGCAGGCGCAGCATCGCCGCGACCGTCCGCGGCTGGGAGCAGGTCATGCCGCACCCGATCGGCAGCGGGCCGTCGTAGCCGGCGCGGCGGCGTTCCTCGCGTGGGAGGAACAGCGAGCGCGGGGTGGCGGCGAACGCGGAGTCGACGGCGTCCATCGTCCCAGCGAACCACCGAACGGGCGCCGGTGTCAGCAGCGACACCGACGCCCGCAGGCATCCGGGGGACTCAGCGGGTGGCCCCGCTAGGCCTTGTCGAACTCGAAGAGCGCCACGACCTCGTCGCTCGGGGTCTGCGACCCGCCCTCGGGCTCGAGGGTGATGCCGGCGCCGATCGCGGTGGCGGGGTCGCCGGCGAGGACGACGGTGTTGTCCTCGCCTTCCGGCATGATCGCCGCGCTGACCATCCCCTCGTCCTGGTGGTTCAGCCAGACCTCGTAGACCTTGCCGTCGGGAGCGGGGGCCATGTCCTCGGTCTCGATGACCGCCTTGTTGAGCGAGCGGGACACGAGCACGGTGGCTTCGGAGCCGTCGGGGAACTCCTGGCTGTACTCCTCCACGTCACCGGCCTGGCGCACCTGCTCGACCGCCGAGAGCGACGGGGTGTCGGAGCCACCGTCGTCCCAGGGCTGGGTGACGGCGACGCCCACGGCCCCGAGCACCACCGCGGCCGCGGCGACCGCGAGCGCGCTGGTCCAGCGCCGCCGCGACCGAGCCGCGGTGATCGGCGTCGGGTCGGTGGCAGCGCCCGAGCCGCCCGTACCGGTCTCCACCGCGACGGAGCCGACCTGCTCCTGCCGCTCCGCGGTGTCGTGGTCCTCCTCGAGGGCCGGCGGCAGCGGCCGGATGCTCGCGATCTGGCTCAGCACCGCGTCGCGCAGGGCGGGCGGCGGCGGGGTGGCCGTGGTCGAGGCGAGCAGCGCCGTGGCGTCGCGGAGGCTGTCGACCTCCGCCTGGCACGCCTCGCAGCCGGCGAGGTGGCGCTCGAAGTGCGCGCGCTCGACGTCGTCGAGGGCATCGACGGCGTAGGCGCCCGAAAGCGCGTGGATGTCTTCGCTCACTGGCCTACTCCCATCGTGTCTCGAAGTCTGATCAGTCCATCTCGGATCCGCGTCTTCGCGGTGCCGACCGGGAGGTCGAGCATGCTCGCCACCTGCGCGTGCGTATAGCCGCCGAAGTACGCCAGCTCGAGCGCCTCGCGCTGCACCGGGGTCAGGGTCTCCAACGCGCCGCGTACGCGGCGGGCCTCCATCGAGGCGTGCGCGGCCTCGGCGGTGGTGTCGTGCTCGACCGGCCGGTTCTGGTGATGATAGGTCTCGTCGCGCCGGGTCGCAGCCTCGGCCGAGCGGACCCGGTCGACCGCCTTGCGGTGCGTGATCGTCAGCATCCAGCCGAGCGGCGAGCCCCGGTCGGGGTCGAAGCGGCTGGCGGTGCGCCAGATCTCCAGGAAGGCCTCCTGCGTGACCTCCTCGGCCTGCGCCGGGTCACGGACCACGCGCAGGGCGAGGCCGTGCACGCGGGCAGCGGTGAGGTCGTAGAGCTGGGCGAAGGCTCCCTGGTCCCCACGCGACGCACTGCGGAGCAGCGGTCCGGGGTCGGGAACCGCCGGCGTCCCCTCCGGGGAGGGGACACCGGCGAGCGGTCGGGTGGGGTCCACAGGGAGATCCTTGCGCGTCAGTGTCCGGTCGTCATGCCCAGGGCGTCGCGATCAGGGCATCAGGACGGTGTCGATGACGTAGACCTTGGCGTTGGCGGTGTCGATGTTGCCGCACAGCACGGCCGCCTTCTCGTCGCCCACGCTGAACTCCTCGCCGGAGCCGGTGACCTTGAGCTTGTCGCCGTTGAGCGTCTCGAACGTGCCGTTCAGGTCCTCGGGCTCGAGCTCCTCGGTGACCACGTGGTGGGTGAGGATCTGGGTGAGCAGCTTCTTGTCCGCCAGCACCTTGTCGAGGTCCTTCTTCGGGATCGCGGCGAAGGCGTCGTTGGTGGGCGCGAAGACGGTGATGTCCTCGGCGGAGTTGAGGGCGTCGACGAGGTCGGCCTCGGTGACGGCGGTCGCGAGCGTCGAGAGCAGCGGGTTGGCGGCCGCGGCGTTGGCGACCGGCTCCTCCGCCATCCCCTTGAGGGAGCCCGCGCCCTTCTTCGGCACCGACTCGCAGGCAGCGCCGAAGACCCCGGCGCCCATGGCCGACTCGCTCTCGGTCATCTCGCTGTCGGAGGGCGACATCTCATCGGAGGGCGACATCTCGGAGTCCGAGGGGGACATCTCATCGGACGGGCTGGCGGAGGACGCGGAGTCGGAGGCGTTGTCGCCGCCGTCGTCGTCGCTGCAGGCGGCGAAGCCGAGGGACATCGTGACGGCGACGGCCGCCAGGGCCCCGGTACGGCGAAGGGAGCTGCGCTTCATGGAACTGCCTTTCGATCAGTGATGCGGGTCTGGTTCGGCTGTCATCGGGTGTTCGACGCGATCACCCGGACGGATTGGTCGGACCGGTGGGCAATCGACCGCTCCAGACCGGTCGGGCCGGCGCCTTTAGTCCACGTCGACGACGATCTCCTGCAGGCCGCTGGCGCCCTCGGGGAACGGGTCGGCGCGCACCGGCGTCTGGGTCTCGCCGTCGCCGTTCACGGCGCGCACGGTCAGCGTGTGGCGCCCGCTGCTCGCCTCCCACGGCATCCACCACTGGCGCCAGTAGTCCTCGCCCACGTCCGGGCCGAGCCGCGCCGGCTGCCAGCCGCCCCCGTCGATGCTGACCTCCACCCGGGCCACGCCGCCGCGGTGCTGGGCCCAGGCGATCCCGCCGATCACGGTGTCCCCGGCGTCGATGGTGTCGAAGGACCCGGGGGTGTCGATGCGGCTGGCGAGCTTGATCGGGGCGTCGGTGGCCCAGTCCCGGTCGGTCCAGTACGCCGACTCCTCGGCGTAGGTGGTCAGCGTCATCCGCTCCAGCCACTTGGTGGCGCTGATGAAGCCGTAGAGCCCGGGGATCACCAGGCGCACCGGGAACCCGTGCTCGCGGGGCAGCGCGGCGCCGTTCATCCCCACCGCGACCAGCGCGTCGCGCCCGTCGGTGGCCAGCTCGAGCGGGGTGCTGATCGTCATCCCGTCGACGTCGGTGGAGAGGATCTGGTCGGCGTCGCTGCCCACTCCGGCCAGGTCGAGCACGTCGGTGAGCCGCACCCCGAGCCAGCGCGCGCCGCCGACGTACGGCCCCCCGACGGAGTTGCTGACGCAGGTGAGGGTGATGTCGCGCTCGACCAGCGGCATCGCGAGCAGATCCGCGAAGCTCAGCGTCACCTCGCGCTGCACGTCGCCGTCGATGGTGAGGCGCCAGTCGTCGACGTCGACGAGGGGTACGTCGAGGCGCGTGTCGATGCGGTAGAAGTCCGCGCTCGGGGTGCGCAGCGCGGTGATGTCGGGGAATCGCTCCTCCAGCCCGGCCGGGAAGCGCGGCGCACGGTCGGTCGCGGCCGGCAGGTCGACCTCGGCGGGCTGGAGGCGCAACCGGGTCAGCCAGCGCCCGGCGCCGCCCATCACCGCGGCTGCGAGGCCCAGGACGCCCACGGCGACGAGCACGCCTCTCCGACTGGGCCGGGCGACCTCGGTGTCGGCGAGGGCCGGCCACGGGTCGGTGTCGGCGGCCCGGACCAGCCACACCAGCGCGCCGACCCCGGCCAGGGCCGCGACCACGCTGGGGACGACGTCGGCGAGCCCGGCCTGCGGGCGCGACAGCGCGGCGGCCCCGGCGAGCGCGGTCAGCGCCACCAGCACCGCGGCGCCGAGGGCGGTACGGCGCCGGGCCACCAGGCCCGCGACCGCGGCGAGCAGCAGCACGCCGGCGAGCACCGAGCCGACCAGCACCGTCTTGTCGTCGTCGCCGAAGGTGCGGATCGCCCACTCCTTCAGCGGCGTCGGGGTCAGGTCGATGACCGTGGACCCCACCGCGAGCACCGGCGAGGCGGCCGGGTCGAGCAGCGCCGCGGTGAGGTGACCGGCGGCGGTCCCCACCAGCGCGGACAGCACCCCGAATCCGGCGAAGAGCAGGGCGCGTGCGCCTCGAGGGGTGTCCATGGGGGTCATTCGGAACCGGCGCGCCGCCCGGATGTCTGGCCACGTGGCCGTGACCGGGCAGGATGCGCGGCATGGCCGAGGCACCTGCATCCGTGGTCGGGTACGCCGTCGCCGACGGCGTCGCGACGATCACCCTGGACTCCCCGCACAACCGCAACGCGCTGTCGCGCCAGCTGCTCGCCGAGCTGGAGGACGCCTTGGACCGGGCCGCCGCCGACGACGCCGCACGCGTGGTGCTCCTCCGCGCGGCCGGGCGGGTCTTCTGCTCCGGTGCCGACCTCGGCGAGGCCGCGGCCGGCTCGATGGCCGACGGGGCGCGGCGCATCGTCGCGCTCCAGCGCCGCCTCCTGACGCTGCCCAAGCCGGTGGTGACCCGCGTGCACGGCGCGGTCCGGGCCGGCGGCACCGGCATCGTCGCGGCCTCCGACGTCGCGATCGCGGCGGCAGACGCCACCTTCGCGCTCACCGAGGTCAAGCTGGCGCTGGCCCCGGCCGCGATCTCGGTGAGCGTGCTGGCGCGGATGACCTCCCGCACCGCTGCCCTCACTGCGCTGGGCGGTGAGGTGTTCAGCGGCGCCGACGCCGCGGCGTACGGGCTGGTCACGTCGGCGGTCCCCGCCGAGCAGCTGGACGCCGAGGTCGAGCGGGTCTGCGCGAGCCTGGCGACCGGGGCCGCGCAGGGGCTGCGCGAGACCAAGGCGCTGCTCAACCGCGACCTGATCGCCCGCCTCGACGAGCGGGGCGAGGAGCTCGCCGGGCTGAGTGCCCGGCTCTTCGGCTCCGAGGAGGCACGTACGGCGATGACCGCGTTCCTGCAGCGCGACCGCTAGCCGCCCGGCGATCTGTCGGGGCAACCTTTCGCGGGGCCCAGCGGGTCCGGAAGGGCATGACCACACTGCCAGGGCCGACGCAGGCCGCCGTCTCGGGGGGAGCAGGACACGTGGAGCGCATCGACTTCGACGAGTTCGTGGCCGCCCGGTCGACCGGCCTGCTGCGCACGGCCTACCTGCTGACCCACGACCACGCCCTCGCCGAGGACCTGCTGCAGACCGCGCTGGCCAAGGCGTGGTTCGCCTGGTCGCGGATCGAGACCTCCCCGGAGGCCTACGTGCGCCGGATCCTGGTCACGACCTACGCCTCGTGGTGGCGGCGGCGCTGGAACGGCGAGCACGCCACCGAGGAGCTGCCCGAGACCCCGGGGCCCGACGCGAGCGCCGCCAGCGACGCCGCCCACGACCTGTGGACCGCGATGGGCAGGCTGCCGCGCCGCCAGCGCGCCGTGGTGGTGCTGCGCTACGTCGAGGACCTCTCCGAGGCGCAGACCGCCGACCTGCTCGGCTGCTCCGTCGGCACCGTCAAGAGCCAGGCCAGCAAGGCGCTGGCCAAGCTCCGCATCGACCCCGCCCTGAGCGAGGACCGCCAGCACCTGCCCGAGGGGGACCTGCGATGAGCACCATCGACGACCTCAAGACCACCCTGCACCACGCCGCCGACGGCCCCGACCACGCGCTCGGGGGCCGCGCGGCCGCGGTGCACCAGCGGGTCCGCGTCGTACGCCGCCGGCGCCGGGTGGCCGTGGCGGGCACGGTCGCGGCACTGGTGGCCGTCGCGGGCATCGGCCTGGGCGTCGGGCTGGACCGCGACGAGCGCAAGGACACCCTCGACCCCGCGCACGGCCTCGACATCGACTCCACCATCACCTGGAACGGCCTGGAGTACGCCGTCGTGGACGCCCAGCGGGTCGAGCTCGCCGAGGCCCGGGCCGACGACCTGCGCGTCGAGCCGGGCGGTGGGGACGATGCGCAGCGGCTGCTCGCCGTCGAGACCGACGGGCTGGGCACGGGGGACGTCACCCTGATCGGCGGCGGCGAGATCCTGGGCCGCGCGTCCGACGCGCTGCCGCTCACCGTCGACGCCTACGCCCGCGCGATCCGCCTCGAGCTCGGCGACCCGTCCGGGGAGGCGGCCACCCCGGACGGGGACGCGTCGGTGACCTGGGCGGTCTACGAACGCACCGACACCCTGCCGGAGGGTCCCAGCGACGGGTACGCGGTCTGGCCCGAGCGGGCTGACGCCATGACGCTGGTCGCCGGTGGCTTCTCCGAGCCGGGCAGCGGCGTGCTCGAGGCCGACTACCGCGGCCGGCTCGACGCCGTCAGGTTCTCGACGTACTGCCGCACCCGGGAGCCGGGGATCTTCCTGCACGTCGCCGTGGACGGGAAGGATCGGGTGTTCGGCCACCGCTGCACCGCCGACCCCGGCGAGGACCTCACCGGTGTCTGGCGCGGCATGGACGGTGCCGAGGTCGCTGCGCACACCTTCTCGGTCCGGGTCACCCGCGACGAGCTCGGCCGGGGCGAGCCGGTCAGCGCCGACGACCTGGTGGTCGGGCTGGGGGTCTACGAGACCGGCGGGCGCTTCCGCGTGCAGGGCCAGTGGCTCTACGAGGTGGTCGAGGAGGGGACCCTGTGGCGCCGCGACCGGGTGCACCGGCTCACCTCGACGGCCCAGACCGTGCGGATCGACACCACCGGCGGTCCGGTCGCGCTCCGCCTGGTCAGCCCGGGTGGCCCCACCGTCGCGCTCGTGGCCCAGGGGCGGCGGCCCGGCTCGGTCACCGGCAGCCCGTTCCTCGGCGCAGGCGGCGCGCTCGGCATCCACCTGCCGGCCGGCGACGTCTACGAGGTCGCCCTGGACACCGACAGCGAGCGCACCGACGCGCCCGGCGAGGGCGCGGTGGAGGACGTCGAGGCGAGCCTGGTCGTCTACCGCCCGACCGGCCGCTGACGGTCGCCGATCACCCGCCGGCGTGGGCCGGGTCGCACCGACGAGCAGGAACTCGACGGTTCGCTCCGGTCCGCGCCACGCTCCGGATACAGTTGCTCGCTTGCCCCGACCGCCGACGCGGACAGGGCTGGTCAGCCGGCGCAGGCCGGTCCGTAGAGCGGAACCGTGTGTCGAGGGGATCCATCCGTGAGTGACGAGCTGGTCGAGCAGGAGCTCCAGGGGGAGCAGGAGTTCGTGGACCGGGTCTACCGGCAGTTGGCGGACTCCGCGGAGGCCGCCAAGCAGCTGGCCCGGGAGGGCCACGACCGCGGCAAGATCGGGCACGAGGGCGGGCTCGTGGAGCGCGACGCGATGGTCTTCCAGGCCGCCAAGCGCCTCGCCCAGCTCGACGCCGCCCACGAGGGTCTGGTCTTCGGCCGCCTCGACCTGCGCCCCGAGCGCGACGCCGCGCCGCGCTACATCGGCCGGGTCGGACTGCGCGACGAGCACCGCGACTCGCTGCTGATCGACTGGCGCGCGCCCGCCGCCGCAGTGTTCTACCAGGCGACCGCCGCCACCCCGCACGACGTCGTACGCCGCCGGGTGCTGCGCTGCGTCGGCCCCAAGGTCGTCAGCGTCGAGGACGAGCTGCTCGACGACTCCGTCGAGACCGACCTCCCGATCGTCGGCGAGGGCGCGCTGATGGCGCAGCTCTCCCGCGCCCGCGACCGCTCCATGCACTCGATCGTCGCCACCATCCAGGCCGAGCAGGACAAGGCGATCCGCGCGCCCGGCAAGGGCGTCGTGTCGATCTCCGGCGGCCCCGGCACCGGCAAGACCGTCGTGGCGCTGCACCGCGCGGCGTACCTGCTCTACAGCGACCGGCGCCGCTACGAGTCCGGCGGCGTGCTCGTCGTGGGCCCGAGCGGTGTCTTCATGCGCTACATCGAGCGGGTGCTGCCGAGCCTCGGTGAGACCGCGGTGGCGCTGCGCTCGCTCGGCGAGGTCGTCGACGGGGTCCGCGCGACCCGCCACGACGAGCCCGCGGTCGCCGACGTCAAGGGCGCGGCCCGCATGGCCGAGGTGCTGCGCCGCCTCGCGCGCCAGCAGGCGCCCGGCAGCCCCGGCCACTTCAAGATCTTCTACCGCGACGACACCCTGGTGCTCGACCGCGGCGTGCTCGGCCGGGTGCGCCGTCAGCTGATGAGCCAGGGCCCCCGCAACAAGCAGCTGCCCCGGGTCGCGCACGCGCTGCTCGACGCGCTGTGGCGCCAGGTGCGCGGGGAGCGCGGTCGCGAGCGCGGTCGCGAGTCGTTCAACGAGGACATGCTCTCCGACGACCGCTTCGTCGACTTCGCCGCGGCCTGGTGGCCGCCGCTGGACGCACGCTCGGTGCTCGGCTGGCTGCGCGACCCCGAGGTGCTGGCCCGGGTCTCCGACGGCCTGCTCAGCGAGGAGGACCAGCGACTGCTGCTGAAGTCGTGGACCGGCGACCCGCGCGACCTCTCGGTCGAGGACGTCGCGTTGCTCGACGAGCTGCGCTACGCCCTCGGCGACGTCCCGGCCAAGGCCGACGACGCGCGCGACGACCCGATGGCGCTGATCACGGGCGGCGTCGACATGCAGGAGCTGTTCACCGCCGCCGACCGCGAGTACGCGCCGACCGGGCGCGCCTGGGCCCCGCCGACGCACCGCATCGAGGACGACCCCTACGCCCACGTGCTCATCGACGAGGCGCAGGACCTGACCCCGATGCAGTGGCGGATGGTCGGTCGCCGTGGCCGCACCGCCTCCTGGACCATCGTCGGCGACCCGGCGCAGTCGTCCTGGCCGGTGCCGCAGGAGGCCAACGACGCCCGGGCCGAGGCGCTGGCGGGCAAGTTCGTCCACGAGTTCCACCTCTCGACCAACTACCGCAACTCCGCGGAGATCTACGCCCACGCCGCGGCGTACGCCGAGCGGGTCGGCCTGGACGCCGACCTGCCCACCGCGGTGCGCTCGACCGGGGTCGAGCCCCGCATCGTCGAGGACGTCGACGACCTCGAGGCCGCCGTACGCGCCGAGGTCGACGCGATCGCCGGGCAGGTCGCCGGCACCGTCGGCATCGTGGTGCCGGCCGCGCGCCGCGCCGAGGTGAACTCCTGGCTGGCCGCGTGGCCCGAGCGTGCCGAGGACGCCCCCGGCGCCCGCGCCGCCGCCGGCGACGCCACGCTCACGCCCTCGGGGGAGGACCGCGTCGTCGTGCTCACCGGCCTGGACACCAAGGGCCTGGAGTTCGACGGCATCGTGGTCGTGCGGCCGCAGGAGATCGAGGACGAGTCGGTCACCGGCCGCGCCACCCTCTACGTCGTCCTCACCCGCGCCACCCAGCTGCTCACGACCGTCTCCTGAGGGTTTCGCGGCCCGGCGGAGCGGGGACGGCTGCGTCATGCGCATCGTGACGATCGTGGGATCGCTGCTCCTGGCCCTGGTGCTCGGCTTCGCGGTTGGCTGGCTGGTCTTCGACGAGGACGAACCCGACGACCGCGAGGTGGCCTGCGCCGGTGCGCGGTCGCTGCCAGAGGACCCCGGGGAGCGCTGGGGCCCCGCGCTGGCCAACCAGGTCCACGGCGTCGCGATGCTCGCCCAGGGCGCCGGCTCGACCGGTGACGACCTCGACGACCTCGACGAGCTCGGGCGCGCCGGACGCGAGCTCCAGGGGGTCCTGCGCGACCTCGAGCTCGAGCGGTACGTCGGCGCCCGCGCGGCGCTGCTGGAGGCCTGCTAGCGGCGACGGGCCGGCGTCCCGCCCACCTGTCACGCGGCGTCGTCGACGCTGCTCACGTCTCCTGAGGCGTGTCCAGCGTCCACAACCCCGCGTCACAGCGAACGGGGGCGCAACTAGAGTTCGGCCATGACTGCGACGACCTCTGCCCGGGACGCCATCAAGGCACTCCAGGGGCACGAGGCGTGGGCGATCATCCGGCGCTCCACCCGGGCCGGGGACCGCGACACCGTGGGCCTGGTCGGGGGTCGGCGCAGCGTGGTGGAGTCGCTGCTCGACGTCCCCCTCGAGGAGGGTCCGCCGGCCGAGGGCCACATCGCCGACCGGCTGCTCGCGATCCCGTTCCGCCAGGTCGCCGAGCGCGGCTTCGAGGCCCACGACGACCAGACCCCGCTCGTCGTGGTCGACGTGGAGACCGAGCTGGAGTTCTCCGTCGCCGAGATCGTCGAGGCGATCGACGACGTCGAGGTGGCCTTCACCGACCGCGGCGGCTTCGAGACCTCCGACGAGGAGTACGCCGGGGTCGTCGAGGCGATCATCCGCGATGAGATCGGCCAGGGCGAGGGCGCCAACCTCGTCGTCGGGCGCCACTACCGCGCCCAGGTCGCCGACTGGGGCGCCGACAAGGCGCTCGCCGTCCTCAAGCGGCTCCTGGAGCGCGAGCGCGGGGCGTACTGGACCTACCTGTTCTTCACCGGCGACCGCTACCTCGTCGGCGCCACCCCCGAGCGGCACGTCTCCATCCACGGCGGCGACGTCCGGATGAACCCGATCTCCGGCACCTTCCGCCTCGGCGGCGGCGAGGACACCCAGCAGCGGCTGCTGGACTTCCTCGCCGACGAGAAGGAGGTCTACGAGCTCTTCATGGTCGTCGACGAAGAGCTCAAGATGATGTGCGACATCTGCGACCAGGGCGGCCAGGTCCTCGGCCCGTTCCTCAAGCCCATGAGCCGCCTCGTGCACACCGAGTACCTCCTCGCCGGCCGCACCACCCGCGACCCCCGCGAGGTCCTGCGCGACACGATGTACGCCGCCACCGTCACCGGCAGCCCGGTCCGCAACGCCTGCCGCCTGATCAAGAAGTACGAGACCGAGGGGCGCGGCTACTACGGCGCCGCCCTCGCGGTGCTGGGACGTGACGCCGAGGGTGGCCCGGTGGTGGACAGCCCGATCGTGATCCGCACCGCCGACGTCGACCTCGAGGGCAACCTCAAGGTCACCGCCGGCGCGACGCTGGTGCGCGACTCCGACCCGGCGTACGAGGTCGCGGAGACGCACGCCAAGGCCGGCGGCATCCTCAGCGCCTTCGGCCTGGTCGAGCCGGCGCCGGTGCCCGACGTGAACGTCGGCGAGCTGGTCCTCGACGAGGACGTGCTGCTCGCGCTCAACGCCCGCAACCAGCGGCTCTCGACGTTCTGGCTGACCGACCAGGCCGGCGTCTCGCCCGAGCCCGGCCTGCGCGGCAAGAGCGCGGTGATCCTCGACGGCGACGACGACTTCGTGAACATGCTGCGCCACGTGCTGCGGGTGCTCGGCATGCACAGCGACGTGGTGCGCCACGAGGACTACCGGCCGGGTTGCCTGAGCGGCTACGACCTGGTGCTCGTCGGGCCCGGCCCCGGCGACCCCCGCGACGACGCCGACCCCAAGATGGCCCACCTGCGCGCCGCGGTCGACGAGCTGCTCGCCGCCGAGCAGCCGTTCCTCGCCGTCTGCCTGGGCCACCAGGCGCTGTGCCACCGCCTCGGGATCCCGCTGGCGTTCAAGGACATCGTCTTCCAGGGCACCCAGTCGCCGGTGCGGATCGGGCGCCGCACCGAGCGCGTCGGCTTCTACAACACCTTCGTCGGACGGGTCGCGGAGGGCACCGAGCTGCCCGCCGGCGTCAGCGTCGAATCAGATGGCGAGACGGGTGACGTGCATCTGGTGCGGGGTCCCCACTATCGTGGGATCCAGTTCCACGCCGAGTCGATCCTGACCGAGCGTGGCTTCGAGATCCTGCACGACCTCGTCGCCGACCTCCTGCTCGACTGAAGACCCCTCCGGGGAGTCCTCGCGCAGGTCACAGACGGGACAGGGCCCGGTGGAGTGGGGAAGCTCCTCCCGGGCCCTGTCTCACCTTTCGCCGAAGAGTCGCTCGGCGGCCCGGGAGTCGGCGTACTCCTCGAAGCGTGCGATGCGCCCGTCGCGCAGGGTGACGACCAGGCAGGTCGGCACCCGCACCGCCTCGCCGGCGGCGTTGGTGCCGACGGTCGTCGCCTGGAGCACCCAGCCGCCGTCGAAGACCTTGAGCCGCGCGTCCTC
The DNA here is from genome assembly GCF_011420305.2 of Nocardioides ochotonae. Classification (NCBI taxonomy): domain Bacteria; kingdom Bacillati; phylum Actinomycetota; class Actinomycetes; order Propionibacteriales; family Nocardioidaceae; genus Nocardioides; species Nocardioides ochotonae. The sequence continues at coordinate 4,110,433 of NZ_CP061769.1, read as the reverse complement.
GACGCGGACGTCGGCGCCGGCCTGCACCTGCCGGGTGCGCGACGGCGTGCGCTGGATCTGCGACTCCCGCTCCCCGATGTTGTGCCAGGTCGAGACGCCCTCGGCGTAGACGTCGTCGTCGGCGCGGCGCCCCGCCAGGAACGCCGGCAGCCACCGCTGCGCGACGGCCAGCGCCTCCGCGACGCCGGCGCTGGAGGGGGTCTCGATCACGGGAGTGCTCATGGGCCCGCATCCTGCACCGCCGCCGCCCCGGTCCGCCGGCCGGGTGTCAGCGCACCCGCAGGCGGAGTGCCGGCGCCCGGTCGGCGGCCACCAGATCCGAACCGCGGTACGTCGTGGCGACGCGCCAGGTGCCCCGGGCGAGGCGGGGCAGCCGGATGCTGACCCGGCCGTCGACCAGACGGGCTCCCACGGTGCGGGTGCGGGTGCGGTCCCGCGAGGTGAGCGTGACGCGGACCCGCCCGGTCGCGGTGGGACCGGTGGTGGCCACGGTGACCCGCAGCAGGGCGCGGGTGCCGTGGGCGACCGTCGTCCGGGCCAGCGTGGCCCCGGCGACCGAGGGGGCCTTGCCCGCGGGGGCGGGCGCCTCGACGGTGAGCAGCACGGACCCCGACGTGGACGCGGCGACCACCGTCTCGTCGGCGGGGACGAAGCGGGCGGTCAGCAGGTGCTCGCCGACCGGCAGGTCGGCCCCGACCCGGAGCTCGGCCTCCCCGTCGGCCACCTCGACCGAGCCGAGGACCACCTCGCCGGCCAGGAAGTCGACCGTGCCGTGCACGCCGTCAGAGACCGGCGTCGCGGTGGTGATCCGGGCGCGCAGCTGGGCGCGGTCCTGCTCCTCGGCGTCGAGGCGCTGGCTGGTGCGGGTGGAGGTGAGGCGCACCGCGGAGGCGACACCGTCGACCTCGGCGAGGTCGACGCTCACCGGCACCGAGACGGCCCGACGGCCGTTCGCGTCGACGACCGCGGCGTACCAGCGCTCGCCGGCCACGGGGTCCGCGAGCTCGACCGGCACGGTCGTGCCCGCGGCGACGCTGCGCTCCAGCACCGGCCGGGACGCGGCGGTCAGGCCCCAGTCCTCGGCGCGCAGGTGCTTGGTGACCATCAGGTCGATGCTGGCGACGAACTCGTCGTCGTGGGCGTGGTAGCGGCCGTCCTCGAATCCCGCGGCGGGGGTGCCCCGCATGCCGGGCTCGTCGTACTTGTAGGCCTCGAAGGAGTCCAGGTGCGGCGAGTAGGCGTTGACGCCCATCAGCTCGGCGTCGACGTCGAACTGCAGCAGCCGCTGGAAGCCGGTGTCGCGGTCGAGGGTGTCGGCGCGGGCCTCGGGCACGGTGGAGCGGTAGCCCTGGTAGTCGGCCAGCATCTGCACGACCGTGCGGCCCGCCTCGCCGACGTTGCGCACCGCGACGGTGTCGGCGGCGATGTCGATCGCGTCCGACTGCTCCCCGGTCACCGGGTCGCCGTACTTGGTGGCGACGCCGTGGTAGTGCCCGCCGAGGACCAGGAAGACGTTGTCGCTCGGGGCGACGACCTCGCTCCACACCCGGTGGCCGCGTGCGGTGACCCGGTTGGACAGGTTCTCGATGTTGCCCTGGGTGTCGAGGTAGGAGTGGGTCAGCAGGACCACGTTGTGGTGCGGGTAGGTCGCCGCGATCTCGCGGGCCCAGGTCAGCTGCGCCGTGGTGGGCCGGTAGGGCAGCGACAGCATCAGGTAGTCGATGCCGCTCTCGGTCACGAAGTCGTAGTGCGCGGAGTTGTCGCCGCGGCGCCACGGGGCGCCGTACCACTCCTGCTCGGCGTACGCCGCGGGGCCGAAGTACTCGTTGTACAGCGTGTTGTCGCGGCCCCAGAAGTTGTCGTGGTTGCCCGGCAGCACGCCGTTGGGGACGCCGGCGTCGTTGAGCAGGTCGTGGATGCGCCGGGCCGCGGCGAACTCCTTCTCGGCGCGCCGCGGGTCGGCGTTGGCCTGCATCCAGTTCTGGATGAGGTCGCCGGTGTTGGTGCTGTAGCCGATCTTGCGGGCCTCGTGGTTGGCCACGACCCAGGTCGCCATCCGGCGGAACGGCTCGCGGAAGGCCTCGGAGAGGAACTGGGTGTCGCTCATGTGGTTCAGGGCCCAGTCGTAGTCGGCCGGGTCGGCGAACGCGCGGTCGGTCACGCCGATCTCCTCGACCAGGCCGCCGGCGACGCGGGGGCCGTCGATGACCAGGACGTTCAGCTCGCCGTCGACGAGGTGCTGGGCACCCAGGGCGCCGACCAGGGTGACGTGGCCGTCGGCGTCGGCGGTGGCGTGGGTGAGCAGCGTCCACTCCTCGCCGTCCCAGGCGTGCATCTGCACGTCGTTGCGCTCCCGGGTGGGGGTGGAGAAGGTGAACTCGAGGCCCTCCTCGGGCATCTCGGTGGCCGGTACGGCGAAGCGCAGGAACGGGTAGCCGTAGCCGTCCGCCCGGGCCGCGAGGCCGGCACCGGTGTCGCGCAGGCGCCGTTCGCCGGCGACCGCCAGGCGTGCCGGGACCCGGCGCGAGGTGGCGCCGCCGAAGACCCGAGCCGCGGCGAGGTCGACCTGGGCCGCGTCCACCGGTGCGCCGCGGCGGACCTCGAGGTCGAGCGGGCCGTCCGCGGCGGGTGCCACGACCTGGGCGGAGTAGGCGCCGCCGCGGACCTTGGCGGAGGCCTGCGGGGTCCCGGGGGCGGTGGCGACGTCGAGGTCGACGGGGTCGGTCTCGCCCGGAAGCGGCTCGGTGGGGTCGACCCAGGCCACGTCGGCCAGCTCGCCCGGGGTGCGGGCCGCGATCACGAAGTCCTCCTCGTTGTCGCCGGTGGTGCGGGCGCGCTGGAAGGACTCGCCCAGGTCCTGCTTGGCGCCGGCGCGCAGCTCCGAGCCGATCACGCACGGGCTGAAGGGGACGGTGGGGTAGATGCCCGCCGCGTCGACCTTGCGGCCCTGCGGGTCGCGCAGGTACATGCCGGAGGCGTTCTGTGCCAGCCCGGTGCGGTACGTCGCGTCGGCGAGCTCGCGCAACGCGGCCGGGGCGCCGTCGTCGGTGGCGAGGTACACCTCGCCCGGGCGCAGCGTCACGTCGCCGAGGTCGGCGACCTGGTGGCCGGCGTTGCCGCGGCCGGTGGCCTCGCAGCGGGTCAGCGACCAGCCGGAGAGGTTGACCGGCTCGGTGCCGTAGTTGGCCAGCTCGACGAACTCGTCGTCGTCACCCGCGGGGCCGGAGTCGGCGATCTCGGAGATCCGGACCGCCGAGTGCGTGAACCCGCCGCGGTCGACGACGCTCAGCTCCTCGCGCGCGGTGTGCACCCCGGGAGTGCGGGTGGTGGCCAGCACGAAGTCGCGGGCGTTGTCGCCGGTGTCGCCGACCCGGTGGTAGGACTCGTCCTGCAGGTTGTCGGCGTCGACCGGCACCGAGGAGCCGTCGGTGCACATCGAGGTGCGGTTGGCGTAGGAGCTGAACCGGTCTGCGATCGACTCGTCGGGGCGTACCAGCATCACGCCGAAGTCGCGGAAGTGCATCCCCGAGGAGTACGTCGCGTCGGCCCGCCCGGCGTACGCGCCGGCGGCGTGCGCCACCAGGTAGGACTCGCCCGGGGCCAGGACGCCGTCCGGCAGGGCGGCGTTCTGCAGGTAGGTGGTGCCGTTCTCGCCGCAGCGGTAGAGCCGCCAGCCGCTGATGTCGGCACTCTGCTCGCCGGTGTTGGTGAGCTCGACGAAGCTGTCCGCGGTGCTGGTGCTGGACTCGTTGGCCACCTCGGTGATGCGCACCGGTGCGGGCACCACCGGCGTCGGGGCGTCGGCCGCGGCGTTCGGGGCGTCCGGCGTGCGCACGGCGACGATCCAGTCCCGCTCGACGTCGCCGGTGGTGGCGACGCGCTGGTGGCTCTGATCGAGCCGGTGGTCCAGGGGGCGGGCCAGGGCACGGTCGCTCATGCCGCACTCGCTCAGCACGCTCGGGTGGTAGAACCCGACCCGGTCGAGGACCCGCTCGTCGGGGCTCTCCAGCAGGGCGCCGAAGCCGAACTCGTGCAGGTTGGCGCCGGTGGCATCGTAGACGTCGTCGCGCGCGATCCGCTCGCTCGCGGTGGGGCCGCTGACGGTGTAGGTGTCGCCCGGGGCCAGGACGGTGCCGGCGGGCACGACCTTCTGCGGGCCGTAGAGGTCGCCGGTCTGTCCGCAGCGCAGGATCCGGTAGCCGGAGATGTCGACCGGCTCGGCGCCCCGGTTGGCGATCTCGATGAAGTTGTCTCCCGACACCCGGGCGGCCTGGGGGCTCGCCCCGGCGCCGCCGTTGGCGATCTCGGAGATCAGGACCGGGCCGCCGAGGACCGGTTCGACGTTGGGGTGCTGCGCGCCGGCGCTGGCCGGGCTCATCACGCCGGGCAGCAGGCCGCCCAGCACGCTCGTGGAGGCAACCGCCGCAATGGCCGCTGCCGTTCGCTTCTTGGTCACGAAGGACTCGCCTTTCACTGGTTCGCCCGCGGAGGACGGGCTCGCCGGAACCCTTGCCAAGAGGGGTGATCAACGGGAGGCGCCGCGGCTGCCGCCGGGCGTCGCCGACGTGAACGTGCCGTGTCCCGCACGGCCCGATCGGCGCCCGGGCGGGCGCGGTAGATTCCGGCCGTGACCGGAGCGGACGTCGTGGTGGTCGACCACCACGACTCCTACACCTGGAACCTCGCGCACCTCGTGGCCGCGGTGACCGGGACGCTGCCGCGGGTGGTGCAGCACGACGAGGTCGAGGCCGCCGATGTCCTGGCCCACTCCCACGTGGTGCTCTCGCCCGGGCCGGGCACCCCGGACTCGCCCCGCGACTTCGCCGTCGGCCGCGCGGTGCTCGCCGCCGCCACCCGGCCGGTGCTCGGCGTGTGCCTGGGCATGCAGGGCCTGGTCACGTCGTACGGCGGGCGGGTGGGGCGCGTCGCGCCGGGGCACGGCGTCCTGGCGCGCGTCGAGCACGACGGGCGCGGCCTGTTCGCCGGGCTGCCGCAGGGGTTCGCGGCGGTGCGCTACCACTCGCTGGCCGCGCTCGAGGTCCCCGACTGCCTGCGGGTGACCGCCACCGACACCGTGTCCGGGCTGGTGATGGGCGTGGCGCACCGCTCGCTGCCGCTGGTCGGCGTGCAGTTCCACCCCGAGTCGGTGCTCTCCGAGCACGGCGCCGCACTGGTCGCGAACTTCCTGGTCGGCACCCGGTGAGCGCCCCCGACCTGACCGGCGACCCCGCAGACTGGCTGCCGGGCCTCACTGCCGCGCACCGCCGCTGCTTCTGGCTCGACGGCGGCGGTGGCCGGGCGTGGTCGGGGCACCGCTCCCACGTCGGCTGGCTGGCCGACGACGACGTCTCGCTCAGCTACGACGCCGCCGCCCGGGAGGTCACCCGCCACACCGACGGGCGCGCGGAGGTGGTCGGCGACGACCCGTTCGCGGTGCTCGAGGCCGAGCTGGACGACGGCCCCGCCGACGCGCAGTGGTTCGGCTTCTTCGGCTACGCCGCGCGCCCCGACCTCCCCGCCCACCCCTCGCGCCGCGACGGCGCGGGCCTGCCGGACGCGGTGTGGATGCGCCCTTCTCGGGTGCACCTGCTCCCCGGTCGTCCGGGTGGCCCCGACGCCGAGTCCCCGTCCGGCGCGCCCCGGGTCCCGGCCGACCCCGAGGTCCCCGCGTCCTACCGCGCCGCGTTCGCGCGCGTGCAGGAGCACCTGCACGCCGGCAACACCTACGAGGTCAACCTGACCCACCGGGTGACCGCCCGCAGCGACCTCACCCCCGCCGCGGCGTACCTGCGCCTGCGCGCGGCCAACCCTGCGCCGTACGCCGGCTTCGTGCAGCACGACCTGCCCGGCGCCGAGGCCTGGCTGCTCAGCTCCAGCCCCGAGCGGTACGCCGTGGTCGGCGCCGACCGCACCGTGGAGACCCGCCCGATCAAGGGCACCACCGCGCGTGGCGCGACCCCGGAGCAGGACGCGCGCGCCCGCGCCGAGCTGGCCACCCACCCGCGCTTCCGCGCCGAGAACCTGATGATCCTCGACCTGCTGCGCAACGACCTGGCCATGGTCTGCGAGCCCGGGACCGTCGAGGTGCCGCACCTCCTGCAGGTCGAGTCGTACGCCGCGGTGCACCAGCTGGTCTCCACGGTGCGCGGCCGGTTGCGCCCGGAGGTCTCGACGCTCGCCGCGCTGCGGACGCTCTTCCCGGCCGGCTCGATGACCGGGGCGCCCAAGCTGCGCACGATGGAGGTGATCGCGGAGGTCGAGGCGACCCCGCGCGGCGCCTACGCCGGGGCGTTCGGGCGGATCGGCGCCGACGGCACCGCCGACCTCGGGGTGGTGATCCGCTCGCTGACCACCACCGGCGACGGGACCTGGCAGCTCGGCACCGGCGGCGGCGTCACCGTCCACTCCGAGGTGGCGAGCGAGCACGCCGAGGCGGGCTGGAAGGCGGCCCGGGTGCTCGCCGCGCTCACCGACCGGTCGACACCGCCTGACTAGGCTCGGAGGCATGGAACGGCCCGTGGTGATCGTCCTGTTCGGCGCGACCGGTGACCTCGCACGGCGCAAGCTGCTGCCCGGGCTGCTGCGGCTGCACCGGGCCGGCCTGCTCTCCGACGCGCGGATCGTCGGCACCTCGCTGGAGGAGCTCGACGACGAGCAGTTCGTGAAGCTCGCCCACGACGCCTGCCTGGAGTTCGGCAAGGGCGGGCTGAGCGAGGAGATGTGGGCGCCGTTCGCGCGGATGCTGAGCTACGTGCCGACCGGTGCGGGTCCGCAGGCGCTGGCCGCCGCCGTCGAGGCCGCGGAGCAGCAGTTCCCGCCGGAGCCCTACGTCGGGCGCCTGCACTACCTCTCGGTGCCCCCGAAGGCCGCGCTGGACGTCGTGCACATGCTCGACGAGGCCGGCCTCGTCGAGCGCTCGCGGATCATCATGGAGAAGCCGTTCGGCACCGACCTGCCCTCCGCGCAGCGGCTCAACGCGCGCCTGCACGAGGTCTTCGAGGAGCACCAGATCTTCCGCATCGACCACTTCCTCGGCAAGGAGGCGGCGCAGAACATCCTGGCCTTCCGGTTCGCCAACGGGCTCTTCGAGCCGATCTGGAACCGCAACTTCATCGACCACGTGCAGATCGACGTCCCCGAGACCCTGGGCCTCGAGGGCCGCACCCGCTTCTACGAGTCGACCGGCGCCTACCGCGACATGGTGGTCACCCACCTGATGCAGGTCCTGGCGTTCATGGCGATGGAGCCGCCGACGTCGCTGGAGCCGGGGCCGATCAGCGACGAGAAGCTCAAGGTGTTCCGCTCGATGCGCCCCATCGAGCCCGGCAACGTCGTGCGCGGTCAGTACGTCGGCTACCGCGGCAAGGAGGACGTCTCCGACTACTCCGACACCGAGACCTTCATCGCGCTCAAGGTCGAGATCGACAACTGGCGCTGGGCCGGGGTGCCGTTCTACCTGCGCACCGGCAAGAAGCTCGCGGAGGGCGCGCGGATCATCTCGATCGCCTTCAAGGAGCCGCCGCTGTCGATGTTCCCGGCGGGCTCCAAGGCGGGCACCCAGGGCCCCGACCACCTGACCTTCGACCTCGCCGACCAGTCGCGGATGTCGCTGTCGTTCTACGGCAAGCGCCCGGGGCCGGGGATGACGCTGGAGAAGGTCTCGATGCAGTTCGCGACCCACGAGACGCTGGGCTCGGAGTCGGTGCTGGAGGCCTACGAGCGGCTCATCCACGACGCGATCCGCGGCGACCACACGCTGTTCACCACCGCCGCCGGCATCGAGACGCTGTGGGAGAAGTCGGTCCCGCTGCTGGACAACCCGCCGCCGGTGCGCGCCTACCCACCGGGCAGCTGGGGCCCCAACGCCATCCACCAGCTGGTCAACCCGCACGCCTGGCGGCTGCCGTTCGAGCGGGGCTGGCGCGAGACCAGGACCTGAGGGCCGCGCTCAGGCCCCCGGCGAGGCGCGCCGGGTGCCGTCCTCGGCGTACTCCACCCGGGCGAAGTCGACCACCCGCTTGGCGTTGGCCAGCGCGCTGACCACGACCGTGCCCAGACGTCCGGTGCGGTCGAAGACCGCCGCCGTCCCGACCGCGATGCCGTCGTCCTCGCGGCGGTCGGTGGCGGCCAGGCCGATCGAGACGCCGTCGGGCTCGCGGGCCAGGACCAGCGTGATGTCGGTGTTGATGTGCTCCACGCCGTTGCTGCCCCAGTTGGTGACCAGGCTGGCGCCGTCGGCGATCGAGGCGACCGCCTGGAACGGCGTCGGCGCCTCGCCGGCCACGATCGAAGGCCCGGTGCTCCAGTACTGCTTGCGCCCGGCGTTCTGGTGCTGGGTGAAGTCCTGCGACCAGCCCACGGCGTCGCTGTGGATGAACGGCACGTGCGCCTCGGTGGTGACCGGGGCGAGGTCGAGCGGCGGCGGCACCAGGTCGCTCTCCGGGCCGGGTGCCCAGGTCTCGCCGGCGGTGCTGCCGGTGGCCCGCAGGAACAGCCCGCTGGCGCGGGCCACCGCGACGTCGCCCTGGAGGTACGTCGCGTCGACCAGGCACAGCCGGTTGCCCTCGCGCACCACCTCGGTGCGCACCACGCACGGGTCCATCGTGGCCGGGCGGAACAGGTCCACGGTGTAGCGGGCCGGACGCAGGTCCGCCCGGCCCAGCTCGGCCACCCGCTGCTCCAGCGCCCGCGCCATCGCCCCGCTCACCGCGACGCCGTGCAGGTGGTTCTCGCCCCACATGCTGGCGGCGAGGTCGGTGGCGAGCAGCTCGCCGGTGCCGGGGTCGAGGCGGTAGTAGCCGAGGCCAGAGGAGTCGGGGGAGTCGGGGGAGTCGGGGGAGTCTGGGAACTCGGAGGCGGCAGTCACGGGACTCATGGTGCCTGCAGCTTCTCGGCGCGTGCGCTGGCGTTCGACAGCTGGGTCATCGCGGTGGTGACCCCCTCGACGAGCGCCGCCCGGTCGTACGGCGCGGTGTCGGCGGCGTTCACGACGTGGATCAGGCTGCCGTTCTGCACGAAGCCGGTCGCGGCGACGCCCTCCTTGTCGGTCGCGACCACCAGCCGGGCGGCGTCGGCGCCCGGGATGTCGGGTGCGCTGATGTCGCCGTCCTCGGGCGCGCCCATGGTCTCCCAGGCGGCGTCCAGGCCGTCGGCGAACACCATGTAGTTGGCGTCCAGCACCGGCCCGCCCTCCTCGGTGGGTACCAGCGCGCAGCGCGGCGCCGCCTCGGTGCCGCGGTCCGGCTCGAGACCGGTGCCGAGCACGGCGGCGAGCCGGTCCACCCGCAGCCCGTCGCACGGGTTCCAGGCCTCCGGCTGCGCCGAGTCGGACGCCTCGGGCTCGGACCCGCCGTGGGCGGCGGCGACGTCCGGCGCACTCTCGGGCCCGGGGTCGTCCCCGCTGCAGGCGCTCAGCGCTCCCAGGGACGCGACGAGGACGGCGGCGGAGGCAAGCGAGCGACGGCTCAACGGGGGTTCTCCTGGGTGGTGCTGGTGGACAGGGGCGTGCCGGAGGGGGTGGTCTCGACGTCGTCGTCGGTGACCGGCTCGGCCGGCGGGGTCTGGGGCGGGGCCGGGGGAGGGGTCGGGGGCGGCGGCGTCGGGTTGCCGGGCAGCGACAGGCGCAGCCGGGCCCCGCCGGCCGGCGAGCGGTCGGCGCTGACGGAGCCGGAGTGCCGGCTGGCGATCTGGCGCACGATGGAGAGCCCGAGACCGGAGCCGGGCATCGAGCGGGACTCCTCGGAGCGGTAGAACCGCTCGAAGACGTGCGGGAGGTCCACCTCGTCGATGCCGGGACCCTCGTCGTCGACGGTCAGGGTGCCGCGCTCGAGAGTGATCCGCACGGTGCCGTCCGGCGGGCTCCACTTCGCGGCGTTGTCGAGCAGGTTGGTCACCGCACGCTCCAGCCCGGCGGCCTCGCCCACGACGTACCACGGGGTCGCGTCGACCTCGAAGGCCACGCTGGGGGCGCGTCGGCGCACCCGCGCGATCGCGTGGTCGAGGACGTCGACCAGGTCGACTGTCTCCACCACGTACTGCATCGGCTCGTCGCGGGCGAGCTCGACGAGGTCGCCGATGAGGGTGGTGAGCTCCTCCATCTGGGCGCGTACGTCGGCCATCAGCTCCGCACGCGCGCCCGGGGGCAGCGTGGTGCCGGCGGCGTCGGCCTGGGCGAGCAGGTCGATGTTGGTCCGCATCGAGGTGAGCGGGGTGCGCAGCTCGTGCCCGGCGTCGGCGACCAGCTGGCGCTGGAGGTCGCGGGAGGCCGAGACCGCGCGCAGCATCTGGTTGAACGCCGTGGCCAGCCGGGCCACCTCGTCGGCGCCCTCGACGGGGATCGGGGTGAGGTCCTCGGTGCGCGCGATGCGCTCCACCCGGGAGGTCAGCAGCCGCACCGGGCGCAGGCCGTTCACCGCGACCATCCAGCCGGCCATGCTGGCCGCGATCACGCCGGCGCCGCCGAACAGCAGCATCACCACGCCCAGCCGGGACAGCACCTGCTGCTGGGACTCCAGGGACTGGGCCAGCACCAGGGCGACGCCGTCGCCGTAGTTGACCGCCACCATCCGGAAGGCCTCGCCGTCGGCGCGCACGGTGCGGATGCTGGTCTTCTCCTCGCCGCGGGCGACGGCGATCTCCGGCTCACCGGGGCGCAGCGTCTCCTCGGCCAGGATCTTGGGGTTGGTGTTGCCGGCTGCGTTGACCAGCGCGATCCGCACGTCGGTGGCGACGAGCGCCCACGCGGGGACCTCCTCGCCGGAGGTGAAGGTGAGGGTCGGGGCGGCGGCGGTGCTGCGCGCCCGCTCGACCAGCGACTGGTCGAGCGTCGACTGCATCTGCATGCGGACCGTGACGTAGGCGCCGAGCGCGACGAACGCGACCGCGAGGCCGACGGCGATCGTGGTGAGCAGGGTGACGCGGCTGGCCAGGGAGCGGCGGTAGTGCCAGCGACGGTCCTCGCGGGGGGTGGTCTCGGGGGCGCTCATGCTTCCTTCAGGACGTAGCCGACCCCGCGCACGGTGTGCAGCAGCCGCGGCTCGCCGGCGGCCTCGGTCTTGCGCCGCAGGTAGCCGACGTAGACCTCGAGGGAGTTCGCGGTCGTGGGGAAGTCGTAGCCCCAGACCTCCTCGAGGATGAAGCTGCGCTCCAGCACCCGGCGCGGGCGGCGCAGGAACATCTCCAGCAGGGTGAACTCGGTGCGGGTCAGCTCGATCAGCCGGTCCCCGCGGCGTACCTCGCGCGCGCCGACGTCCATCGTGAGGTCGGCGAAGGAGAGGATCTCCTCGTCGTCCTCCTGCACGACCGCGCGGCGCAGCAGCGCGCGCAGCCGGGCGAGCAGCTCGGGCAGCGCGAACGGCTTGGTCAGGTAGTCGTCGGCGCCGGCGTCGAGACCGGCCACCCGGTCGCCCACGGCGTCGCGGGCGGTGAGCACCAGGATCGGGACGTCGTGGCCGGCGGCGCGCAGCGCGCGGGTGGTCTCCAGACCGTCGAGGCGCGGCATCATCACGTCCATCACCACGACGTCCGGGGCGGCCGCGCCGATCTGGGCGAGGGCCTCGGCGCCGTCGGCGGCGAGGCGCACGTCGTAGCCGTTGAACTCCAGCGAGCGGCGCAGCGACTCGCGCACCGCCTTGTCGTCGTCGACGACGAGGACACGGGGCAGGCTCTGGGCGCTCACCCCTCCCATGCTGCCAGTCCTGGCTGAGCCGTGTCTGAGAAGGGACGCCCGGCCCCGGTCGTGGGTCGCCTCAGAGGTACGCCGCGGCGGCCTGCGCGGCTCGGGCGCCGTAGCCGCTGCCGAACAGGCAGGCGTGCACCAGCAGCGGGAAGATCTGGTGCAGCGCGACCCGGTCGCGCCAGCCCTCCGCGAGCGGGTGCACCTCCTCGTAGGCGTCGAGGACCCGCGCGAGGTGGGGCAGCCCGAACAGCGCCAGCATCGCCAGGTCCACCTCGCGGTGCCCGCCGTACGCCGCGGGGTCGACGACGCTCACCCGCCCGTCGGCCCCCCACAGGACGTTGCCGTTCCACAGGTCGCCGTGCAGGCGGGAGGGCGGCTCCTCGACCACGAGCGTGGGCAGCCTGCCCACCAGCCGCTCGATCACGTCGGCCTCGCTGCCGCTGACCGCCGCCCGGTCGCGCGCCACCTTGAGGTAGGGCAGCACCCGGCGCACCGCGTAGAACTCCGCCCAGGACGGCGCCGGGCGCTGGGGCAGCGGCAGCTTGCCGATGAACGCCTCGTCGCCGCTGCCCGGCGGGGCGCCGTACGCCGGGGCGCCGGCATCGTGGGTGGTGGCCAGGGCGCGCCCGAAGGCAGCCGCCGCATCGATGGTGCTGCGTCCGGGCTCGACCCAGCGCAGCACCAGGCACTCCTCGTCGACGCCGAGCACGTCGGGGACCGGGACGCCGCCCTCCACCTCCCGCAGCCAGCGCAGGCCGCGGGCCTCGGAGGGGAAGAACCCCTCCGGCGCGTGCGGGAGGGTCTTGACCAGCGCGGTGGTGCCGTCGCTGAGCCGCAGCTTGGTGGCGGTGCAGATGTCGCCACCCGCCACCGGCGCCGTGGCCACGACCGCCGCGCCGAGGAGCTTCTCGGCGTGACGGGCGACCAGGGGCTGCCGGGTCATGGCGTCGGCGGGCCGAGGATCTCGCGCAGCGCCGCGACGAGCGCGGCCGACGTACGTTCCACCATCGCGAGCACCTCCTCGAAGCCGTCGTCCCCACCGTAGTAGGGGTCCGGTACCTCCCCGCCGGGGTCGACCGGATCGAAGTCGCGGAACAGCCGCACCCGCTCGCTGCGCCCGCCCACGCCGGCCAGGTTGTCCGGGTCCATCGCCAGCACCAGGTCGTTGCGCGCGCGCCAGCCCTCGTCCCACTGCCGGGCCCGGTGCCGGCTCGGGTCGAGGCCGACGGCACGCAGCGTGGCAGCGGCGCGGCGGTCCATCGGCTCCCCGACGTGCCAGCCGCCGGTGCCGCAGCTGGACACCTCGACGCGGTCGGCGAGCCCGGCCTCGGCGATGCGCGCCGTGAGGACCACGTCGGCCATCGGCGAGCGGCAGATGTTGCCCAGGCAGACCAGGGCGATCGCGTAGCGCCCGGGGGTCCTGGGCGGGGGGAGCGCGGGCAGCGCGGATCGGTCGGCGGGTCCGGTCACGGGCTCAGTCATCGACGCCGATCATGGCGTCGACGATCCAGGTCACGATCGTGATCACGATCGCGCCGCCGACGGCCGACCAGAAGCCGTCGACCTCGAAGCCGAGGTCGAAGTGCTCGGCGACCCAGCCGGTCAGCATCAGCATCGCCGCGTTGATGACGAGCAGGAAGATCCCGAGAGTCAGGATGATCAGCGGGAACGACAACAGCTGGAGCAGCGGCTTCACGAACGACGTGATCACCCCGAGGATCAGCGCCACCCCGAGGACCGGGAGGATCTTCTCCTCGAGCTCCGCGCGCCCCGAGGTGGGGCCGGCGAAGCTGATCCCCTTGATCAGCCAGGCGGCGGCCGCCACGGCCAGGGCGTTGGTGACCAACCAGGTCAAGAAGCGTGTCATGGCCCGATTGTGGCAGGCGGGCTCCCCGCTCCCGGCGCGTCTCGCGGGTCTCGCCGGGTCTCGCTGGGGTCAGGCCTCGGGCTCGAGGGCCAGGGCGGTGATGATCTCGTCGGCCGCGCCGGCGAGGTGCGCGCGCAGGAACTCGTGGGCGGCGTCGACGTCGCCGGACTCCAGCAGCAGCACCAGCCGGGCGTGGTGGTCGGCCTCGTCGTGGGCGTTGCGCCGCAGCCGCTCCACCTGCGCGAGGGCCAGCTTGAGCTCGGTGACCAGCTGCTCGGCCATCTGCACCAGGCGCGGGCTGCCGGCGAGGGCGACCAGGCAGAGGTGGAAGGCCAGGTGCCGCTCGTTGAGCTCCTGGTAGCTGCCCCCGGCGTGCACGGCGGTGGTGTAGTCCTCCAGCGTGGTGCGGACCCGGCGGCGCAGAGCGTCGTCGGCCTGTGGCCAGGCGCGGACGCCCGCGCTCTCCAGCACCCAGCGGGCCGCGCATATGTCCCGGACCGAGGCGGCCTCCGGGGTGGCGACGCTGACGCCGCGGTGCGGCTCGCGGGTGGCCAGCCCCTCGGCGACCAGCAGGGTGAGCGCCTCGCGCACGGTGGGGCGCGAGACCCCGAGGGAGGCGGCGAGCGCGACCTCGCGCAGCGGCGTGCCCGACTCGAGCTCGCCGTCGAACACCGCGCGTCGCAGCTCCTGGGCTGCGCGGTCCACGGCGGTGGCGGACTCCAGGCGCAGCGTCCCGGCGGAGGCGGCGGCCGGATCGGACATGGCCCCATTCTTGCCCACCGACCACGCCCACTACCGTCGGCGCCATGTTCCCGGTCGGTGGGGTCGAGGTGATGCTGCTCGGCGTCGTGCTCGCGGGCCTGGTCTGCCTGGGCCTGGTCGCCGCGCTGCGCCCCTTCGCCGGTACCCGCTGGGCGGTGCTGGTCGGCGGGCTGTGCTGGTCGCTGGCGGTGATCGCCTGCGTGACGCTGCTCCCGGCCGACTCGGCCCCGGGGATCGTGCCGGCCGAGACCCGCAGCGAGACCTGCTCGTGGGACGTCGGCGGCCCGGCGCCCGCGGGGTTCTGGATCTTCTCGGGCGGGCAGCGGCTGCTCAACGCGCTGGTGTTCGTCCCGGCGGGGGCGCTGCTGGTGCTGGTGCTGGCCCGTTGGCCACGGCTGATGGTGCTCACGGTGCCGGTCGGCCTGGTCGCGCTCGGCGCCTACTCCGTGGCCATCGAGATCGTCCAGCTCGAGCTCGCCCGGCTGGACCGCGCCTGCGACGTCACCGACATGGTGGACAACGCCACCGGTGCCGTGCTCGGCGGGCTGCTCGGGCTGGCGCTCGCGCCGATCGTGCGTCCGTGGCGCTCCGGGCGGCGCTACCGCGCGTGACCCTCCAGCCCCCAGGTGACGGCGCTCACACCTAGGGTGATCTCGTGACCTCCCCCCAGCACGAGCCGCCCCCGCCGCGGCTGCCGCGTCCGCGGGCGACGCTCGCCGAGATCCCGCCGTACGTCGCCGGCCGCCCGCCCGCGCTGCGTCCCGGCCTGACGGCGTACAAGCTGTCCTCCAACGAGAACCCCTACCCGCCGCTGCCCGGCGTGCTGGAGGCCGCTGCCGAGGCGGTGGCGCAGATGAATCGCTACCCCGACATGGGCGCGGTCGCGCTGCACGCCGCGATCGCCGAGCACGTCGGCGTCCCGGTCGAGCAGGTCACGGTCGGCACCGGCTCGGTGGCGCTGATCTATGAGATCGTCCAGGCCTTCTGCGAGCCCGGCGACGAGGTGGTGATGGCCTGGCGCTCCTTCGAGGCCTACCCGATCGCCGTCGCGGCGTCCGGGGCGACGGCGGTGCGGGTGCCGCTGCTGCCCGACGCCCGTCACGACCTCCCCGCGATGGTCGCCGCGATCACCGACCGCACCCGGGTGGTGCTGGTCTGCACCCCCAACAACCCCACCGGCCCCGCGGTCACCCAGGCCGAGCTCGACGCGTTCCTCGCCGCGGTGCCGCCGCACGTGCTGGTCGTCGTCGACGAGGCCTACCTCGAGTTCGTGCGGATGGCCGACCCGGTCGACGGGCTCGCGACCCTGCGCCGCCATCCCCAGGTGGTCCTCACCCGCACCTTCTCCAAGGCCTACGGCCTGGCCGGGCTGCGGGTCGGGTACGCCGTGGCCGCCGAGCCGTTGGCCGCGGCGCTGCGCGCGGTGGCGCTGCCCTTCGGGGTCTCCCACGTCGCCCAGGTCGCCGCGATCACCTCGCTGGGCCGCCGCGAGGACCTGCTCGAGCGAGTGGAGGTGCTCCTCGCCGAGCGCACCCGCGTCCTGGCCGGGCTGCGCGATCGCGGCTGGGAGGTGCCGGAGGCCCAGGGCAACTTCGTCTGGTTCGACCTCGGCGAGCGCACCGCGGCCTTCACCGAGCACGCCGAGGGCCTCGGCATCACGGTGCGCCCGTTCGCCGGGGAGGGGGTCCGGGCGACGGTCGGGGAGCCGGAGGGCAACGACCGGCTGCTCGATCTGGCCGCGGCGCTGCGACCGCGCTGAGGCGGCTCAGCGCCCGGTCGCGCTGAAGTGCTGGTAGTCCTTCAGCGAGGTCCAGCCACCGCCCCACTCCCAGCCGATCCGGGCGAAGGCGGCCACGACCGGGCCGTCGGCGGTGATCATCCCCGGGCGCACCGGCGTGCGGCGGGCGTAGGACGTCGCGAGCTCGGGCAGCACCAGGTCGCCGCGCACGTAGGGGTTCTGGAACGGGTTGACGTCGACCGCGCGCCCCGACGCGTGCTCGGAGTACGACGACCCGCCGGTGATCGGGCGGCACACGAACGCGCTGGTGTCGTTGCCGTCGCCGGTCGGGGTGGCGTCCTGGTCGGCGCGGGTGGTGATCACCATCCGCTCCAACGGGAAGTCGGCCCGCCACAGGTCGCCGAAGACCTGCACGAGGTCGTCGGCGTCCTGGCGGTGGACCAGGAGCTCGCCGGTGTGCCGGGCGCCGTCGAACCCGCGGAAGGTCAGCCGCAGCCAGGTCAGCTGCTCGCGCGCGACCGGGCAGCCGGGTCGCCAGGTGGAGCGGGCGAGCACCCGCGCGGGTGCGGGCGCCACGACCCGTGAGGCGTAGCCGCGCCCGGGGAGCATCCGCACCGGGTCGGGGAGGGTGAAGGCGCGGCGGCGCAGCTCGGGGGGAGTCGTCTGCGCCGCGGCGTACCCGTCGGGGCCGGCGGGCAGCTCCCGGGTGCCGAGCCAGGCGGGCGGCGTGGTGCCGGGCGCCGGGGCGCTGGGTGTCGGGGTCGGCGAGGGGATCGCGGGGGCGGAGGTGCTCGACGGGCGGCTCGGTGTCGGCGCGCCGCGCGGCTCGTCGGTGCCGCTGCAGCCCGCTGCGAGGACGAGCAGAGTCGCGGCGCTCGCGACGGTGGCGCGGAGGGGGCGGGGCACGGTGTCGACGCTACCGCCGCAGGGCAGGTGGTTGAGCGTTCATCTAAGGTGGGGACATGACAGCCGATGGGGACCAGACCGCGACGTACGTCGAGAAGGGCAAGGCGTTCGACCGGGACATGAGCTACATCCCCGATCGGATCCTCGCCGGCGAGCGGCCTGCGGACCCGCTGGACGCGGCGTGCGGCGGCCGCGCCGACGTCCAGGTCTGGCCGGTCGAGCCGGGTCGCTACCGGCTGATCGCCGCCCCCGCGTGCCCGTGGGCCAACCGCACCCTGATCGTGCGCCACCTGCTCGGCCTCGAGGACGTGCTGAGCGTCGGCCTGCCCGGCCCCACCCACGACAAGCGCAGCTGGACCTTCGACCGCGACCCCGGCGGGCGCGACCCGGTGCTGGGCATCGAGCGGCTCCAGGAGGCCTACTTCGCGCGCTACCCCGACTACCCGAAGGGCATCACGGTGCCCGCGATCGTCGACGTCGCCAGCGGCGAGGTCGTCACCAACGACTTCCCCTGGATCACCCACGACCTGTTCTTCGAGTGGCGCGAGCACCACCGCCCCGACGCCCCCGACCTGTGGCCCGCCGACCTGCGCGAGGAGATGGAGCAGGTCATGAAGCGGGTGTTCACCGAGGTCAACAACGGCGTCTACCGCTGCGGGTTCGCCGGCTCGCAGGAGGCGTACGACGCGGCGTACGAGCGGCTGTGGGCGGCGCTGGACTGGCTCGAGGAGCGGCTGGCGACCCGCCGCTACCTGATGGGCGCGGCGATCACCGAGGCCGACGTCCGGCTGTTCACCACGCTGGCGCGCTTCGACGCGGTCTACCACGGCCACTTCAAGTGCAACCGCCAGAAGCTGACCGAGATGCCGCACCTGTGGGGCTACGCCCGCGACCTGTTCCAGACGCCGGGCTTCGGCGAGACGATCGACTTCGAGCAGATCAAGGCGCACTACTACGTCGTGCACACCGACGTGAACCCCTCCGGCATCATCCCGGCCGGGCCGGACCTGTCCGGGTGGCGGGAGCCGCACGGCCGCGAGGAGCTCGGGTCGCTCTAGCCTGAGTCCATGGGGCACAGCCACGGGCACGGCCACGGGCGCGGGGGCGGGGGCGGTCATGGGGGGCACGCCGCCGGACGGGCCGCGGATCGCCGGCGGCTGCGGATCGTCCTGGGCGTCACCGCCTCGGTGATGGTGCTCGAGGTCGTCGGCGGCCTGCTCACCGGCTCGCTGGCGCTGCTCGCCGACGCCGGCCACATGGCCACCGACGCCGGCGGGGTGGTGCTCGCGCTCGGGGCGTCGTACCTCGCCGCGCGCCCGGGCGGACCGCGCTCGACGTTCGGCTACCACCGCGCGGAGATCCTCGCCGCCGCGGTCAACGGGCTGGTGCTGCTCGGCGTGTGCGCGTACGTCGCGTGGGCCGGCATCAGCCGGCTCGGCGACCCCACCCCGGTCGACGCGGCGCCGATGGTCGCCGTCGCGCTGGTCGGCCTGGTCGCCAACGTGGTGTCGCTGAGCGTGCTGAACCGCTCCGACACCGGCTCGCTCAACATGCGCGGTGCGATCAGCGAGGTCTTCGCCGACCTGGTCGGCTCGCTGCTCGCGGTGGTCGCGGGCGTCGTGATCTGGACGACCGGCTGGGAGCGCGCCGACGCCGTGGCGTCGCTGGTGATCGCGGCGCTGATCCTGCCCCGCGCGATCCTGCTGATCCGCGACGCGGCCGTCGTCCTGCTCGAGATCGCCCCCGACAGCCTCGACCTCGCCGACGTGCGCGAGCACCTGCTCGGTGTCCCCGGTGTCGTCGACGTCCACGACCTGCACGCCTGGACCATCACCAGCGGCATCCCGAGCCTGTCGGCCCACGTCACGGTCACCGACGCCTGCCTCGCCGAGCGCGGCGTCGGCCCCACCCTCGACGAGCTCAGCCACTGCGTCGCCGAGCACTTCTCCGTGCGCCACGCGACCTTCCAGGTCGAGCCCGTCAGCCACCGCTCGCACGAGGACCTGGGCGAGGCGCACTGAGGGGCGGTCCGTTGGTCGAGCGCCCTCCGTTGGTCGAGCGCACCTCCGTTGGTCGAGCTTGTCGAGACCCCCTCCATGTGACGCGCTGACACCTCAGGGTGAACGCAATCCCTCAGGAGGCAGCATGACCCCGAACAGCAGCGACCCGACCTGGGAGCGGACCGCCCGCGCGGTGCGTGACGCCGCCCCCGACGTACCTGAGCTCACCGCAGAGGAGAAGGCTGCGCTGTGGGCGCGGGTCGAGGCGCACCAGCCAGCGGTCGGGAGGCGTCGCCGCGGCTGGAAGGTGGTGGTCGCCGGGGTGGTGGCGGCAGCGCTCGTGGGAGGCGCCGGCGCTGCGACGGCCGAGGTGCTCAGTGCGCGCACGGGAGAGTTTCCGGCTGACGCCGAGGCCATCGAGCTCGGAGGGCCCGGCGAGTATCTCGACCCGGAGGCTCCCGACTTCAGCGACGTCCTGGACGAGGTCAGCGCGGACATCGACTTCCCTTCGGCCGAGTCACGCGATCGCGCACTGGGGTGGGAGCTGACCAACTATTCCGACGGCAGCGGTGCGACGGTGTCGACCGGTGCGATCCGGCTCTGGATGGCCGGTCACGCGCTCTGCTCGTGGACCGACACCTGGGCCGCGGCGCTGCGGACCGGTGACACCGCCACGCAGCACGAGGCCGCGCAGGTGGTCCTCGATGCGAGGACGTGGCCGGCGATCACCGACACCGATCCGGACCTGGCGAACGAGTCCGAGTTCGACTGGCTGCCCGAGCTGGAGCGCGCGATCGAGGCAGCCGACCCCGCCGCCGCGAGGCGGGCGTTGGACCCCCATCAGGCCTGCATGCCGGGCCTCGCGCCGGAGCTGGGGATGGGGGAGCCGCAGTGACCCGGGCTGCCTCGCCGGCGGACGTGGCGGAGCTGTACCACCGTCACGCGGCGGAGCTGCGCGGCTACCTCCATCGGCGAGCAGGCCAGGCCGGCGCGGACCTGCTGGGCGAGGTCTTCGTCGTCGCCCTGCAGCGGCTGTCGGACCTGCCCGACCCGGACCTGCGCCGCGCGTGGCTCTTCGGTACGGCGCGTCGGCTGCTCCTGGCCCAGGAGCGCAAGGACTGGCAGCGCGCTGTGGCGGAGGAGCAACGTGCCCGGGTCCAGGAGTCGTCGCCGGGCCCGTCCGGGGATCGATCCGCGGACCGGGACCTGGGCCGGGACCGTGCCGTGCACGAGGCGCTCGCGTCCCTCCGGGAGAAGGACCGCGAGCTGATCCGGCTCACCGAGTGGGAGCAGCTCCAGATCGCCGAGGCCGCCCTGGTGCTCGGGATGCGCCCGGGGACGGCACGGATGCGGTTGCTCCGGGCGCGGCGATCCTTGGCCGCGCATCCCGGGCTTCGGAAGGCGATGGAGGCGCCTCGAGGGAGCGGCGGTGCACAGGCCGACCCGAACGGCGAGCACTCTGAAGAACCCCTTGTTCTCGAACGCACGTTCGAGTAGAATGAGGCATGGCCGACTCCGAGCTCCCCGACTGCGACACCCCAGCCGCCGTGCTGGCGTTCGCGCAGCGCCGTCGGGCTGCCGCCCAGCGGGCGGAGATCGACGTCGTGGAGGCCGCCCTGGTGTGGGCGGCGATGCACCCGGAGGAGTCGGTCGCCGATCAGACCCCGACCGCCGGGCTGGTGTTCGGGGAGCTGGCTGTCCCGCTGGCCGGCGAAGGGGCGCCGCTGGTGGCGGAGTTCGCGCCGATGGAGTTCGGCGCCGCGCTCGGCATGTCCACCGAGTCCTCACGGGCGCTGGTCGGTGACGCGCTGGAGCTGGCGCACCGGCTGAAGCGGACCTGGAAGCTGGTCCGTGCCGGCAAGGTGCCGCTGTGGAAGGCCCGGCGGCTCGCGCAGCTGACCACCACCCTTCCGTTGGACGGCGCGGACTTCGTGGACCGCCAGGTCGCCGGTGTCGTGGGGAAGATCAGCTGGGCCGGGATCGAGCGGCTCGTCGACCAGGCCCGCGTGGCCTTCGACCCCGAGGGTGCGGGGAAGCAGCGCCGCGAGGCGGCCGACGGGCGTCGCTTCGACGTGCACACCCGCGAGGCCACCCACGACGGCACCGTGCACGTCGAGGGTGTCCTCGACCTCGCCGACGCGCTCGACCTCGACACCGCGATCCGCCAGGGCGCGGAAGAACTCGCGACCTTGGGGTCCTCTGAGTCCCTCGACGTGCGCCGCTCGATGGCCGCCGGCGAGCTCGCGCGACGCCAGCTCGCGTTCGACCTCCGGGCGGAGGCCGGTGACGGCGCCGCCTCGGTGGTCAAGCCGCGGCAGGTGGTCATCCACGTCCATCTCTCCGATGCTGCGATCAGTCGCGATGAGGCCGGTATTGCCCACGTCGAGGAGACCCGGTCGATCGTGTCGACCGATCAGGTGCGCGACTGGTGCGCCAACCCTCAGACGCAGGTGACGATCAAGCCGGTGATCGACCTCGAGGCCCACCACCACACCAACGCCTACGCGATCCCGGACCGGCTCGTCGACCAGACCCGTCTGGCCCAACCGGTCTGCGCGTTCCCGTGGTGCGAACGCCCCGCCCGCAGGTGCGACACCGACCACGTCGTCGCCCACGGCGCGGGCGGCCCGACGTGCAGCTGCAATCTCGCGCCGCTCTGTCGCCGTCACCATCGGGCCAAGACCCATACGGCGTGGACCTACGACAAGACCGATTCGGCGACGTACGTCTGGCGGTCCCCACACGGGCTGCACCTCGTGAAGGACCGCGGCACCACCCGGCTCGTCACCGCGCACCCGCCCGACGAGTAGATCCCGAGCCCCGGACCCCGCCAGCACCCCGCCGGCGGGGCCACACCCACGTCCGGGCTGTCGTCCCACGGGCGCTGCGGCCGCACCAAGGGCGAATCGCATCGTGGCTGTCGACTGGAGGGGCTCTTCCGACGGCTGCGCTGGCGTGCCTGCCGCCACCCCACGAGAACCATCCCAGCGCCGTGATGCTGGCGCAGCTGCCAGGCAGGGCATCGCCGGTCGTCTCGAGCAGGTCCTGGCGGAGCCTCACCGCCCTGCCCCGCGAGGTGCGTGCATCCGCCCAGTCCGATCCGGGCGGCGTCCAGATCACGTGCCCCCTCTGCCTGACACAACGCCAGTGCGAGAGTGTGGCCCCGGGTCGAGGGGGAGTGGTACGCCGTGGCGACGAGGACGGTGGAGGTCCACAGCGAGGTGCGCGCGCCCGCGACGGCGGTGTGGGCGCGGGTCGTGCATCCCGACGGCATCAACCACGAGATGCGGCCCTGGCTGACGATGCGCATGCCGCGCGGCGCGGCCGGGCTGAGCGTGGACACGGTCCCGCTGGGTCAGTTCGTCGGGCGCGCCTGGCTCCGGCTCTTCGGGGTCGTGCCGTTCGACTTCGACCACCTGAGGGTCGTGGAGGTCGAGTCGGGGGTTCGGTTCCTCGAGCGCTCCACGATGATGAGCATGCGGCGCTGGGAGCACGAGCGGGTGCTGACGCCGGTCGCCGGTGGCACGCGGGTGCACGACCGGATCACGCTGCAGCCGCGGCTGCCCGTCCCCGGCCTCGCTGCGGTCCTGGCACGGGTGGTCGATGCGTTCTTCCGGCATCGCCACCGCCGCCTGCGGCGCTACTTCGCGCCCCGCTGACGCCGCGACGCGCAGCGCCGCAGCGCCGACCAGCTCAGGACGCCCGGCGGGCGTCCTGCTCGGCGGCGTCGGCGAGCCGGACGAGCGTCTTCTCGATGCCGCGGCGGTTGCGCGTGGTCATGCCGAGCAGCTCATACATCTTGGCCTGCACGCCGTTGACGTCGGAGTAGTCGAAGGTCTCGGTGATCCGGGTGCGCTCGCCGTCGGGCTCGAGCTCGTAGCGCCAGATGTGGCCGCCGGGGTGCTGCCAGGCGAGGCGGCGGCCCTCCTCGAACTCCACGACGGTGCTGGTGATCTTGTACGGCACGCCCATGCGCATGTTCATGCCGAACTTCGCGCCGAGGGAGAGTCGGTCGGGTCCGGCGATGGCGTCGCGGACGGTGCCCGAGCCGTCCACCCGGGAGTGCTGGCGGGGGTCGGCGAGGATGTCGAAGACGACGTCCGCGGGGGCGGTGGTCGTCGTGCTGGCGAGGACGCGTCGAGAGGTCATGGCCGCCAGCCTAGGGAGGCGACCCCGAAGCGGGGGGTGAGTTGGCCGCGCGAGGGGGTCGGGCTAGGTTGTGCCGCACACGATCCAGTGGTCCCGGTCACAGGATCTCTGCAGGGTCTCTCAACAGGATCGGTCCCCGGCGCCCCACCCCGGCGCCCGGGGCTGGCACATCCGGTCGGCGGCGATCCCGCAGCCCGGTGAAGCGAAGGAGCGCTCCATGTCACAGCAATCCGGCGACGGCTTCGGCCCCGATCTCGCCGAGGTCTTCGGACCCGCCCACTCCGACGGTGGTCCCGAGCTGGTGCAGCTCCTGACCCCCGAGGGCGAGCGGCTCCACCACCCCGAGTTCGACCTCGACTTCTCCGCTGAGGAGCTGCGCGGCTTCTACCGCGACATGGTGCTCACCCGCCGCCTCGACGTCGAGGCCACGGCGCTCCAGCGCCACGGCGAGCTCGGCATCTGGGCCCAGCTGCTCGGCCAGGAGGCCGCGCAGATCGGCGCCGGCCGCGCGCTGCGCCCGCAGGACCACGTCTTCCCCACCTACCGCGAGCACGGCGTGGCCTGGTGCCGCGGCATCGACCCGCTCCAGCTGCTCGGGCTGTTCCGCGGCGTCGACCACGGCTCCTGGGACCCCGAGGAGCGCCACTTCGGCCTCTACACGATCGTGATCGGCGCCCAGTGCCTGCACGCCGTCGGCTACGCGATGGGCATGCAGCGCGACGGCGACGTCGGCACCGGCGACCCCGACCGCGACGCCGCGGTGCTCGCCCACTTCGGGGACGGCGCCTCCTCCCAGGGCGACGTCAACGAGTCCTTCATCTTCGCGGCGTCCTACAACGCCCCGGTCGTGTTCTTCTGCCAGAACAACCAGTGGGCGATCTCCGAGCCGATCGAGCGGCAGAGCCGGATCCCGCTCTACCAGCGCGCGCTCGGCTTCGGCTTCCCCGGCATCCGCGTCGACGGCAACGACGTCCTGGCGACGTACGCCGTGACCCGCGCGGCCCTCCAGCGCGCCCGCGACGGCCAGGGCCCGACGTTCGTGGAGGCCTACACCTACCGGATGGGCGCCCACACCACGACCGACGACCCGACCCGCTACCGGCTCTCCGACGACGTCGAGCGGTGGAAGCTGCGCGACCCGATCGCCCGCGTGGAGGTCTACCTCAAGCGCAACGGCCTGGTCGACGAGGCGTTCCTCGAGGCGGTCGCCGAGGAGGCCGACCAGCTCGGCGCCACGCTGCGCGAGGGCTGCAAGGCGCTGCCGGACCCGGCGCCGCTCAGCATGTTCGACCACGTGTACGCCGAGATGACCGAGGAGCTCGCCGCCCAGCGCGACGGCTACGCGGCGTACCGGGAGACCTTCGAGGGAGGCGTGGCATGAGCCAGCGGGTCACGCTCGCCAAGGCCCTCAACATGGGGCTGCGCCGGGCCATGGAGGACGACGACAAGGTCCTGTTGATGGGCGAGGACGTCGGCAAGCTCGGCGGGGTCTTCCGGATCACCGACGGGCTGCAGAAGGACTTCGGCGAGGACCGGGTCATCGACTCCCCGTTGGCCGAGTCCGGCATCGTCGGCACTGCCGTCGGGCTGGCGATGCGCGGCTACCGCCCGGTCGTGGAGATCCAGTTCGACGGGTTCGTCTACCCCGCCTACGACCAGATCGTCTGCCAGGTCGCCAAGATCCACTACCGCAGCCGCGGCCGGGTGAAGATGCCGATGGTCATCCGGATCCCGTACGGCGGCGGCATCGGCGCGGTCGAGCACCACTCCGAGAGCCCCGAGGCGCAGTTCGCGCACACCCCCGGGCTCAAGGTCGTCACCTGCTCCAACCCCGTCGACGGCTACTGGATGATCCAGCAGGCGATCGCGTGCGACGACCCGGTGGTCTTCTTGGAGCCCAAGCGGCAGTACCACGCCGACAAGGCCGACCTCGACGACCAGGCCACCCCCGATCCGCTGTTCACCTCCCGCATCGTGCGCCCCGGCACCGACGCCACGCTGATCTCCTACGGCCCGATGGTGAAGACCGCGATGAAGGCCGCCGAGGCTGCCGCCACCGAGGGGCGCTCGCTGGAGGTCGTCGACCTGCGGACCCTCTCGCCGCTCGACATGACGCCGGTGCTCGACTCCGTGCGCCGCACCGGCCGGGCCGTGGTCACCCACGAGGCGCACGTCAACCTCGGGATGGGCGCCGAGGTCGCCGCGCGGATCACCGAGGAGTGCTTCTACTCCCTGGAGGCCCCGGTGCTGCGGGTGGGCGGGTTCGACACGCCGTACCCCGCCTCCCGCATCGAGGAGGACTTCCTGCCCGACCTCGACCGAGTGCTCGACGCCGTCGACCGCTCCTTCGACTACTGACGCCACCGAGGGGACCCGGATGCCCGAGTACAAGCTGCCCGACGTCGGGGAGGGCCTCACTGAGGCCGAGATCGTGGCCTGGAAGGTCGCGGTCGGCGACATCGTCGCCATCAACGACGTCGTGGTCGAGATCGAGACCGCCAAGTCGCTCGTCGAGCTGCCCTCGCCGTACGCCGGGGTGGTGAGCGCGCTGCTCGTCGAGGCCGGCCAGACCGTCGAGGTCGGGACGCCGATCATTGCGATCGGCGAGCCCGCCGCGGCGACCCCCCAGGCCCCCGAGGCGCCGGCCGCACCGGTGGTCGAGGCCCGCATGGAGATCGACCTGTCCAACCCCGCCGCCAGCGGCGGCGGGGAGGGCGAGAGCCTGGTCGGGCGCAACAAGGCCGAGCGCGGCCCGATGCGCCGTCCGCGCCGCGGGTCGGCGTCCCCCTCCACGCTCGCCGGTGCCGCGACCCAGATGCAGGTGCAGGGTGCCTTCTCTCCCGGCGGTGCCCAGTCGCAGGCCGTCGTCGAGGTCGACGAGCCGGCCGTGCCGGCCACCGCCGCGCGGGTGCCCGCCGAGCGGGTCCGTGCCCTGGCCAAGCCGCCGGTGCGCAAGCTCGCCAAGGACCTCGGGGTCGACCTCGCGGACCTCACGCCCACCGGCCCGCACGGCACGATCAGTCGGGCGGACGTGGAGGCGGCCGCAGGCGCTGCCCCGGCGCAGTCCGACGATCGGGTCCTCGGACCGTCCCTGGGGGACACGGGCATGCCGTCCGGGATCGGTCGCTCCTTCCTGTCCTTCCACGACGGGGAGACCCGCGAGCCGATCAAGGGCGTGCGCAAGATGATGGGCGAGGCGATGGTGAGGTCCGCCTTCACCATCCCGCACGTCACCGAATGGGTCACCGTCGACGTCACCCGCACCCTCGAGCTGGTCGAGCGGCTGCGCGCCCACCGCGATTTCCGCGACGTCCGGGTCTCGCCGCTGCTCGTGGTCGCGCGCGCGGCGATCCTCGCGATGCGCCGCACCCCCGAGATCAACTCCACCTGGGACGACGCAGCCGGCGAGGTCGTGTTCAAGCACTACGTCAACCTCGGCATCGCCGCGGCCACCCCGCGCGGGCTGGTCGTGCCCAACGTCAAGGACGCCGACCGGCTGGCCCTGCCCGAGCTGGCCCAGGCCCTCCAGGCGCTCGCCGGCACTGCCCGTGAGGGCCGCACCCAGCCGGCCGAGATGAGCGGCGGCACCTTCACGATCACCAACGTGGGTCCCTTCGGCGTCGACGGCGGCACCCCGATCATCAATCCCGGCGAGTCCGCGATCTTGTGCGCGGGCGCGGCGAAGAAGCGTCCGTGGGTGGTCACCGAGGGCGGCGAGGACCGCATCGAGGTCCGCCACGTCATGCAGCTCTCGCTCTCCTTCGACCACCGCCACATCGACGGCGAGAAGGGATCCCGCTTCCTCGCCGACGTCGCCGGCGTGCTGGAGGACCCGGGGCTCGCCCTGCTGTTCTGAGCGCGGCCGACCGTGCCCCCTGCTTGACTGACGCCGTGCCCGAGCGCGAGATCACCAGTCCCGTCGACCTCTGCCTCCCCGACGGCCGGCTCGATCCCGCGGCCGTGGGGTGGACCCGCACCCCGCTGCACCGCGCCAACCTGCGCCGCGGCCCGGGCTGGTGGGGGCGCACCAAGCGCTGGGAGTACTGGGGCATCGTCACCCCCACCCACGTGGTCGGCCTGGTGGTCTCCTCCCTCGACTACGCCGGCGTGCTGGGGATCTACCTGCTCGACCGGGCCACCGGCCAGGAGACGTCGTACGACGAGGTGGTGCCGCTGGCACGCGGCGTGGTGCTGCCCGACCGCGCGGGCCGCGGACCGGTCAGCGCGCACGGGCCGAGGACGTCGTACACCTTCGACCAGGGGGAGTCCGCGACCCGGCTGCAGGCCAGCGGCCCGGACGTCGAGATCGACCTCGAGGTCGCGGTCGTCCCCGGCCAGGACAGCCTCGGTGTGGTGGTGCCGTGGACCCCCCGGCAGTTCCAGTACACCGTCAAGGACCTGGCCCGACCGGTCACCGGCACCCTCACCGCGCACGGCACGACGTACGCCGTGGGCGGCGCGGCCGGGGACGCCTGGGCGGTGCTCGACCACGGGCGCGGGCGCTGGCCGTACTCGATGACCTGGAACTGGGCCGCCGGCAGCGCCGCGGGGCGCGCGATCCAGCTCGGCGGCAGGTGGACGGTCGGCACGCCGCACACCGAGAACGCGCTGCTCGTCGACGGGCGGCTGCACAAGATCGGCGAGGAGCTGGCCTGGTCCTACGACCGCTCCGACTGGCGCCGGCCCTGGGAGATCCGCGGCGAGCGGGTCGCGGCGCGGTTCCACCCCTTCCACGAGCGGGTGGCGCGGACCAGCCTGGTCGTGCTCGCGGGGGAGACCCACCAGTGCTTCGGCCACTTCACCGGCTGGGCCAGCACCGACGACGGCGAGCGGGTCGACCTCGACGGCTTGGTCGGCTGGGCCGAGGAGGCGCGCAACCGGTGGTGAGTCAGACCTTCTTGGCCATCATCGAGACCACCGTGCCGTCGGTGTAGGCGCGCTGGCCGACCTCGACGAAGCCCCGCTTGGCGTGGAAGGCCAGCGACGGCTCGTTCGCCGGGCGCAGGTTGACCTCCAGGGTCAGCCGCCCGCGCACCGCCGCGTCCCGCTCGACCGCGTCGTAGACGAGGCCGCCGAGCCCGCGGCGGCGGAACCGCGGCGCGAACACGATCCGGTCGAGGTAGTGGAAGTCCTCGCCGTACCTCTCGGTGAACCAGGCGTAGTTCTCCGCGTCGTAGGTCGAGCCGCCGTCCACGACGATCACGAAGCCCGCGATCTGCGGGCCCTCGCCGTCGTCCACCTCGACCACGTCGGCGCGGTGCGCCCAGCCCTGGAGCGCGGCCAGCCGGTCGGCGTCCATCGGGGACAGCACGTCGACGTCGGCCTCGTTGAGGGCCAGGACGGCGGGTACGTCGCGGGGCTCGATCGGGCGCAGCAGTGGAGCGGTCACGGACGCCATTGTGCCGAGGCGCCCGCTGCGCACCGTCGGCGGCTCAGGTACGCCGGCGGCTCAGCCGGGCCGCGCCGAGGGCGAGCCGGCTGGCCGCCGCGCTGGCGACCCGGCCGGTGGCGGTGCCGCGGGGGCGGCGGGGGTTCTTCAGGGCGTCGGTGCCGCCGTCGACGGTGACCACCGAGCCGACCAGCAGGCTGGAGGCGTCGGAGAGCAGGAACGCGATCAGGGCGGCGACCTCCTCGGGGCGGCCCGGGCGCTGGAGCGCGGTGGGGTAGGTGTCGGCGTACTTGCCGAAGACCGGGTCGCGGCGCACCTCCTCGGTCATCGGGGTCGCGATCAGCCCGGGCGCGATCGCGTTGAGCCGGATGCCGTCGCGGGTCCACTCGCGCACGTGGTCGCGTGCCCACCAGGCCAGCGCCGCCTTGCTGGCCGGGTAGGCGAAGACCGCCGACACCCCGCCCGCGGCCGCGCGGGCCTCCGCCTCGTCACCGGCCAGGCAGGTGCGGGCCAGCGCGGCGGGCCAGGCGGGCTGGCAGGTGATCGAGTTGGAGGCGAGCAGCACCACCGAGGCGAGGCTGTCGGGTGTGGAGCCGGCGACGAGCAGGTCGCGCAGCCCGGTCACCAGGTCGACGGCGCCGAAGTAGTTCACCGACACCAGCAGCCGGCTGTCCACGCCGCTGATCCCGGCGATGCCCGCGCACGGCACCACCCCGTGCAGCACGTCGGTCGCCTCACGGATCTCGCGCACGGCGGTGTCGCGCCCGGTCGGGGTGGACAGGTCGGCCACCACGTCGGCCTCGTGGCGGTCCACCCCCAGCACGCGGTGGCCCTGCTCGCGCAGGAGGGTGGAGGTGGCCGCCCCGATGCCGGAGGCGGCGCCGGTCACGACGTACGTCCTGGTCATGGCCGGGACTGTAACGCGTTCTAGTTCGGTCCGCTCAGGCGTAGCGACGGACCCGCTCCGCCGGAGCCCCGGGCCCGGTCTCGAGCAGCACCGCGAGCTCGTGCTCGAGCACGGCGCCGACCCGGCGGCAGAACTCCTCGGGCTCGTCGGCGGCGTCCGGCTTCTCCACGACCACCCGGTCCACGATGCCGAGCGCCGCGAGGTCGAGAGCGCGCACCCGCTGGGCGCGGGCCATCTCCGGGGCGTGCTCGGTGTCGCGGTACACGATCGCGCTGGCGCCCTCCGGCGGCAGCGGCGAGAGCCAGGCGTGCTGGGCGGCCACCACTCGGTCGGCCGGCAGCATCGCCAACGCACCGCCGCCGTTGCCCTCGCCGAGCATCAGGCACAGCGTCGGGGCGTCCAGGGTGACCAGGTCGGCCAGGCAGCGCGCGATCTCGCCGGCCAGCCCGCCGTTCTCGGCCTCCGGCGACAGCGCCGCGCCCTGGGTGTCGATGACGGTGACCAGCGGCAGGCCGAGCTCGGAGGCCAGCCGCATGCCGCGCCGGGCCTCGCGCAGCGCCTCGGGGCCCATCGGCCGGTCGCGCTGGCCGCGCCGGTCCTGGCCGAGGAACACGCACGGCGCCTTGCCGAAGCTCACCAGCGCGATGAACAGCCCGGGGTCCTGCTCGCCCTGCCCGGTGCCGTTGAGCGGTACGACGTCGGAGGCGGCGTAGCGCAGCAGCCGTCGTACGCCGGGCCGGTCGGGGCGGCGCGAACGGGTGACGGCGTCCCAGGTCTCGACGTCCGGCACCGGCTCGTCGACGACCGCCGCGACCGGCTCGATCCCGTGCCGGGGCGCGAGCAGGATCCGCAGCGCGCGGTCGAGGATGTCGGCGATGTCCTCGGGTGCCACGACGGCGTCGATGATCCCGCGGGCGTAGAGGTTCTCGGCCGTCTGCACGCCCTCGGGGAACGGCTTGCCGTAGAGCGCCTCGTAGACCCGGGGGCCCAGGAAGCCGAGCAGCGCGCCCGGCTCGCCGACGGTCACGTGGCCCTGCGAGCCCCACGAGGCCATCACGCCGCCGGTGGTGGGGTGGCGCAGGTAGACCAGGTACGGCAGCCCGGCCGCCTTGTGCGCGGCGACGGCCTGGGCGATGCGCGCCATCTGCACGAACGCGGGGGTGCCCTCCTGCATCCGGGTGCCGCCGCTCACCGGGGCGGCCAGCAGCGGCAGGCCCTCGCGGGTGGCGCGCTCGACCGCGGCGACCAGCCGGTCGGAGGCGGCGCGCCCGATGGAGCCGGCGAGGAAGGAGAACTCGCCCATCACCACCGCGACCCGGCGGCCCTTCATCAGCCCCTCGCCGGTCAGCACCGACTCGTCCACGCCGCTCTTCGCGGCGGCCGCGGCGAGCTCGGCGGCGTACTGCTCGCTGATCTCGCCGCGCACGGGCGGGGTGTCCCAGGAGCTCCAGGAGCCCTCGTCGAGGACCAGGTCGATGAGCTGGGTGGCGTTGAGGCGGGTCACCCCGTGAACGCTAGGCCACCGGGGTCCCCGCGCCGTGGGCAGTGGCTGACGAGGTGGCGGTCGCCGCGTCGTCAGGTCGTGCCGCAGGTGCGCGCCGGACGCCGGGCACCAGCTCGCGCAGCGCGAGTCCCAGCAGCACGAGGCCGGCGCCCACCAGGACCTGGTCGCGGTGGGTGCCGAGCGCGGCGCTCGCGTGGCCGACCCACGGCACGGCGTACCAGACCCGGCCGCGCACCTGGGCGGCCGGCACCGGCTCGGCGTCCGAGACCTGGTTGGCGTCGCCGCGGGTGACGAAGGTGGGCTCGCCGGCGGCATCGACGCCGGTCGCCTCGATGCGGTGGGTGATGAGGCGGCGCTCCGCCTCGGCGGTCTCGAAGGTGATCACGTCGCCGACCCGCAGGTCCCCGGCCGGGGCGGGGCGCACGACCACGATGTCGCCGGGATCGTGGACCGGCGCCATCGAGCCGGTGAGCACCGTCAGCGGGACCGAGTGGGTGACCAGCGGGACCAGCACGAGCACCACGGCCAGCGCCGTCGCCGCGAGCGAGCACAGCAGCGCCGCGGCGGTCATCACGCGACGCAGGACGCTCATGGCTGTTCTCCGGGTTCGACCGCGCGTGGGGGGAGGCGGCGACGAGGGCGATGCTCTCGCACACCCGGGGTCGGTGGAGGCGGTTTCGGTCCGGCTCACCGGGTGAGCCGCAGCACGCCCTCCTCCTCGTCGGCGGTGAGGCCGGTGACGACGGCGTCGGGCTGGCTCCGCAGCCAGGCGAGCGTGTCGGCCGCGGTGGTGGCGAGCGGGCGGGGGGCGAGGCCGGCCGCGAGGGCGGGGGCGGCGTCGTGCGCCATCATCCCGTCGTACGCCGGCCGCGGGAGCCAGAGCGGGAGCGAGTGCGGTCCTGCCCAGGGGGCGACCCCGACGCGCTCGAGGGAGTCCTGCGCCACCCAGGTGAGGCCGGGGTCGGGGACCCCGCACCCGGTCGCGACCTCGCCGAGCAGCTGCGCGAGCGGCAGGGCGGGGCCCACCGCGTCGAACACCCCGGGCACCCGGTCCTCCGCGCACCGCATGATCCATGCGGCGAGGTCGCGCACGTCGATGACCTGCACCAGGTCCTCCGGGCTGCCGGGAGCGAGCACCTGCGGGTGCTCGGTCGTCGCGGCGAACCGGGCCGGCCAGTAGGTGAAGCGCCCGGTCGGGTCGCCGGGGCCGACGATCAGGCCGGGGCGGATCACCGTCCACGAGGCGGCGCCGTCCTCGACCAGCCGCTCGCAGGCGACCTTCAGCGGCCCGTACGCCTCCGCGTCCGCGCCCAGGTCGACGTCCTCGAAGCGCGGCTCGTGCAGCGGCAGGGTCTCCGGCGTGCCGTGCGGGGTCCGCTCGTCGGCGTACGCGCTGATCGAGGAGACGAAGACGTGGTGCGCGTCGGGCAGGGCGGCGACGCTGCGGCGCACCCAGGACGGCTGCCGGCCGACGTCGACGACCGCGTCCGGGCTGCCGAGGTCGGGCAGCGGCTCCGCGCGGTCGACGGGGAGGTGCCGCACGCCCTCGGGGAGGCTCCCGGAGCGGCCGCGGCAGGCGCAGGTCACCCGATGGCCGCGGTCCAGCGCCTCCTGCGCGACCGCGCGGGAGAGGAACCGGCTGCCGCCGAGCACGAGGAGGTCCATCCCTGCACGGTGCCGGGTCCGGGGCCGGCGCGCAACGGGTCCGCGCGCGTCAGTCCCGCAGCGGCGAGGACTCGTCGAGCAGCCAGGCGTCGGTGAGCGCGTCCAGGTCGGTGCCGAGGCGCTCCTCGACCCAGGCGAGGTAGTCCTCGCGGGTGGCGTTGGCGTTGTCACGGGCGGCCGGCCAGGCGCGCGCCATGTCCCAGAACGCCGCGTCGCCGACCTGCCCGCGCACCTCGTGCCACATCAGCGCGGGGCCGTAGTAGATGTTGCCCTCGCCGAACGCCTGCGGGTCGTAGGCGGCGGGAGGGCCCGCCTCCGCGCGCATCTGCGGCTCCCACACCGCCCACCTGTCCATCTGGTCGGCCACCGGGATGCCCGCGGCCTCCGCCTCCCAGACCCCCTGGAGGTACATCGCCATGCCCTCGTTCATCCACACGTCGCGCCAGTCGGCGGGGCTGACCTGGTTGCCGTACCAGTGGTGGGCCAGCTCGTGGACCAGCACCGGCATCGAGGTGGTGTACGCCGTGTCGCCCAGCGTGATCAGGGTCTGGGTCTCCATGCCGCTCTCGGAGTCCACGACCACCACTCCCGCCGTGTCGAAGGGGTAGGGGCCCAGCCGCTCCTCCAGCCAGTCCAGCGCCGCGCCGGTGCGCTGCACCCGGCGCAGCCACCGCGGCTCGTCGACGGGCGTCCAGTAGGTCAGCGGCACCCCGCTCGCGGAGCTCGCCTCGGTCATCTCCAGCTCGCCGGTCGCGAGCGTGACGAGGTACGACGACGCGGGCTCGGCGAGGTGCCAGGTGGTCGTGGTCAGCCCGTCGGCCTCGGTGCGCGAGGTCAGCTCGCCGTTGGCCACGCCGACCCAGGGGGAGGGCACGGTGACGGTGAAGTCGTAGAGCGCCTTGTCGGCCGGCTGGTCGTTGACGGCGTACCAGGTGTGCGCGCCGTACGGCTCCTGCATCGTCCAGGTCTCGCCGTCCGGGGTGGTGTGCCAGCCGAGGGCCTCCATGTCGAGACGGGTGGAGGGAGCCTCGGTGGGGCGTGGGGTGCCGGCGTAGTCGATCCGCAGCCGGTACCGCTCGTCGCGCTCGACCGGCAGCGCGACGACGAGGTCCTTGCCGGTGTGCTCGTGCGCGACCTCCTCGCCGCCGGCGCGCACCTGCTTCACCTCGAGGTCTGGTCCCAGGTCCAGACGGACCGTCTCGGCGGTGTCCGCCGCGCGGAAGGTCAGCACCTCGCGCCCGGTCAGCGTCCGCGAGCCCGGGTCCCAGTCGAGCGTGAGGTCGTAGTGGAGCGCATCGACGCCGGGGTCACCCATGTCGGGGTAGACCGAGTCCTCCACCGGCTGGCTCAGGGCGAGGTCGCGCCCGCTGGCGCCCGGCGACGGGGTCGTCGGGGCCGAGGAGGCGGAGGAGGAGGAGGGAGTCGCGGGTGCCGGGGCGGCGGAGGGCTGCGACGGCTGGTCGTCGGCCTCGGTGCATCCGGCGAGCAGCAGCGCGCCGGCCAGCACCAGCGCCGACCCGCGCGCCGCCATCCGCCGGCCTCCCATCACTCGCCCCGCAGCAGCGGGCGCACCAGCCGGCGGCCGTGGTGGATCTGCGCCTTCACGGTGCCCAGGGGCGCCCCGGTCTGCGCGGCGATCTCGTCGTAGGCGAGGCCGTAGACGTCGCGCAGCAGCAACGGTTCGACGTACTGCGGGTGCTCGCGCTCCAGTGTCTCCATCGCCTCGAGCAGGTCGAGCCGGGTGCCGGCGATGACGCTGGTGGTCCGGGGGTCGGGGCGGTCCGCCCCCAGGCCCTGCTGGGGGTCGTGCGGCGTGGCCAGGTTCTTCATGCGCCGATAGGTCGTGCGCGCGCTGTTGACCGCCACGACGTGCAGCCAGGTGGTGAAGCGGCCTCGGCCGTTCCAGGAGCCGATCTTGCCGGCGACGTTGATCAGCGCCTCCTGGCAGGCGTCCTCGGCGTCGGCGGAGAACGGCAGCACGCCGCGGCAGACCGCCAGGGTGCGGGGGCGGACCGTGCGGAGCAGGGCGTCGAGGGCATCGCGGTCGCCGTCCTGGGCGCGACGGGCGAGCCCATCGATCTCGTCGGGGGTCGGCGCGTCGTCGCTGTGGTGGTGCTCGTGCTCCATCTGCGCCGGTTCTCCCTGTCTGCGGCCGGGTGTCGAACATAATGATGGCGTGTCCATGCCCCGACGTCTCGGTCGTTACGCCGTGCGCCGGAGGATCGGGGCCGGTGCCTTCGCGACCGTGTGGCTGGCCTACGACGAGCAGCTGGACTCCCCGGTGGCGGTCAAGGTGCTGGCCGACAACTGGAGCGAGGACCACCACGTGCGCCGCCGCTTCCTCGAGGAGGGCCGCTACCTGCGCCGCGTCGACTCTCCGCACGTCGTGCGCGTGTACGACGCCGGCGAGCTCGACGACGGGCGCCCCTACCTGGTGATGACCTACGCCGACCAGGGCACGCTGGCCGACCGGCTCGGCGTCGACGGGCTGGGCCCGGCGCAGGCGCTGGAGGTCGTGTGCCAGGTCGGTGCCGGCCTGACCGCGCTGCACGAGGCGGGGATCGCGCACCGCGACGTCAAGCCGGCCAACGTGCTGTTCCGCAGCCGCCCCGGCCCGGGCGCACCGGTGCTGTGCGCGATGGTCGCCGACCTGGGTCTCGGCAAGGGGCTCGACGTCTCCTCGCGGTTGACGATGATCGCGGGCACGCCCTCCTTCGTCGCTCCCGAGCAGGCCCAGGGCGAGCCCCTCGACGCCCGTGCCGACCAGTACTCGCTCGGCGCCCTCACCTTCCTGATGCTCGCCGGGCGCACGCCGTACCAGCACCCGACGCTCCAGGCCGCCGCCCACCCCGGGCCCCCGCCTGCGCTCAGCACGGCCGAGCGCGCCTACCCCGAGGCCGTCGAGGCGGTCGTACGCCGCGCCCTGGCCCCGGACCGGGAGGACCGCTGGCCCGACGTCGCGGCGTACGTCGCGGCGCTCGGGGAGGCACTGGCGCCGGTGCTGGCCCGCGCGCCGGCGGACGCGGAGCCGTGGCTGCCCCTCGACCCCGACCTCACCCAGGCCGGGCCGCGCCCCGACCCGCCGGCCGCGCCGGAGATCGAGGCGGAACCGACGTCGGGCCGGGACGCGGGGTCGCGTCGGGGCAGCCGGGCCCGTCTGGCAGCGGCCGGGACCCTCGCGCTCGTCGCCGGCGCGGTGGCCGGGGCGGTGTGGGCGGGGAGCCGATCGGGGCCTGCCGAGGTGAGCCTCGACGACGCCGGCGGCACCCTGGGCGTGACGGTCCCCGCGCAGTGGAACCGCGCGGTCGCCGACGACGGGTGGGTGCCGCCCAACGACGAGGCCGAGCAGCCCGCGCTGTCGGTCGGCACCAGCACCGGCTGGCACGACCCGGACCGGCCCGGAGAGGGCGTCTTCGTGGGGCTCCTGCCCGGCGCCGAGCTCCCCGCCCAGCTGCCCCAGCACCCCGAGTGCGGCGAGGCCACGGCGCCGCAGGACGACCGCATGGACGGCGACGCCTCGCGCACCGTGGTCCACCTGGGCTGCCCGGGGGTGATCGTGGAGCGGGTCGTCCAGGTGACCGACGATCAGCTGCTGTGGGTGCAGATCCGCAGCGAGGACCGCGCCACCGCGGCCCGGGTGCTGGACTCGGTCGTCGCCCACGGGATGTGAGCGCCGGCGTGCTCAGCGACGGGCGGAGGCGAGCACCCGCTCGAGCAGGTCGGCCATCCCGGCCCGATCGACCTCGCGCCCGGTGACCGCGACGCCGAGCTGGGCGGTGGAGTCGCCGAGGGTGCTGTAGCGCTCCATCAGCACCCGGCGGTAGCCGTCCTGCAGATAGGTGGCGACGAACCCGTCCTCGTCCTGGGTCTCCACCGTCAGCGCCTCCAGGTTGCCGTCACTCTCGGCAGCCCGCAGCGCCACGAGCCGGGCGGCGACCGCCACCGAGGTCGAGATGCGCTGCCCGCCGAGCAGCGTGACGCGCAGCAGGTAGGTGTTGACGGGGTAGTCGGCACGACTGAAGTTCCACGCCGCCCCGGGCTCCACGGCCACCCGTCGCCACGAGCCGGGCGCCGCGACGCTGGCCCGCTCGCCACCTTCGCGCAGCGTCATCCGCCGCAGCGCCACATCGGTGGGCAGCGGCGCGACGCCGGGGTCGGGCGAGACGTCGTACTCGTTGACGGGGTACGACGGCGAGGTGGCCGGCACCGGCAGCGCCGCGAAGCCGGCCGGGGAGCTCACCGGGTCCAGCGCGCGCTGCCCGGCGTACCCGGCTGCGACGCCGAGCACGGCGAGGGCGAGCAGCACCCCGAGCACCCGTGTCGACATGGGCGTCACCGTAGCGGTCCCGTGCGGGGAACTACGCTCGTCAGGTGACCAGTCTCCTGATCCGCAACGCGCGTCCGGTTCCCCTGAAACCGGACGAGCGGGCGCCGGACCGCCCCGTCGACGTGCTCGTGGAGCTCGGCTCGGTCACCGCCGTCGGCCCGGCGCTGGAACGGCCCTCGGGGGTCGAGGAGATCGACGCCGCCGGGCGCTGGCTGATCCCCGGGCTGTGGGACCAGCACCTGCACATGACCCAGTGGACGCTGGCCTCCCAGCGCCTGGACCTCACCGCGGCGCGCTCGCCGGAGCAGGTGCTGCGCCTGGTGCGCGACCGCATCGCCGAGCGCCCCGGCCAGCCGGTCATCGGGTGGGGCCACCGCGCCGGCACCTGGGACCGCGAGGTCACCGTCTCCGAGCTCGATGCCGTCTCCGGCGACGTCCCGGTCGTGCTGATGAGCGGCGACGGCCACCACGGCTGGCTCAACAGCTCCGCCCTGATGCACCTGGCGCTGCCGCTGCGCGACTCGGTGGTCCGCGAGACCGAGTGGTTCGCGACCTACCCGCGGCTCGCGACGCTGGGCGGGGACGGCGAGACCTCGCCGCCGGCTTTCCGGCGCGCGCTGGACGCCGCCGCCGCGCTGGGGGTGGCGGGGATCGTCGACTTCGAGTTCAGCGGTACCCCCGAGGACTGGGCCACCCGCTGGGCCGAGGGCTGCGACCGGCTGCGGGTGCGCTGGGGGACCTACGCCTCGACCCTGGAGCGTGTCATCGCCGCCGGCCTGCGCACCGGCGACCCGCTGCCGGGCTGCGACGACCGGGCCACGATGGGCCCGCTGAAGATCATCAGCGACGGCTCGCTCAACACCCGCACCGCCTGGTGCTGCGAGCCGTACGCCGACGCGAGCCGGCTGGAGCACCCGGCCGGCCAGCCCAACCAGTCCCCCGAGGAGCTGCGCGAGCTGCTCGTCCGGGCACGGGGCGCCGGCCTGGAGGTCGCCACCCACGCGATCGGCGACGCGGCGGCGGCCGACGCGCTCAGCGCCTACGAGGAGACCGGCGCGCGCGGCTCGATCGAGCACGCCCAGATGATGCGCCGCGAGGACATCGCCCGGATGGGCGCGCTCGGGCTGCGGGCCAGCGTGCAGCCGGCCCACCTCATCGATGACCGCGACCTGACCGAGCGGGTCTGGGGGGAGCGCTCGGCGCGCTGCTTCGCGTTCCGCTGGATGCTCGAGGACGGCGTCGAGCTGGCGATGGGCTCCGATGCGCCGGTCTCGCCGCTCGACCCCTGGCTGGCGATCGCCGCGGCGGTGCACCGCAGCGGTGACGAGCGTGAGCCGTGGCACGCCGAGCAGGCGCTGACCCCACAGGAGGCGCTCGCCGCATCCGTCGACGGCCAGCCGAGCGTCGGCATCGGCTCGCGGGGCGACCTGGCGCTGCTCGACCGCGACCCGCTGGCGACCGGCCCGGATCCCGCCGACACCGCTGCGACCGGGGCGCTGCTGCGCGGCACCCAGGTCGGCCTCACCGTCGTCGGCGGCCTGGTGGTGCACCGGGCCCTCTGAGCGGGTTCAGTCCTGCTCGACGGCGTCCAGCACCAGCCGGGCCGCGGCCCTCTGGCCGGTGGCGAGCGGGTGGTAGGCGAGGGCGTGCCCGGGCACGGTGGCGCGGCCGTTGACCCACGGCTCCTCGGAGCACACGTCGTGGCTGGCGCTGGCGGCGTACAGGTCGACGTGGCGGACGTCGGTCTCGCGGGCGACCTGGCGCTGGACCGCGGCGAGGCGTCGGTTGAGCCCGGCCACCAGGTCGCGGTCGCCGGAGGCGAGCGGCAGCAGCTCGGGGCAGGAGGCGGCCGGCGGGATGACCCGGGGGTAGCCGACCACCACGATCTCGGCGTCCGGTGCGCGTCTGCGGACCTTCTCGATGCTGGCGGTCAGGCGCTCGCCGATGGTCGCGAGCTGCTGGTCGAGCTCCGCGGCCCCGGCGTCGCCGAACCTCTCGGTGCACGGGGCACCGTCCGGGTCGTCGACGCCGAGCTCGGCGCAGCGCACCAGTGTCGCGAAGACCCCGAAGTCGTTGCCGCCGATGCCCATCGTCACCAGATCGGTGTCGGCGTCGAGCGCGCCGAGCTGGGCGGGGACGGTGCCGGCGAAGGTGCGCTGCGGGGCGGTGAGGTTGCCGGTCTCGGCGCCCCCGCAGCTGCGGTCCTCGAGGTCGGCGCCCAGGGCCTCCGCGACCAGGGTGGGGTAGTTGTTCGTGGAGCGCAGGCAGCCGTCGTCGTCGGCCGGCGCGGTGACCAGCGGTGCGGCGGTGAAGGAGTCCCCCAGCGCGACGTAGGAGCCGATCTGCGCGGACTCCTCGCGCTCCACCGGCAGGGTCGGGGTGGCGGTCGGGGTGGGGGCCCGTTCGGCGAGCTTCTCGCCCCGCGAGGCGGAGTCGCTGCACCCGGCCAGGAGGCCGGTCATGAGGGCGGCGGTGAGGACGGGGCCGAGGACGGGGCCGAGGACGGGGGTGGTGAGGGTGCGGGGAGGGCGGCGGTGCGAGGTCACAACAGGTCCAGTACCCGCCGGGCGACCTCGCGCTCGTAGACCTCGAAGGGGTGGAAGGCCAGCGCCGCGTCCGGGTCGGTCGCCGAGCCGTTGACCCAGGGGTCCTCCGAGCAGATGTCGTGGCCCTCGCTGGCCGTCCACATGTCGACGAAGTCGAAGCCGGCCTCGTCGGCCGCGTCCGCGACGGCGTCGTTGAGATCGGCGTTGAGCCCGCGGGCCCAGGCGTAGTCGCCGGGGGCGATCGGGAGCCGGCCGGGGCAGCTGCCCCGGGCGGGGAACAGCTGCGGATAGCCCACCGCGACGACCTGTGCCTGGGGAGCCTGCTCGCGGATCGCGGCGAAGGCGTCGACCAGGTTGGTGCGAACCGTCTGCAACCGGGTGGCCATCGTGACCGCCTGTGCGGCGTCCTGGCTCGTGCACGGCTGCCCGGTCGGGTCGGCCACGCCCAGTCCGGCGCAGTAGCCGAAGAGCAGCGAGGTCAGGTCCTCGTCGTTGCCCCCGATGCCGACCGTGATCACGTCGGTGTCGGCGTCGACGGCGTCCAGCTGCGGGGGATGGGTGTTGTCGAAGATGACCTGGGTCCCGGTGAGTTCGGCCGTGCGGGCCCCGGAGCAGCTCACGTCCACCAGCTCCAGGCCGGCCTCCTCGGCCACGAGCGAGGGGTAGTTGTGGTCCGAGCGCAGGCACCCGCCCGCCGGGTCGCTCTCCGGGATCAGCGGACCGGAGGTGAAGGAGTCGCCCAGGGCGACGTAGGTGCGCGTCTCGCCGCCGCAGCCGGCGACGAGAAGCAGCGCGAGCAACAGCACGGCCGCGACCCGGAGGCCGCGGCCGTGCCGCCGTGCTGCGTGCGGGTGGCCGTCCACGAGGACGACGCTACGTGGCCCGAGGAGGCCGCGCCCCGTCTTCAGCCCCACGTCGAGCCTGGGGCTCAACCCTGGATCAGGGCAGGTCGATCGGACGCAGGACCCGGTTGATGCCGTGGCCGATCTGCTTGTTGCCCTTGTTGATGTCGAGCTGGACCACCTGCGGGTTGGCGTCGCCCTTGTCGAGGTCGACCAGGAAGACCTTGGTCTTCTTGCCCTTGCCCCTGACGTCGATCTTGATCGTCCCGCCGAGCGCCGTGGTGACCTTCGCGCCGTCGGAGGCGAGGACCTTCTTGCTGGTCAGGGTCTTGCCCGCGACGACGTGGTAGAGCAGCACGGCCTCGAGGGTGTCGACGTCGGCGACCGAGGCGAGCGCGTTGAACGTCGCGCGCTCGGTCTTGGGAGCGGAGCCGGCGATGTCCTTGACCAGCGCACGGAAGGCCGCGTCGGTCGGCAGGAAGGCGGTGGCCCGCTTGCCGCCCTGGGTGAGGAGGGCGACCGGGCTGTGCGGCTTGGCGTCGAGGACCGCGAGCACACCCTTCTCGAGGATGTCGAAGTCCTTCCAGTTCTTGTCGAACTTGGTGCCGTCGGCCGCGAGCACCTTGGCCAGGCTCTTGTTGCCGGCCTTCCGCTCGGTCGCGGTGTCCGCGTGGGCGGCGGGCATGACGGCGGTGCTGGCGAGTGCTGCGGTGACCACGCCGCTCAGGGCGAGCTTCAACGTGGTGGAGACGGTGCGCTTCATGGTGCGGTTTCCCTCCGTTGACGGAACATGGGTGTTGTCCTTCAGGCACGGCGCCGGGCCTGTCGGTCGGCCGCCGCGGTGGTTCACGGGTTGTTCGGGGCGGTGGCGTGGACGGATGGGGCCGCGGCGTGATTCGCACAACATTGTTCTCAGCGAACAATAAACCGGCCTCGCTTCACGTGCGAGGGACAGGACTTTGCACCTCGTCTGCCGGAGGATGGCTCTATGGTCAGCCTCACCGATCCCAGTTCCGGTCGCACCAGGTCCCTGCGCGGGACCCTGCGGCGGGTCGCCGAGGCAGCCGTCACGCCGCTCGAGCTCGACGACGTCCTCGATGTCTTCCACCCGCTGCGCGCGGGCGCGCCGCTGCGCGGCAAGGTCGTCGAGGTCCGCCCCGAGACCGCCGGCTCCGCGACCCTGCTGATCAAGCCGGGCAAGGACTGGGCGGGCCACCAGCCCGGGCAGTTCGTGCGCGTCGGCGTCGAGGTCGACGGCGTGCGCCTGTGGCGCACCTACTCGCTGACCCACGGACCCCGCGCCGACGGTTGCATCTCCATCACCGTCAAGGCGATCGAGGGCGGCGCGGTCTCCACGCACCTCGTGCACCGGATGCGCCCCGGGACGATGGTGCAGCTCGGTCAGGCCGAGGGCGACTTCGTGCTCGGCGACCCGGCCCCGGCCAAGCTGCTGCTCGTCACCGCCGGCTCGGGCATCACCCCCGTCATCGGCATGCTGCGCAACCTGTTCTCGCGCGCCGAGCCGGTGCGCACCGACATCGTGCTGCTGCACTCCGCGCAGACCCGGGACGCGGTGCTGTTCGGTGCCGAGCTCCGCGGGTATGCCGACCGCGGCCTGATCCGGCTCGTCGAGCTGCACACCACCGTCACCGGTCGCCTCGAGGTCGCCGACCCCGAGCGCGGCCTGGCCGCACTGGTCCCCGACCTCGCCGAGCGCACGACGTACGCCTGCGGCCCGGCGGGGCTGCTCGACGCGCTCGCCGAGCACCACGACGCGCTCGGCCTGCCGCTGGCGGTGGAGCGCTTCCGCACCGAGATGATCACCCCCGGGGAGGGCGGCTCGGTCGTCCTTACCGGCTCCGGGACCACCGTCGAGATGGACGGTGCCACCACGATCCTCGACGCCGCCGAGGACGCCGGCGTACTGATGCCGAGCGGGTGCCGCATGGGCATCTGCTTCGGCTGCGTGCTCCCGCTGCGTGAGGGCGCCGTGCGCGACCTGCGCAACGGAGAGGTGACCACCGCCGCCCCGGGCGACGGCGTCCGCATCCAGACCTGCATCAGTGCCGCTGCCGGCCCCTGCCACATCGACCACTGACCGTTCCCCCGACCTCCACACGATCTCCACTGCGAGGAGTCCCGCGATGACCGCCATCACCAAGAAGCCCGTCAACCCG
The DNA here is from genome assembly GCF_011420305.2 of Nocardioides ochotonae. Taxonomy (NCBI): domain Bacteria; kingdom Bacillati; phylum Actinomycetota; class Actinomycetes; order Propionibacteriales; family Nocardioidaceae; genus Nocardioides; species Nocardioides ochotonae. Next base: position 4,067,977 of record NZ_CP061769.1, on the reverse strand, counting down.
ATCGCCCACCTGAGCCCCGAGGACATCGAGGACATCGGGCGTGAGCTCGACGCGATCCGCCAGGACATCCTCGAGTCGCGCGGCGAGAGCGACGCGGCGTACATCCGCGGCATGGTGGCCTTCCAGCGCCGCCTCGAGCTCGGCTCCCGCGCGGTGCTGCTCGCCAGCGCCTTCCCGCCCGCCTGGGTGGCCGGCACGGTCGGGCTGAGCGTGGCCAAGATCCTCGAGAACATGGAGATCGGCCACAACGTCATGCACGGCCAGTGGGACTGGATGCGCGACCCGAAGATCCACTCGACGACGTGGGAGTGGGACAACGCCTCCACCGCCGAGGGCTGGAAGCACAGCCACAACGAGGTCCACCACACCTACACCAACATCGTGGGCAAGGACAACGACCTCGGCTGGGGCATCATGCGCATGGACGAGGACCAGCGCTGGCACCCGATGTACCTCGCCCAGCCGCTGCTGAACTTCATCAACGCCTGCTTCTTCGAGTACGGCATCGCCGCCTATGACCTCGAGCTCGGCAAGAACCTGCGCATCCCCAAGGAGCGCCGCAGCGAGACGTTCAAGAGGAACGCCAAGAACACGCTGCGCAAGATCCGCAAGCAGGCCACGAAGGACTACCTCGTGCACCCGGCGATGTCGATCCCGACCGGCTCGTTCGTGCCGACCCTGGCCGCGAACTTCACCGCCAACCTCGTGCGCAACCTGTGGTCGCACTCGGTGATCATGTGCGGTCACTTCCCCGAGGGCGTCGAGACCTTCGAGCGCAACGCGATCCCGGAGAAGGAGACCCGCGGCGAGTGGTACGTGCGCCAGATGCTCGGCTCGGCCAACATCTCCGGCTCCAAGGCCATGCACGTGATGACCGGCAACCTGTCTCACCAGATCGAGCACCACCTGTTCCCGGACCTGCCCTCGAACCGGTACGCCGAGATCGCGCCGAAGGTGAAGGCGCTGTTCGCGAAGTACGAGCTGAACTACCACGAGGCGCCGCTGCCCGTTCAGGTCGCGAGCGCCTGGCACAAGGCCGTCCGGCTCTCGCTGCCCAACGGCTGGCTGGCCACCACCAACGTCAAGAACGCCCCCCAGCAGCTCAAGCTGCTCTGGGCGATGAGCACCAAGGGCGCCAAGGTCCGTCGCGCCGCCCAGGCCCGCCTGCAGCAGCAGGAGCGCAAGCTGGCGAAGGCGGCCTGACCGGCCCCGATCCCTGGGCAACCCGCTGTTTCCGGGGCCTGCGTCACAGCAGCCGTACGTCGAGGTCGGGGCGGACCTCGGGCATGGAGAACCCGCCGCCGCCCAGGGTGAAGATCGTGCCGCGCTGCGTCATGGGCACATCCAAGCAAGAGGTGGCCCGCAGCCCGGCACGGGCGATGTCGGTGGCGAGGCCTAGGCTCAGCACGTGAGGCGACGATGAGCAAGATGGACGCGCTGCGAGCGATGCGCGAGGCGAAGTACGAGGCGGCGCAGAAGGCAGCCGGGAGCGGCACGACGGCCCGGCGCCCGGTGCCCGCATCCGGTGCCCCCGCGAAGCCAGCCGCCAAGGCCACGAAGGCGAAGGCGACCAAGGCGAAGGACACCACGCCGGCCGAGACCCCCGAGGGGGCCGAGGCGCTGTGCGGGCACCGCAACATGAGCGGGCGCACCTGCACCCGCGAGCAGGGGCACGCCGCGAAGTCGCACCGCTACTCCTGAGCCGGCTCCTCGACACACGGCACCGGGCCGGCACCCCCTGAGGGATGCCGGCCCGGCCGGGTCGAACGGGTGGGTCAGTTGTTGTAGTAGGGCTGCGACTGCGGGTTGAAGACGTCCATCCGGACCTTCTTCGCGCTGCGGACGCGGGCGTCATCGAGCTCGAGGACGTCGAAGCCCTTCTGGATGTCGTTGCTGTAGATGCGGCCGTTGTACCAGTACGCCGACCACGATCCGCCGGTCACCAGCTCGGTGTCGGAGATGGGGCCGCGGTCGAACCAGGCGATCTCCTTCGGCTTGCGCGAGTTGGTGAAGTCGAAGACCGAGATGCCGCCCTGGTACCAGGCCTGCACCATGATGTCCTTGCCCTTGACCGGGATGAGCGAGCCGTTGTGGGCCACGCAGTTCTCGGTCGCGGCCTGCGGACGCGGGATCTTGTAGTAGCTGCGGAACGCCAGCTGCGGGGTGCCCTTGCCCGCCTTCTTGGCCTTCTTGCCGGGCTTGCCGGGCTTCTTGCCACCGACGATGTCGTAGATGGCGTTGGCACCCTTGGTGCGCCCGGTCTCCGGGTTGCAGGTCGGCGCGCCGCCGCCACCGAGCTCGTCGGTGAAGACGACCTTGTTCGCCTTGTTGTTGAAGGTGGCGGAGTGCCAGAAGGAGAAGTTCTCCTCGTCGCGGACCTGGTCGATCACCCTCGGGGCCTCGCGGTCGGAGATGTCGAGCAGGATGCCGTCACCCATGCAGGCACCGGCGGCGATGTCCTTGGAGGGGTACGCCGTGATGTCGTGGCAGCCGGTGGTCGGGCGCGAGTAGCCCTCACCCGGGTTGCCCCCGTCGGGGAAGAGCACCGGTGCGGCGACCAGCGAGCTGGAGCCGGGGTCCTTGACCGGCACCTTGACGATGCTGATCTTGTCGTGCGGCGGCTGGCAGTCGGGGAAGGTCTCGTTGGGGGAGTAGGACGAGACGTACACGAAGAGGTTGCGCCCGCGCTTGTCCGGAGCCAGCGTGTGGGTGTGCGAGCCGCAGGCGGTCTCGACCGCGGCGACGTACTGCGGGGACTCCGGGTCGCTGATGTCGAAGACGCGGATGCCCTCCCAGGCATCCTTCTGCTGCGCCGAGAGCGCCGTGCTGCTGCACGAGTCGTCGCTGCGGCTGGAGTCCACCGAGAGGACCAGCAGGTCGCCGTAGACGGAGATGTCGTTCTGCGAGCCGGGGCAGACGACCTGGCTCACGATCCGCGGGTGCTTGGCCCGGGAGACGTCGTAGACCATGAAGCCGTTGTAGTTGCCCGCGAAGGCGTACTTGCCCTTGAACGCCAGGTCGGAGTTGAGCGCCGAGACGTCGGCGAAGGCGCCCTGCTTGGGGATGTTGGCGACCAGGGAGAGGTTGTCGCTGCTGTCGGTCTCGCCGGGCTTGAGTGCCCGTGCGGGGGTCCGCAGCATCGAGAAGTCGTTGCCGGCGATGTCGCAGGCGGCGACGAAGTTGTCGCCGAGCGCCGCGAGCTCCTTGCGCTCCTCCGCGCTGCACCCGTCTGCGGTGGTCTGCGCGACCTCGGGCTCGTCGTGGTCGTCGTCGTGCGCGATCGCGGGCGTGGCAGCGAGGGCCAGGGCCAGGCTGAGCGCGCCGGCCGCGCCTACGGCGAGCTGCCGCCATCCGGTGCTGAGGCGTTTCGAGCCTCGACGTGGTGTGGTCATAGTTCCGAGAACCTTTCGTGGGGGGAGGTGCCTGTTCCCCAGACGCCCGTCTCTGTCATACCGTGTCCCAGATCACGGCGTAAAGATCCCTTCGGGTCTATTCACGCCGATGTCACAACTCCGCACACCCCCTCGACACTCTTCGACAAGGACGCCACGTGGTCTCGGGAACCCCGCGCATCTACCTGTACGCCGCCGCACTCACCGGCGCCCTCCTGCTCCTCCCCGCGTGCTCGGAGGACACCGAACAGGCACCGGCGGACGCCGCGAGCACCACCGGCACCGACGATCTCACCGTGATCGTGCCCGGGAAGCCGGGGGAGACCGCGCGCACCGTGGGACCCGACGACATCGAGGTCGAGGACCCCTGGAACCACGCCGACGTCGCGTTCCTGCAGATGATGATCCCGCACCACGCCCAGGCGCTGGTGATGTCGGAACTGGCCGAGACCCGTGCCTCGGACCCGCGCGTGCGCCGCCTCGCGGAGCGGATCGAGGCGGCCCAGCGCCCCGAGATCCTGGCGATGGCCGGTTGGCTGGAGGAGCGCGGCGTGGAGGTGCCGCGCACCGACGAGGACCCCTCGTCGTACGACCACGGCGAGCACGGGCACAACGAGATGCAGGGGATGCTCACGCCCCAGCAGCTCGCGGCGCTCGAGCGGGCGGACGGCGCGGAGTTCGACAGGCTGTTCCTCGAGGGCATGATCCGCCACCACGAGGGCGCGATCGCGATGGGCGGCGACGTCGCCCGCGACGGTGCCGACGTGCGGGTCAGCGAGATGGCGGCCGAGGTGATGGTCACCCAGCAGGACGAGGTCGACACGATGCGGGCGATGCTCGCCGGCGACTGAGCCCGGCGCCACGTCTTCAGCGCAGGTTCAGCGGCCGTCGGGAAGAATGGACGGTCCCTGATCGTCCGGAGGTTCCCCATGCGCGTGCTCGTCGTCGACGACGAGGTGCGGCTTGCACGCTCGCTGAAGGTGGGGCTGGAGGCCGAGGGCTTCGCGGTCGACGTCGCCCACGACGGCACCGACGGGTTGTGGATGGCGCGCGAGCACGACTACGACGCGATCGTGCTGGACCTGATGCTGCCGGGGATCAACGGCTACCGGGTCTGTGCGGCCCTGCGCGCGGAGCAGAACTGGACCCCGGTGCTGATGCTCACCGCCAAGGACGGCGAGTGGGACCAGGTCGAGGGGCTCGACACCGGTGCCGACGACTACCTGACCAAGCCGTTCTCGTTCCCGGTGCTCGTCGCGCGGCTGCGCGCGGTCGCCCGGCGCGGGGCACGGCCGCGCCCCACCCTGCTCGAGGCGGGCGACCTCCGCGTGGACCCGGCCGCCCGGCGGGTCTGGCGCGGCGAGGAGGAGATCGCGCTGACCGCCCGGGAGTTCTCGCTGCTCGCGTTCCTGGCCCGCCACCGCGGCGACGTCGTCTCCAAGCGGCAGATCCTCGACGCGGTCTGGGACGTCGACTTCGACGGCGACCCGAACATCGTGGAGGTCTACGTCCGCCACCTGCGCAACAAGGTGGACCGGCCCTTCGGTCGCGAGGCGATCCAGACCGTGCGGGGCGCGGGCTACCGGTTGGCGAGCAACGGTGGCTGAGCGCCGCCTGGCCCGTGCGTCGGTGCGGGTGCGGACCACGACCGCCGCCGTGCTCGTGGTCGCCGTCGTGCTGGCCCTGGGCGCGGCCGTGCTGGTGCTCCTGGTGCGCGACTCCCTGCGCGAGGGCCTGGAGAACAGCGCGGAGCAGCGGGCCGCCGACCTGGTCACCCAGATCGAGACGTCCGGGCTCCCGGACTCGGGGACGGCCGACGAGGACCCCGAGGACCCCGAAGACACCGAGGACCCCGACGAGCCCGACGAGCTGGTCTGGCAGGTGCTCGCCCCCGACGGCACGGTGGCCAGCTCCTCCCAGCCGCTCTCCCGCCCGCTGCCGAGCCAGAGCACCGACCGGGCCGAGCTCCCGGGGGCCGACCAGCCCTACGTCGTGGTCACCGAGGACGCCGAGGTCGGTGACCGCGAGTACGTCGTGTCCGTGGCCGCCTCCCTGGAGGACGTCGACGACTCCACCGCCGCGCTGCTCCCGCCGCTGCTGGTCGGCGTACCGCTGGTGCTGCTGCTCGTCGGCGGCACCACCTGGGCGGTGGCGACCCGGGCGCTCGCGCCGGTCGAGCGGATCCGGGAGGAGGTCGAGCAGATCACCGGGGACCGGCTGGACCGCCGGGTCCCCGAGCCGCCCTCGCGCGATGAGATCCACCGGCTGGCCCGCACGATGAACCAGATGCTCGAGCGGCTGGAGAGCTCGCGCGAGCGTCAGCAGCGGTTCGTCGCCGACGCCTCCCACGAGCTGCGCTCGCCGCTGGCCAGCATCCGGCAGACCGCCGAGGTGGCCCAGGCCCACCCGGGAGCGCTGCCCGAGGGCGAGCTCGCCGAGGCGGTGCTCGAGGAGTCCGGGCGCATGCAGCGCCTCGTCGAGCAGCTGCTGGTGCTCACTCGGGCCGGCGAGGCCGCGGGCGCGCACGCCCCGTACGACGTGGACCTCGACGACCTCGCCCTGGCGGAGGCCCGCCGGGTGCGCCGCGGCGGGCTCCAGGTGGACACCTCCGGCATCGGGCCGGGACGTGTGCGCGGCGACGGCGTCGCACTGGGCCAGGTGGTGCGCAACCTCGTCGACAACGCCGTCCGGCACGCCGAGACGACCGTTCGGCTGGCGGTCCGCGAGCGGGCCGAGGACGGGCGGGACCCGGACGTCGAGCTCGTGGTCGAGGACGACGGCCCCGGGATCCCCGAGGCGGAGCGGGAGCGGGTCTTCGATCGGTTCGTGCGGCTCGACGAGGCCCGCGCGCGCGATGCCGGCGGCAGCGGGCTCGGGCTGGCGATCGTCCGGGAGATCGTGACCGCCCACGGCGGCACCGTCGCGATCACCTCGTCGCCGGCCGGCGGTGCCCGGGTCGTGGTGCGGCTCCCGGCCCCCGCCGCACGGACCTGAGGCGAGGACCGAGGAGGGGACCTGAACGCGCGTTCAGGCGGGTTCAGGTGGGCTTCAGCGGCCTCGACGCATGCTGTGGTCGTCCCCCGGGTCGGGGGACGACCACAGCAGAGAGGCATCAGCCATGAACACCACCACGCTTCGCCGCAAGCGCGTCGTCCTGCCCACCCTCGCGGTCCTCGCGGCCGTCGGGATCGGGGGGACCGTCTGGACCGCCACCGCGAACGAGACCGGCGTGGACGGGGCCGAGCGCGACCGGGTCGGCGCGGCCGCCACCGAGGCCGTCGGCGGCACCGTCGTCGACGTCGAGACCAGCGACGACCGGGGTGAGACCTACGAGGTCGAGGTGCGCCTCGACGACGGGTCCGAGGTCGACCTCGCGCTCGACGAGGGCCTCGCGGTGGTCGCGGAGGAGCGCGACGGTGACGACGGGGACGACCACCAGGACACCAACGGCCGGGACACCGACCGGGACGCCGACGACCGCCCGGTCGCCGAGGCGGACCGGACGGCCGCGGAGAAGGCGGCCCTGGGCGCGGTCGAGGGCGCGACGGTCCTCGACGTCGAGGCCAGCGACGACCGGGGCGCGGCCTGGGAGGTCGAGGTCCGCGACGCGGACGGTGCCGAGTGGGACGTCGTGCTCGACGCCGACTTCGGCGTGCTGCGCACCGACGCCGACGGCACCGACGACTGACCCGTGCCGGCGCGGATCCGGGCGCGGCTGCGGGCGGCTACTCGTCGCCGGTCAGGTTGAAGGCCCGCAGTCGGCGCCCGGTCAGCCAGGCACCGAGCGCGATGACCACCACGGAGGCGACCACGGCGTACCAGATCGACAGGTCGTCGACCAGGTGCACGCCGGCGATCGTGTCGACGATCTCGCCGGCCCAGCGGGTGATGCTGAGCCAGCGCACCCCGTCGAGCAGGCCGCCCAGCAGCCCCTCCCAGCCGAGCAGGTAGATCAGCCCGATGACGATGGCGTGCCGGGTCATCACCGACAGCAGGGCGAACAGCGAGCAGTACGCCAGGCCGGCGACCAGGCCGGCGACGAGGAAGCCCAGCGCCAGCGACGGCTCGTTGCCGAGCAGCACCAGACCCGCCACCAGCAGCGGGACGGCGGCGAAGACCACGACGCAGGCCGCCGCGACCGCGAGCTTGCTGGCCACGATCGTGTAGCGCGAGATCGGCTTGGCCAGCAGGTAGGAGATCGAGCCGTCGTCGATCTCGGGGGCGAGCAGCCCGCTGGTCGCCAGCAGCGCGACCAGCGGCACCGTCACGACCAGGCCGAAGGCGTAGAGGGTGTTCTCGGCGGCGCCGGGGTCCGCGCCCACCAGGGCCCGCACCAGCACGGCGAGGCCGACCAGGCTCAGCGGCAGCACGAACAGCAGGGCCCCGCGCCAGCGCCCGAACACGCTGCGCACGCCGAGCCGCACGATCGTCGGGGACAGGACCTGGGCGCTCATGAGGACACCAGGTAGCCGAAGACGCTCTCGAGCGACTCGTCGGTCGGGGTCACCTCGAAGAGCCGGATGCCGTGCTCGCGCGCCAGGCGCGGCAGCACCTCGCTGAACCGCCCGAAGTCCGCGGCCTCCAGCTCGATCCCGCCCTCCGTACGCAGCCGGGCGCCACGCACCGACGGGTCCTGCAGCAGCGCGGCCGCCAGGACCCGGTCGTCGCCGGAGCGGAGCACGAACCGGTTCGGCCGGTCGGTCATCAGCCGGCGGATCGCGCCGAAGTCGCCGGAGGCGGCGTGCCGACCGGCCACCACCACCTCGATCTGACGGGCCACCTGCTCGACCTCCTCGAGGATGTGGGAGCTGAACAGCACCGTGCGGCCCTCGGCGCCCATCGTCCGCAGCAGCTCCATCAGGTGGATGCGCTGGCGCGGGTCCATCCCGTTGAACGGCTCGTCGAGCAGCAGCACCGCCGGGTCGTGCACCAGCGCGGAGGCCATCTTGATCCGCTGCCGCATGCCCTTGGAGTACGTCGAGATCGAGCGGTCCTGGGCGTCGGTGAGCTCGATCATCGCGATCGCCCGCTGGGCGGCCGCACCGGGGTCGGGCAGGCCGTGCAGCTCGGCGTTCGCGACCACGAACTGGCGCCCGGTCAGGTAGTCGAACAGCGCCTCGCGCTCGGGGACCAGCCCGATCTTGCGGTACACCTGCTCGTTGCGCCACAGCGGCTCCCCGTCGAGGGTGACCGTCCCCGCGGAGGGCGCCAGGAACCCCGACATCAGCGCGATCAGCGTGGACTTGCCGGCGCCGTTGGGGCCGAGCAGGCCGGTGACGCCGGGGCCGATGCTCATCGAGACGTCGTTGACCGCGACGACGTTGCGGTACCACCGGGAGACGTGGTCGATCACGATCGTGCTCATCTCAGTCGACCCTCCGGTAGCGGACCAGCAGCGCGACGATCGAGCCCAGGACGACCGCGAGGACGCCGAGCACGTGGAGGAGCCCCATCGCGGTGCCCTCGGGCGGCGTCGCGGTGGCGGCGGGGGAGTCGAAGAGGAACACCTGCACCCCGTTGACGAGCGTGTACGGCGAGAACAGTCCGGCGATCCGCCCGACCGTGTCGTGGTCGGTCGAGGCGGCGACACCCTGCACGGTCGAGACCAGCGTGAAGCTCACCAGCAGCACCACGATCACCGCGGTCACCGCCAGCCCGCGGCGTACCGTCAGGGCGGCCACGACGGCGGCGAGGCTGGCCAGGCAGGCGGCGAGCAGCGCAGCGCCGACCAGCCCGCCCAGGAACCGGCCGGTCTCCCGGGCCAGCGGCAGGTCGGCGAGGACCCCGCCGACGTACATCAGCAGCAGCGGCGCGCCGATCAGCACGAAGGTCGCCACGGTCAGGGAGGCCAGCCGCACCAGCACGTAGGTGCGTCGCCGCATCGGCCGGGCCAGGTAGAGGGTGATCGTGCGGAAGCGCAGGTCGCGCGAGATCAGCGCGGGTGCCTGGGAGGCCACGAACACCGAGATCAGCAGCTGGGTGGTGATCGGGTAGGTGGAGTAGGCGACCAGTTGCTCGTCGAGGCCGAGCAGGTCGCGGGCCTGCACCAGCACGCCGACCAGGATCAGGGCCGGCAGCAGCATCAGCCCGAGCAGCAGCATCGGCAGCACCTTCGAGCGCCCGGAGCGGCCCAGGCCGTAGGTGTGCCGCAGGCCGCTGAGGAAGAACGCCCGGGCCACCGCCGGCTCGCCGAGACGGGGGCCGGTGTAGCGCCGGTAGCCGAGGTCGTGGATGACGCCGGTGCCGGCGGGCGGCATGGCCGGGTCGGGGGAGCGCTCAGACGGGCTGGACACTGCCGGCACCCCCGTCGCGGAAGACGTCCTCGATGCGGTGGTGGCGCTCCTGCATCCGCACCAGGCCGAGGCCGAGGTCGACGGTCAGGTCGCGGACCACGTCGCGAGTGTGCTCGTCGCGCACGTCCACCTCGACCAGGCGTCCCTCGGCCGGCCGCGCCACCAGGCCGGCGTCGAGCAGGGCCTGCCCGAGCAGCCGGTCGGCGTCGGGGCGGCCCTGCACCTCGACGAGCAGGCTGCCGGTGGCGTGCAGGAACTCGGAGGTCGCCGAGGAGCGCAGCAGCCGTCCGGCGTCGAGGACGACGATGTGGTCGCTGACCCGCTCCAGCTCGCCGAGCAGGTGGGAGGTCACCAGGACCGAGATGCCGAACTCGGTGCCGATCCGGCGTACCAGCGCGAGCATGTCGTCGCGGGCCGAGGGGTCCAGGCCGTTGGTCGGCTCGTCGAGCAGCACCAGTTGCGGGTCGTGCACGAGCGCCTGGGCGAGCTTGGCGCGCTGCTTCATGCCGGTGGAGTAGCCGCCGATCGGGCGGTAGCGCTCCTCGGCGAGACCCACGTGGCGCAGCACGTCGGAGGCCCGCTCGCGCGCCGCCGGGTAGGGCAGCCCGGACATCTGGCCCAGGTGCACCACCAGGTCGCTGGCGGAGACGTCGGCGGGCAGGCAATCGTGCTCGGGCATGTAGCCGACCAGGGCCCGGATCGCGGCGCCCTCGGTGGCCACGTCGTGGCCGAGCACCCGGGCGCTGCCGTCGGTCGCCGGCAGCAGGCCCAGCAGGATCTTGATCAGCGTGGACTTCCCGGCGCCGTTGGCCCCGACCAGCCCGGTGACCCCCTCCCCGACGCGCACGTCGAGGTGGTCGAGGGCCGTGACGCGCGGGTAGCGCTTGGTGAGTCCCGCGGTCTCGATCACTGCCACGTGCGCCACGGTAGCCCCCGGCGCCCGACCTGATCTGCCGATCGGGCCGGCGATCATGCCTCCAGTGCGGACTGCACCACCGCCCGGGCCTCCTCCTGCACCTGGGCGAGGTGGTCGGGGCCGCGGAAGGACTCGGCGTAGATCTTGTAGACGTCCTCGGTGCCGGAGGGGCGCGCGGCGAACCACGCGGACTCCGTGGTCACCTTGAGCCCGCCGATCGGGGCGCCGTTGCCGGGCGCCTCGGTGAGGCGGGCGGTGATCGGCTCGCCGGCGAGGCTGGTGGCCGTGACGGCGTCGGGGGAGAGCGCGGCCAGCGCCGCCTTCTGCTCGCGGGTGGCGGGGGCGTCGATGCGGGCGTACGCCGGCTCGCCGTGCTCCGCGACCAGCGCGGCGTAGCGCTGCGAGGGGGCCTCGCCGGTGGTCGCGAGGATCTCGGCGCCGAGCAGGCAGAGCAGCAGCCCGTCCTTGTCGGTGGTCCACACCGAGCCGTCGCGGCGCAGGAACGAGGCGCCGGCGGACTCCTCCCCGCCGAAGCCGAAGGAGCCGTCGAGCAGCCCGGGGACGAACCACTTGAACCCGACCGGCACCTCGACCAGCGGCTTGCCGATCGAGGCGGCGACCCGGTCGATCATCGAGGAGGAGACCAGCGTCTTGCCGATCCGCGCGGTGGCCGGCCAGTCCGGGCGGGCGCCGCCGAAGAGGTGGCCGATCGCGACGGCGAGGAAGTGGTTGGGGTTCATCAGCCCGGCGTCGGGGGTGACGATGCCGTGCCGGTCGGCGTCCGCGTCGTTGCCGGTCGCGATGTCGTAGGCCGCGCGCTGCTCGACCAGCGAGGCCATCGCGGAGGGCGAGGAGCAGTCCATCCGGATCTTGCCGTCCCAGTCCAGGGTCATGAACCGCCAGGTGGGGTCGACCAGCGGGTTGACGACCGTGAGGTCCAGGCGGTGCCGCTCGGCGATGGCGCCCCAGTAGTCCACCGACGCCCCACCCAGCGGGTCCGCGCCGATGCGCACGCCGGCGCCGCGGATCGCGTCCAGGTCGAGCACCGAGGGCAGGTCGTCGACGTAGCTGCCGAGGAAGTCGTAGGTGCCGGCCGCGCGACGGGCCCGGGCGAACGGGACCCGGCGTACGTCGGCCAGGCCGCCGCGGATCAGCTCGTTGGCGCGCTTCGCGATCGCCGAGGTGGCCTCGGAGCCGGCGGGGCCGCCGTGCGGCGGGTTGTACTTGAAGCCACCGTCGGCCGGCGGGTTGTGCGAGGGCGTCACCACGATGCCGTCGGCGAGGCCGGGGCCGGTGCTCCGCCCGCCGTTGGCGCGCAGGATCGCGTGCGAGACCGCCGGGGTCGGGGTGTAGCGGTCGGCCGCGTCCACCAGCACCGTGACGTCGTTGGCGGCGAGCACCTCGAGCGCGGTGGCCCAGGCGGGCTCGGACAGCGCGTGGGTGTCGCGGCCGAGGAAGAGCGGGCCGTCGTACCCCTGCTCGCGGCGGTGGTCGCAGATCGCCTGGGTGGTGGCGAGGATGTGGGTCTCGTTGAACGACGAGCGCAGCGAGGAGCCGCGGTGCCCGCTGGTGCCGAAGGCGACCTGCTGGTCGGGGTCCTCGGGGTCGGGGGTGCGGGTGAAGTACGCCGTGACCAGGTGGGGCACGTCGATGAGGTCCTCGGGGCGGGCGGGCTGTCCTGCGCGTGCGTCGGGCATGGGGACATGATGGCGTCCCCGGCGCCGGAACGTCACGACGCGTTCCGAAGTCCCGGCGGGGTGGCCGCGGCGGTGCGATGATTCCTCCCATGCGTCGCATCCGTCACGCCGGCGCTGGGGACCCGCGATGAGGTTCGCCCGCACGCTCGCGCTGGGGGTCGCGTTCCTCGCCTTCATGCTCCTCGGGCCGGTCGTGCTGCTCCTGGTCGCCGGCCTGCTCGCGGTGCCGCGGGTGCGCGCCTGGCTGCGTCCGACCTGGCGGGTCGTGGCGGCCTGGACGGGCGCGGTCGTGGTGGTCACCGGACTGGTCGTGGTGATCCCGGACGGCTGGCTGCCGGTGCCGCCGGGGCCGGGTCTCGCGGTCGCGCCGTCGTACCTGGGCCGACCGGCGCGGGTGCAGCCGATCGAGATGACCGTGCCCCAGCACCCGGCAATGGCCCCGAACGGGCGCAGCACGATGCACAACGACGCCTGGTCGAGCGACGCCTACGCCGGGCCCGGTCCGGTCGGCGACTCCGTCGAGGTCGACAGCGCGTGGTTCGGCCTGGAGGAGTGCGCGACGCTGGCCTTTGACGGCCACGGTCGGCTGGTGGCGCTGTGCGGCGACCTGTCCGGCCCCACGCTGCGGGTGCTGGATCCCGACTCGATGCGGCCGCTCGCGACGAAGGCGCTGCCCGAGCGCGCCGAGAGCGACGTGCGGCCGTGGGAGGACCTGTGCGGCGGGTCGTACTTCTACCTCGACGCCTCGGACCGCGCGGTGCTCGCGACCACCGACCGGCGGGTGCTGGTGGTGTCCACCTCCGACGCCGAGGGCGAGCCCGACCTGACCACCGAGGCGACCCACGACCTGAGCTCGGTGGTGCCGGCCTCGGACTGCCTGGTGGCGCTGATGCCGGACTGGGCGGGCCGGATCTGGTGGGTCACCCAGGAGGGCCGGGTCGGCACCATCGCCCGCGACGGCCGGCTCGCCGTGCTCGAGCTCGGCGAGGAGGTCGCCAACTCGATGTCGGTCGACGCGACCGGGGTCTACCTGGTCACCACCGAGGCGCTGCACAAGCTCAGCGCCGATCGCCGGGACCGGCCGGTGGTGCAGTGGCGCACGGCGTACGACCGCGGGAGCGAGCGCAAGCCAGGGCAGCTGACCCAGGGCAGTGGCACCACGCCGACGATCCTGCCGGGCGGGATCGTGGCGATCACCGACAACGCCGAGCCCCGCATGAACGTCGTGTTCGTGCGCGCCGAGGACGGCGCCGAGATGTGCCGGGCCGCGGTGTTCGACGAGGGCGCGAGCGCGACCGAGAACTCGCTGGTCGCGGTTGGCGACGGGGTCGTGGTGGAGAACAACCACGGCTACACCGCGCCGTGGCGCACCCTGCTGGGCCGCAGCACCACCGGCGGGTTCGCGCGGGTCGATCACGGTGACGGCGAGTGCCGGGTGGTGTGGACCTCCGAGGAGGTGGCGCCGTCCTCGGTGGCGAAGGCGTCGCTCGCGACCGGGCTGGTCTACGCCTGGACCAAGCCGCGCAGCTGGTGGGGCGTCAACGCGTGGTACTTCACCGCCCTCGACGCCCGCACCGGGCGCACCGTCTTCTCCGTGCGCGCCGGGCTCGGCACCTTGATGAACAACCACTACGCCGCGATCACCCTCGGCCCCGACGGCGCGGCGTACATCGCCACGCTGGGCGGGATGGTGCGGGTGCGGGACAAGGGGTGAATGTGCGCCTCCGCCCCCATGTAACGCGGGGTTATCGTCGCTTCACACGTGGTGTACGACGTGGGAAGCGACAAGGACACCGCGTTACAGCTGGCCGGGCCGGTCCTCCGTGCTGTCGTCGGCGCTCTCCTCTGGGCGCTCCTCGAGGCTCGCCCGCGCCGCCGCCCGCCGCTCGGCCTGGTGGCGCCGGCGGCGTACCTCACCACGGGCGAGCACGTAGGCCAGCACCACCGGCCAGACGTACGACGCGTTGTCGAGCACCCAGGCCAGCCAGCCGGGCAGAGACCAGTCCGGCCACGGGATGCTCGGCAGGTCCGGCCACGGGATCGAGGGCAACGACCAGTCCGGCCAGGGGATGCTCGGCAGGTCCCAGTCCGGCCACGGGATGGTCAGGGCGACGCGCGCCAGAAGCGCCGCGAGGAGGATCGGCACCAGGACGGTGGCCACCCCGCCCGCGGTCTGGATCGCGGCGTACCGGCGCGGGTGGGCGAGCACCTTGTCCTCGTACGCCGCGGCGCGCGAGCCCGGCTCCGGGTCCAGGTCGATCCCGCCGAGACCGGTGAGCGAGGTCAGCTCGGAGGCCTCGTCGGGGGAGTACCAGGTCGCGCGGCGGGGGCGGCCCATCCGGGTGAACACCACCCCGACCATGCCGAGGCCGTCCGGGAGCGCGGCGCGGTCGGCCTCGTCGAGGCCGTCGCCGGGCTTGACCCGGATCTTGTCGTCCATCGACTTCTTGCGCGCGACGACGACTCCGTCGCGCAGCCAGGTGACCTGCCGGTTGACCGAGCCGCGCACCTCCACCCGCTGCCGGCCCCCGGCGGTCACGAGGTCCCAGGCCTGGTCGGGTGCTACGTCGCTCACCGCCCGACGATATCGAGCCACGCCGCCGCACGTCGCGCCCGGCTCGAGGGTCAGAACTCTCGACTCGACCCTCAAAGGTCTCGACTCGACCGTCAGAACTCTCGACTCGACCCTCAAAGGTCTCGACTCGACCGGGGGTTCAGGGGTAGCGGATGCCGGTGACCTCTTCGCTGAGCTCCCACAGCCGGCGCTGGGCGTCCGCGTCGTGGGCGCGGGCGTTGGCCTCGACGACGCGGGGCAGGCCGGACATCTCGCCGGGGCCGCCCGGGCCGCAGTAGGTCGCGCCGGGGAGGTCGGCGGTGGCGGCCATCAGGGTCGGCTGGGCGCCCGCGGCGGCGCTCTGGGAGACCCCGCGGATGGCGGCGTCGAGGATGGAGGCGAGGCCGCCGCGGGAGCGGCCGTACTGCCCGTTCGCGGCCAGGTGGGTGCCGGCGAAGCCGGGGTGCGCGGCGAGGGCCTTGACCGGCAGCGCGGCCTCGCGGGCGCGCCGGTCGAGCTCGAAGGTGAACAGCAGGTTGGCCAGCTTGCTCTGCCCGTAGACGTGCCAGCGGTGGTAGCGCCCGCTCGAGCGCCGCGGGTCCCCGAGCGGGGCACTGCGCGCGACGCGGTGCATGGTCGAGGACACCGTCACCACGGTCGCCGAGGTGCTCGCCACCAGCTGGGGCAGCAGCAGGCCGGTCAGCAGGAACGGCCCGAAGTGGTTGGTCGCCATCTGCCGCTCGAGGCCGTCGGTCGTGCGGGAGTACGGCGTGCCCATGACGCCGGCGTTGTTGACCAGCACGTCGATCGGCCCGAGCGCCGCGGCGGCCGCGCCGGCCCGGCGTACCGAGTCCAGGTCGGCGAGGTCGACGCGCAGCCGGTCCAGCTCGGCGTCGGGCACCTCCGCGCGGATCGCCGCGGTGGTCTCGTCGAGCCGCTCCTCGCTGCGCCCGGCCAGCACCACCCGGGCGCCGCGGCGGGCCAGCTCGAGGGCGGTGTGGTGGCCCAGCCCGCCCGTGCTCGTGCCGGTGATCAGCACCGTGCGCCCGCTCTGGTCGGGCATGTCGGCCAGCCGCCAGCTGTCCACGGGTACGCCGCTCACGGCGTGGTGGCCATCGCCTCGAGGACACGCTGGCCGAGGGCCGGGTCGCCCTCCAGGTGCACCGCGTCCGGGCCCACCGCGCGCCGGCCACCGGCGAGCAGCAGGAAGCTCTCGCGGCCGGTGCGCAGCCGCACCGTCGGCTCAGCCGGGATTTCGGGAAGGCGCTCGCCGCGGCGGGCGTCGTTGACCACGAACGCGACCGGCTCGCTGCCCTCGACCTCCGCGACCAGGGTGGTGCCCGCGGGCGCCCCGACCCGCTTGGCCAGCACGAACCCGATGCTCTCCAGCAGGTAGTCGGTGCTGTGCCGGGCCGCTCGGCTGTCGAGGCCGCCGGGGATCTGGACCGCGCGGCGTACGTCCTGCTCGTGCATCCACACGTCCAGCGGCCGGTTGCGCAGCAGCGTGCGCCAGTCCCACGGCACCCCGCCGAAGACCCGCTCCGGACGCGCGGAGGCGTCGGTGGGCGGGTCGGCCAGCAGCGCGGTGTGGCGCGCGGTGGCCGACTCGCGGATCTCGCGGATCAGCTCGTCCGGGGTCGCGGTGCGCCGGTTGACCGGGCCGATCTCGGTGTAGAGGCCCATCGCCCCGGTCACGTGCGCGGGCTCGCCGACCTCGGCCTGCTCCTCGACGCCGGTGGCGAGCACCTTCTCCAGGTGCGCGACGTGCGCGGCGACCGCGCGGACGTCCCAGCCGGGGAGGTCGGTCGGTGCGTCCCACTGCTCCTCGGGGATCTGCTCCAGCAGCGTGGTGAAGTCGTCGATCGCCTCCCACCAGACCTCGACGTATCCGGCCAGGAGCTCGGCATCAGTCATGCGGGGCAGCGTAGACGTACCGTGGGTACCCGCGCCGGTGCCGCTGCGGGCGGGCAACCGGCCCCGGAGCACAATCGTGCGGTGAGCATCCGCCCCCGCGTCCGCGCCCCCGAGCTCGAGGGCCGCGGCTGGTTGAACACCGACGGCCCCCTGACCCTGAAGGACCTGCGCGGCCGCTTCGTGCTGCTGGACTTCTGGACGTTCTGCTGCATCAACTGCCTGCACGTCCTCGACGAGCTGCGCCCGGTGGAGGAGGAGTACGCCGAGGAACTGGTCGTCATCGGCGTGCACTCCCCGAAGTTCGTCCACGAGGCCGACCCGGTGGCGCTGGCCCAGGCCGTGGAGCGCTACTCGGTGCACCACCCGGTGCTCGACGACCCCGACCTGGTCACCTGGCGCGCCTACACCGCCCGGGCCTGGCCGACGCTGGTGCTCATCGACCCCGAGGGCTACGTCGTCGCGCAGTACGCCGGGGAGGGCCACGCCCACGCGATCGCCGCGCTCCTGGGCGAGCTGGTCCCGGCGCACCGCGAGCGCGGCACCCTGCAGCCCGGCGACTCGCCGTACGTCCCGGTGGCGGTGGAGCCGACCGACCTGCGTTTCCCGGCGAAGGCGGTGCCGGTGGGCGACGGGCGCGTGCTCGTCGCCGACGCCGGGCACGACGCGGTCGTGGAGCTGGACGCCGAGGGGGCGGTGCGGCGGCGCTTCGAGGGGTTCCGCGAGCCCAACGGGCTGTGTCTGCTGCCTCCGGAGGTCGCCGCCGAGGTGGGCTACGACGTGGTGGTCGCCGACACCGTCGCGCACCGGCTGCGCGGGATCTCGCTGGCCGACGGCGAGGTGCGCACGCTCGCCGGCGACGGCACCCAGTGGATGCAGGGCGACGGCAGCGACCGGCTCTCCAGCCCGTGGGACGTCGCGTGGTGGAACGACCGGGTCTGGGTCGCGATGGCCGGGATCCACCAGCTGTGGACCCTCGACCCGCGCACCGGCGCGGTGGAGGTCGTGGTCGGCACCAGCAACGAGGGGCTGCTCGACGGGTCGGGCGCCGAGGCGTGGCTCGCCCAGACCTCCGGGCTGGCGCCGGACGGCGAACGGCTCTGGCTCGCCGACTCCGAGATCTCGGCGCTGCGCTGGGTGGAGACGGGCCCCGACGGCGACGGCTGGGCGGTGCGCACGGCGGTCGGCAGCGGGCTGTTCGACTTCGGCTTCCGCGACGGCCCGGCCGAGCAGGCGCTCCTCCAGCACCCGCTCGGGGTGACGGTGCTGCCCGACGGCAGCGTCGCGGTCTGCGACACCTACAACGGCGCGCTGCGCCGCTTCGACCCCGCGACCGGCGAGGTGAGCACGCTCGCCACCGACCTGGCCGAGCCGAGCGGTGCCTACGTCGACGCTGGTGCCGAGGCGGGGCCCGCGCAGCTGGTCGTCGTGGAGTCCGGCGCGCACCGGTTGACCCGGGTCCCGCTCGGTGCCGCGGCCACCCGCACCGACGGGTTCGCGCACACCACCCAGCGCCCGGTGACCGACGTGCCGGCCGATCTCGAGCTGGTGATCACCTTCGAGCCGCCGCCGGGGCAGAAGGTCGACGACCGCTTCGGCCCGGCCACCCAGCTCATCGTGGAGGCGACCCCGCCGGCGCTGCTGCGCGAGGGCGCCGGCCGCGGCACCGACCTGGTCCGCCGCCTGGTCCTGGACCGCCACGTGGGCGACGGGGTGCTCCACGTCGCCGCGCGCGCCGCCTCCTGCGACGCCGACGGCGGCGAGGGCGCCGCCTGCCGCATGCACCAGCAGGACTGGGGCGTGCCGGTGCGGATCAGCGACGCCGACCCCTCCGGCCGGCTGCACCTCCCGCTCGGCGGCGTACCGCAGGAGTGAGGGCGCCCGCGGCCTGTAACGCGGGGTTATTGACGCTGCACCCACCGCATACGGCGTGTGCAGCGTCAATAACCCCGCGTTACAGCGGGGAGAGAGGGGCAGGGCCTACGGCGCCCCGCGCGGCTCCTCCTCGGACAGCACGTCGCTCAGCTCGTCGACGACCAGCAGGTCGCGGCGGACCTGGCCGGCGCGGAACGAGGCACGGCCGACCATGTGGCCGGCGACGACGCTGGTGCCCATCTGCATCAGCACGACCAGCCCGAGGATGCCCAGCGAGGCCACGTCGCGCAGGCTCAGCGCGAGGCCGGTGACGACGAGGAGCAGGCCGATCACCTGCGGCTTGGTCGCGGCGTGCATGCGGCTGAGCAGGTCGGGCAGGCGTACGACGCCGATCGCCGCGACCAGGGCGAAGAACGCCCCGCCCAGCAGGCAGACGGCGGCGAGCACGTCGGCGACGGTGGTCCAGTCCCAGCTCACGGATGCCCCCGGTGGTCGTCACTGTCGTCCTCGGCCTCGACGTCGTCGGTGCCGCTCGCGTAGCGCGCGATGCTCACCGAGCCGACGAAGCCGACCATGCTCAGCACGAGCAGCACCGGCAGCGCGTACGTCGTGTGCCGGTGTGCGGAGTACACCGCCATGCCGCAGATCGTGATCGCCATCAGCACGTCCAGGGCGACGCTGCGGTCCAGGATCGTGGGGCCGATGGTCAGCCGGATCACCGTCAGCAGGGCGGCGGCGCCGAGGATCGAGGCGGTCAGGAGAAGGACGATGCTCATGCCGCACCTGCCTGGGTGGCAGGGTCGGGTCGGGGCGTGAACGCGGCGAGGAAGCGCCGCTCCTGGTCCAGCGCCCGCGCGCGGAACTGGTCGGCCGCCGCCTCGTCGGGCACGTCCAGCACGTGCAGGTAGAGGGTGTGGGTGGAGCGGCGCGCCTCGATGACCACCGAGCCGGGCACCAGCGACAGCATCGAGGCCACCCCGGTGAGCACGAAGTCGGAGGTGGTCTCCAGGTCCACCGCGACCACCGCGTTGCGCACCGGCCGGCGCCGCAGGACGACCCCGGTCACCTGCAGGCTGGCCCTCAGGATGTCGACCATGAACCGCGCGGTCAGCCGCAGCGCGGCCCATGGGTGGACGGTGAGGTGGAGCTCCACGGGCGGCAGCGGGAAGACCAGGCACACGGTCACCGCGATCAGGAGTCCCGAGACCAGCAGCATCGGCGTCACGTCGCCCCACAGCGCCATCCAGACCAGGGTCAGCCAGACCAGCGCGCCGGGCTGGACGGCGCGGTAGCGGCTCGGCTTCACGCTGCCGTCGCGGCGCGGGGTCACCTTCGGGCTCACTGCTCGTCTCCCGTCAGCACCGCACCGAGGTACGGCGTGCGCTCCAGCAGGTCGTCCGCGGCCCGGTCGCTGAACGCGAACAGCGGGCCGGCGATGACGGTCAGCGCGACGCTGAGCGTGACCAGCAGCGCGGCGGGCAGGACCATGCTCTGTGGCATGTGCTTGGTGTCGTCCCCATCGGTGATGAGCTGGTGGAAGTCGCGGTCGGGCAGGTCGTCGTCACCGAGGCGGCGGGCCTCCTCGATGGCGGTCAGGGACAGCGACCCCTGGGCGGTGTGCACGTGGCCGCGGTGCTCGGCGAAGGGCTGCGAGCTGTAGCCCGGGTCGCGCTCGGCGATCTCCTCGAGGGCCTCGTGGGCCTCCGCGGGGGTGCGCCAGAAAGCGACAGCCCAGGTCTTGGCCACGGCGTACAGCGTCAGCAGGCTGGTGAGCACGCCGCCCACGACCAGCATCCAGGCCAGCGTCGAGCCCTGGTCCTGCGCGGCCTGGAGCAGCCCGACCTTGCCGATGAACCCGGAGAACGGCGGGATGCCGGCCAGGTTCATCGCTGGCACGAAGAACAGCACCGCCAGCAGCGGCGCGATCCGGGCGAGGCCGCCGATGCGCATCAGGGAGGTGCTGCCGGCGCGCCGCTCGACCAGGCCGACCACCAGGAACAGTGCGGTCTGCACGGTGATGTGGTGCACGACGTAGAAGATCGTGCCGGAGACGCCGGCGGCGGTGGCGAGCGCGATGCCGAGCACCAGGTAGCCGATGTGGCTGACCAGGGTGAAGGAGAGCATGCGCTTGATGTCGGACTGCGCGATGGCGCCGAGGATGCCGACCAGCATGGTCAGCAGCGCGGCCCACATCAGCAGTCCGGTCAACGGGCTCTCGGGGAACAGCAGCGTCTGCATGCGCAGGATCGCGTAGACGCCCACCTTGGTGAGCAGGCCGGCGAAGACGGCGGTGACCGGGGCCGGCGCGGTCGGGTAGCTGTCGGGCAGCCAGAACGACAGCGGGAAGACCGCGGCCTTGATCGCGAACGTCGTCAGCAGCAGCAGCTGGATCATCAGCGCCACGTGGTCGGGCAGGTCGGCGATCCGCGAGGCCAGGTGGGCCAGGGTCAGGGTGCCGGTGGCGGCGTAGACGACGGCCAGCGAGATCAGGAACAGCGTCGAGGACAGCAGGTTGACCAGGACGTAGATGGTGCCCGCTCGCAGCCGGGTGGCGGTGCCGCCGAGGGTCAGCAGCACATAGCTGGCGAACAGCAGCATCTCGAAGCTGACGAACAGGTTGAACAGGTCGCCGGCGAGGAACGCGTTCGCGACGCCGGCCACCAGCACCAGGAACGTCGGGTGGTAGACGGAGAGGGTCGCGTCCTCCTCGTCCTCGGTCATGCCCTGGCCGATCGAGTAGCCGAGGACCGCGAGGGTCACCAGCGCGCTGACCAGCAGCATCAGGGTGGCCAGCCGGTCGGCGACGAGCACGATGCCGAGGGTCTCGGGCCAGCCGCCGACCCAGAGGACCTGCGGCCCCTCGGTGTCGGCGGCCACCATCAGGACGCCGGCGATCACCACGATCGAGGCGAGCACCACCACGCTGACCCAGCGCTGGAGGCGCGGGTGCTGGCCGAGGACCAGGGAGAGGCCGGCGCCGAGGATCGGCAGCAGGACGGGAAGGGGGACCAGGGCGCTCACGGGCGGGGCTCCGTTCCGGGCACGGCGTCGAGGGCCGAGCCGTAGGTGACCGAGCCGCTGGCACCGGGGGTGTCGTCGCACTCGCGCGGGTCGTCGCTGACGTCGGTGTCCTCGTCGGAGGCAGCGCC
Organism: Nocardioides ochotonae; assembly: GCF_011420305.2. Lineage (NCBI taxonomy): Bacteria > Bacillati > Actinomycetota > Actinomycetes > Propionibacteriales > Nocardioidaceae > Nocardioides > Nocardioides ochotonae. The sequence continues at coordinate 4,046,190 of NZ_CP061769.1, read as the reverse complement.
GTACGCCTCGGAGGTGACGTCGGTGGCGGCCATCCGGCGGATGGCGGCGTCCTCGACGTCGTCCTGCACGTCGTCATGCTGGTTGAGCTGCCAGCTGCGGTAGGCCATCGCGAGCACGAACGCCGTCGTGGCCAGCGTGATCACGATGGCGGTCAGCACCATCGCCTGGGGCAGCGGGTCGGACATCTCGGCGGCCTCGCTGCTCTCGGAGCCGATGATCGGGGCGTTGCCGGACGGCCCGCCGGCGACGAGGAAGGCGAGGCTGACGCCGTTGCCCATCATCACCAGGCCGACCAGCACCCGCGACAGGCTGCGTTCGAGGAGCAGGTAGACCCCGCAGCCGAGCAGGGAGGCGGAGATCAGGACCAGGGTCAGGTTGATGTCGTTCATGCGCGGGCTGCCTCCTCGGCGGACGTCGTCTCGCCGGCGACGGGCTCGTTGACCAGACCGGCCTCCGACTCGCGGCGGGCCCGCACGACCTGGCGGTCGATGTGCGAGCCGAGCGCCCGCAGCAGGTCCAGGACCAACCCGACGACGACCAGGTAGACACCGACGTCGAAGAGGGCGGAGGTGACCAGGTGCAGGTCGCCCAGGAGCGGGATGTGCAGGTCGACGATCGCGCTCTGCAGGATCGACCCGCCGAAGGCCAGCGGCAGGACGGCGGCCAGTGCCGCGACCGCGAGACCGCCACCGATCAGCCGGCCGGCGTCCACCGGCGCCGCCTCGTCGAGCTCGTAGCGCCCACCGACGAGGTAGCGCACCACCAGCGCGAGGCCGGTGACCATGCCCGCGGCGAAGCCGCCGCCGGGCTCGTTGTGGCCGACCAGCAGCAGGTAGATCGAGAAGACGACGATCGTGTGGAACATCAGCCGGGTGACCACCTCGAAGATGATCGAGCGGCTCTCGGGCGGGAGCGTGCGCGGGGCCGCCAGCCACGGGCGGCGCCCGGGCGAGGTCGGCTGCTTGCGGACGGTCGCGGGGTAGGGGACCTCGTGCACGCGGCGGATGCCGGTGCCGCGGGTGTTGACGAAGATCAGGCTCGCGACGCCGGTCGCGGCCGCGACGAGCACGGTGATCTCACCGAAGGTGTCCCAGGCGCGGGCGTCGACGAGGATCACGTTGACGATGTTCTTGCCGCCGCCGTAGTCGACCGCCTCCTGGGGCAGCATCAGCGAGACCGGGTCGGCCACCCGGGCGCCGGCGGCCACCAGCATGAAACCGGCCGAGACGATCGCCACGGCCAGGCCGAGCGCCATGCGCCAGTAGCGCTGGCGAGACAGCGGGCGGTCGGTGAAGTACTCCGGCATCCGGCGCAGCGCCAGCACGAAGACCACGACGGTGAGGGTCTCCACCAGCGCCTGGGTCAGCGCCAGGTCCGGGGCGCCCTGCATGACGAACAGCAGCGCGGTGCCGTAGCCGGTGGCGCCGGCGAGCAGCACCGCCCGCAGCCGGCGACGCGACCGGGTCGCCATCACGGCGGCCGCGACGATCACGACCCCGATGACCGCCTGTGCGGGGTGCTCCCAGGGCGCGACGTCGATGTCGCCCCAGGCGCCGATCAGCGTGGAGCCGGGGACGACGACCACGACGGCCAGGATGATCCCGAGGTACGCCGAGGCCGAGCCTCGCTGCACGACACCGGTCACCTCGACGGCGGTGCGGTCCAGGACGCGCATGCCGCTGCGGTAGGCCCGCTCGAGGCTCCAGTCCAGCTGCCAGCGCGACTGCAGCCGGGCGACCCGGTCGCGCATCACGAACATCAGCGCACCGCCGGCGAGGGCCAGCAGGGTCGCCAGCAGCGGCAGGCCGAGGCCGTGCCACAGCGACAGCTCGGCGTGGTGGACCCCCTCCGGGACCGCCTCGAGGTACGGCGAGAGCAGCTCGGTGATCGGGCGGCCGAAGAAGCCCAGGACCAGGGAGAGCGCGGCGAGGAGCACCGGGCCGGCGGCGAAGCCGGGGTGGATCCGCGCGAGGGTCGGCTCCTCCTCGACCGTCCGGGTGGCGAAGGCGCCCCACACGAAGCGGGCGGAGTAGGCGGCGGTCAGCACCGAGCCGAGCACGACGCCGAGCAGCGTGAGCCACCCGGCCGCCCCGGCGAGACCGGTGCCGTCGCCGTCCTTGGCGACGTCCAACACCGCCACCAGCACGCTCTCCTTGGCGACGTAGCCCAGGAGCGGGGGCACGCCGGCCATCGAGGCGGCGGCGAGGACGGTGGCGCCGGCGATCACCGGCATCCGCCGGCCCAGGCCGCTGAGGCGGCGCAGGTCGCGGGTGCCCGCGCTGCGGTCGATGATGCCGACGACCAGGAACAGGGTCGCCTTGAAGAGTGCGTGTGCCAGCAGCAGGGCCAGGCCGGCGAGCAGCGCGCTGCGGGTGCCGATGCCGAGGACCATGATGAGGAAGCCGAGCTGGCTGACGGTGCCGAAGGCGAGCAGCAGCTTGAGGTCGGTCTGGCGCAGCGCGCGCAGCCCGCCGAGCAGCATCGTGGCGATGCCCAGGACCAGCAGGAGCGGGCGCCAGCCCGCGACCCCGGCGTACACGGGGGCGAGCAGCGCGACCAGGTAGACGCCGGCCTTCACCATCGAGGCGGCGTGCAGGTAGGCGCTGACCGGGGTGGGCGCGGCCATCGCGGCCGGCAGCCAGAAGTGGAACGGCACCAGCGCGGACTTGCTGATCGCGCCGACCAGGAGCAGGTGGATCGCGACCGTGACGGCGACCCCGGTGGGCGGGTCGGCGAGCAGCTCGCTGATCCGGTGGGTACCGCCGACGTGGCCGAGGATCAGCGCGCCGACGAGCATGCTCAGGCCACCGAGGGTGGTGACCACCAGCGCCTGGATCGCCGCCTGGCGGCTGGCCCGGCGAGCCGGGTCGTGGCCGATCAGCAGGAAGGAGAAGACCGTGGTCATCTCCCAGAAGACGTAGAGCAGCAGCAGGTCGTCGGCGAGGACCAGGCCGAGCATCGCGGCCACGAACGCGGTGAGGACGCCGGCGAAGCGGGGTACGCCGAGGCTGTCGTCGCGGAAGTACCAGGTGCAGTAGGCGAGCACCAGCGAGCCGACGCCGAGCACGACCATCGCCAGCAGCCACTGCAGCGGGCCCATGCGGAAGGCCAGCTCCATGCCGATGCTCTCGACCCAGGGGTGGGTCTCGCTCAGTGTCTCGCCGCGCGACATGGCGGGACCTTGAGCAGCGACCCACGCCGTACCGGCGAGCGGGCCAAGGGAGATGAGGAGGAACGCGCGACGGCCCCAGCGGCGTACGAGCCACGGACAGGCCGCCGACATCGCCAGCAGGACGGCGACCAGGATCAGCAAGGACCAGCCTTTCGGAGCCTCGGGCTTCGGGGACGACAGGTGGTGATAGTGAGTTCGATTCTACGGGGCGGAAGCCAGCGCCCCCGCGGCGCGGGGCACCTCTGGACGCGGACGACCCCTGCCTCGCGGGGAGACAGGGGTCGTCCGGCCGATCGCGGGTGAGGCCTCAGAAGGCGTCCTCGGGGAGGTCCATGACCGACAGGTCGGTGGCCTCCGCGATGGCGCGCTCGGCGCTGATCTTCGGCAGGTTGTACTGCGCGAAGAACTGCGCCGCGGCGACCTTGCCCTCGTAGAACGAGGAGTCCTTGGCGCTCAGCGAGCCGGCGTCGGGACCCTCGAGCTTGGCGAGCGCGACCTCGGCCTGGCGCAGCAGCAGCCAGCCGCAGACGACGTCGCCGAGCACCATCAGCAGGCGGCTGGTGTTGAGGCCGACCTTGTAGAGGTTGCGCACGTCGGCCTCGGCCGACATCAGGTCGTTGATCATGTGCCCGACGAGGGCGTTGGCGTCCTCGAGGGCGGTGCCGAGCAGGGCGCGCTCGTTCTTGAGGCGGGCGTTGCCGTTCTCGTCCTCGACGAGCTCCTTGATCTGCGCCGCGAGGTGGCCCAGCGCGCGGCCCTGGTCCTTCACGATCTTGCGGAAGAAGAAGTCCTGGCCCTGGATCGCCGTCGTGCCCTCGTAGAGGGTGTCGATCTTGGCGTCGCGGACGTACTGCTCGAGCGGGTACTCCTGGAGGAAGCCCGAGCCGCCGAAGGTCTGCAGCGACTCGGTGCCGAGCAGCACCCACGAACGCTCCGAGCCGTAGCCCTTGACGATCGGCAGCAGCAGGTCGTTGACGGCGTTGGCAAGGCGGTAGGCGTCGGTGTCGGTCTCGCCGGCGTGCTCGGCGAGCATGACGTCGTCCTGCCAGGTGGCGGTGTAGAGCACCAGCGCGCGCATGGCCTCGGCGAAGGACTTCTGCACCATCAGCGAGCGGCGCACGTCGGGGTGCTGGGTGATCGTGACGCGCGGGGCGGTCTTGTCGCCCGAGCGGGTCAGGTCGGCACCCTGGACGCGGGTCTTGGCGTACTCGAGCGCGTTGAGGTAGCCGGTGGAGAGGGTGGCGATGGCCTTGGTGCCGACCATCATCCGGGCGTTCTCGATGACCTGGAACATCTGCGCGATCCCGTTGTGGACCTCGCCGAGCAGCCAGCCGCGGGCCGGCTCGCCGCCGCCGACCTGCGGGTCGCCGAAGGTCAGCTCGCAGGTGTTGGAGACCTTGATGCCCATCTTGTGCTCGACGTTGGTGACGTAGACGCCGTTGCGCTCACCGGTGAGCTCGCCGGTCTGGTGGTCGAAGTGGTACTTCGGGACCAGGAAGAGCGAGAGGCCCTTGGTGCCCGGGCCGCCGACGCCCTCGACGCCCTCGGGGCGGGCGAGCACCATGTGCATGATGTTCTCGCTCATGTCGTGCTCGGCGGAGGTGATGAACCGCTTCACGCCGGTGATGTTCCACGAGCCGTCGTCGTTGAGCGTGGCCTTGGAGCGGCCGGCGCCGACGTCGGAGCCCGCGTCGGGCTCGGTGAGCACCATCGTGGCGCCCCACTGACGCTCCACCATGATCTCGGCGATGCGCTTGTCGCGGTCGTTGCCGTTGCGGTGCACGACGCCGGCGAACGGCGCGCCCGCGGCGTACATCCAGATCGGGGCGTTGGCGCCGAGGATCATCTCTGCGAGCGCCCAGTTGAGGCTGGAGGGGGCGGGGGTGCCGCCGAGCTCCTCGTTGATCTGGAGACGCCAGTACTCGGCGTCCATCCAGGCGCGGTAGCTCTTCTGGAACGACTCGGGCATCGGCGCCGTGTGGGTCTTCGGGTCGAAGACCGGCGGGTTGCGGTCGCTGTCCTCGTACGACGCGGCGAGGTCCTCGCGGGAGATGCGCTCGACCTCCGCCAGGATCTCGCGGGCGGTGTCGGCGTCGACCTCCGCGAACGGTCCGCTGCCCAGGATCTTGTCGCGACCCAGGACCTCGAAGAGGTTGAACTCGATGTCGCGAAGGTTGCTCTTGTAGTGGCTCACGGACCCACCTTTTCGTGTCTCGGGAAGGGGCCAGGCGGCTGCGCACCTTCATTACTGGCCAGTAACAACCATGGTAGTCCGGCGTCCGAGCGTCAGGCAAGCCGTCATCGACTGTGGTTCGCGACACGACGCAACCAAAGTGGCGTCTGTTCGGCGTTCCGCTAAAGTCGATGGAGTCGGTTAGATTAAGACTTCAGAGTGCCGATCTTTTCTGTCCGCTCGGTGGCAGGTGCAGTCACCGATCGATCCAAGGGTGCAACCTCATGCGTCAGCTCATCGTGCTCGGATTCGTCGGATTCCTGGCCCAGCTCATCGACGGCTCGCTCGGCATGGCCTACGGCGTCACGTCGTCCACGCTGCTCCTGGCCGCCGGTGTCGCGCCGGCGGCCGCCTCGGCCGCCGTCCACTTCTCCGAGATCGGGACCTCGCTGGTCTCCGGCATCTCCCACCACAAGCTCGGCAACGTCGACTGGCGCACCGTCTCGATCCTGGCCGTCCCCGGCCTGGTCGGGGCGTTCGCGGGCGCGACCTTCCTGGTCAGCCTGGACGGCGACGCGGCCAAGCCGTGGGTCGCGGGCATCCTGCTGACGCTCGGCGTCTACGTGATCTGGCGCTTCCTGGTGCTCGGCGGCAAGCGCCCGACGTTCAAGGGTCGTCCGCCGGCCGCGATGCTCGCCCCGATGGGCCTGGTCGGCGGCGCTCTCGACGCCATCGGCGGCGGCGGCTGGGGCCCGGTCGGCACCACCACGCTGCTCTCCTCGGGTCGCCTCGAGCCGCGCAAGGTGATCGGCTCCATCGACACCTCCGAGTTCCTCGTCGCGATCGGCGGCTCCGCGGGCTTCCTGCTCGCCCTGGGTCACGCCGAGATCGAGTGGGGCATCGCGGGCGCGCTGCTCGCCGGTGGCGTCGTCGCCGCCCCCATCGCGGCCTGGCTGGTCAAGCACCTCGCCGCGCGGGTGCTCGGCGTGGCCGCCGGCGGTCTGATCATCGTCACCAACGCCAAGACCATCATCGAGACCCTCGGCGTCTCCGGTGCTGCGGTCGGCGCGACCCTGATCGTCCTGGTCATCGCCTGGATCTCCGGCATCGTCTGGGCGGTGCGCCAGGAGCGCGCGGCCCGTGCCGCGGAGGCCGAGCTCGCTGCTCTCGCCGAGCGCGACGAGGACTCCATCGACGCGGTGCTCCCGACCGCCTGAGCGGAGGGTCTGGTCGACGGGGCAGGTCGGCGGGGGGTTCGTCGACCGGATCCATCGACTTTTCTGACACACTGGACCCATGCGTGTTTCCGCCAAGTCCGACTACGCCCTGCGTGCGCTGATCGAGATGGCGGCGCGCCCTGATGGCCGCGCCATCAGTGCCGAGGAGCTCGGGCGCCTCCAGGAGATCCCGCACGGGTTCCTCCAGGCGATCCTCGCCGACCTGCGTCGCGCCGGCGTGGTGATCTCCCAGCGGGGTCAGTCCGGTGGCTGGCGGATGGCCCGCCCGGCCTCGGAGGTCTCGGTGGCCGACGTGATCCGCGCCGTCGACGGCCCGCTGGTCTCCGTCTACGGCCTGCGTCCCGAGGCGGTCACCTACAACGAGGCCGCCGACGTCCTCCAGCACGTCTGGATCGCCGCGCGCCACTCGCTGCGCGACGTCTTCGAGCAGGTCTCCATCCAGCAGCTCTCCGACCGCAAGCTCCCCGACGCGGTCACCTCCCGCACGGCCGACGAGGACGCCTGGCAGCCGCACTGAGGCTCGGTGGTGGCCCGGCGTCCAGCTGTAACGCGGGGTTATCGTCGCTTCACACGCGTCGTACGGCGTGGGAAGCGTCCACAGCGCGTGTGAACATCTCCGGTGCGCAACCATGGGCGTCGACTCGGCGAGGGCCTTCACGAGAACGTGTTTCAGTTCTAGGCTCCGGGACATGACGACCGATGGGATCACCAGCGACGCGTTGACCTGGCTGGCCGCGAACGACCCGCACCCGGCGCGACTCGCCTCGCAGCGCTCGTTCTCCGCGGTCGCCAAGGGCGACCTGGAGGAGTGGCTGACGGTGTACGCCGAGGACGCCGTGCTCGAGGACCCGGTCGGTCCCTCGATGTTCGACCCCGAGGGGCGCGGGCACCACGGGCACGCGGGGCTGCGGAAGTTCTGGGAGACCGCGATCGCGTCGATCGACCGCTTCGAGTTCACCGTGACCGAGTCGTTCGCCAACCCCGGCAGCAACACCTGCGCCAACCTCGCGTCGATCCGCACCTCGTTCGCCGATGGCAGCCACACCACGACCGACCTGATCACCGTCTACGTGATCGACGACGACGGCAGGGTCACCTCGATGCGCGCCTTCTGGGAGCCCGAGCGGACGATGGCGAGCTTCACCAAGCCCTGAGAGGGCACCTCGTCAGTCGGTGTAGCGCGCCACCCACTCGACCAGCGGGCGCAGCCGCGCCCAGTCTGCGCGCACCACGTCGAGCAGCTCGCCGGTGTGCACGACGGGGCCGAACCCGATGTCGTGCACCGCGCTCAGCGAGCGGTGCCGCAGCAGATCGATGCGCGGGTGGTCCGCGTCGTACCCCCGCGGGCTCGTCTTCAACCGGTCGCCACCGACCTCCCAGCCCTCGCTGCGCAGCGCGGCGACGATCTGCTCGAGCTCGGTGCCGGTGCGCGGCTCGTCGATCGCGCTGCGGATCCGGGCCAGGTGCTCGGGGGTCGCGCGGTAGAAGCCGCCCTCGGTGGTGACGCCGCGCGGGGAGATCTGGACGTACCAACCGGTCGAGGCGCCGACGGCCACGAACGCCCCCTGGTGGGTCTTGTACGGCGTCTTGTCCTTGCGGAAGCGGACGTCGCGGTAGGGGCGGAAGATCTTCGCGGTGCCGAACTCCGGCGCCAGCGCGGCGCACAGCGCCTCCATCGGCGCGCGCACGGCCTCGGCGTACACGTGCTTGTGGGCCTCCCAGAACGACCGGGTGTTGTCGAGCTCCAGGTCGTCGTAGAAGTCCAGGGCGGCGACGGGGAAACCAGCGAACTCGCTCACGCCGATCACCCTACGGATCGGGCCGGAGACGCCGGCATGGGGCCGGGGGCGGCCATCGGGCCGGGTGAGGCGGGCCACCGGAGGTGGCGGGGAGGAAATGGAGCGGATGACGAGACTCGAACTCGCGACATCGACCTTGGGAAGGTCGCGCTCTACCAACTGAGCTACATCCGCACGACCCGGGCAACCGGGTCGTCGACACCTTATACGGCGCCGCCCGCGCTCGTGGCAGCGACCCGCACGAAGTCGGGGTGCTTGGGCTCGATCGCGTCGCCCGAGGAGCGGCCGGTGAGCCGGCGGTGGATCCACGGCGCGAGGAACTCCTTCACCCAGCGGGCGTCGGCGCGCAGCCGCTCGCCGCGGGAGACCTCGTCGAGGTCGGGCAGCGGGAGCGGGGAGAGGTCGTGCTCCACGCCGAGGGCGTCGAGCAGCATCGCCGCCACGATCTGGTGCCCGGCCGGGCCGAGGTGCATCCGGTCCACGTCCCACAGCCGCGGGTCGTGGGCGAGCACGCCCTCGGGCAGCAGCTGGGAGACCCGCCAGGAGTCCGCGACGACCGCGCCGTGGGTCTCCGCGATCATCCGCACGTGCTCGTTGTAGAGCGCGAACCGCCCGCGGATCGGGGCGTAGATGCCGTTCGCGCCCGGGTCGAACGCCGTGAACAGCACCAGCTGCGCGCCGGTCGCCGCGAGCCGGCCCACCGCCTCGTCGTACGCCGTGGCGAGGGCGTCGAGGTCCACCTTCGGGCGCACGATGTCGTTGGCGCCGGCGTAGATCGTGATCAGGTCCGGCTCGAGCGCGATCGCCGGTTCCACCTGCTCCTCGATGATCCCCAGCAGCTTGCGGCCGCGGATCGCCAGGTTGGCGTAGCCGAAGTCGTGGCCCTCGGCCTCCGCCCGCGCCGCGAGCACCTCGGCGGTCCGGTCGGCCCAGCCGCGCAGGCCGTTGGGGCGGGTCGGGTCGGGGTCACCGACACCTTCGGTGAAGGAGTCGCCCAGGGCGACGTAGCGGCGGAAGGACATGACCCCATCTTGCCGACCGGCTCCACGGTCTCAACGTTGCGGCCCCGCCGGGCGTTGGGAGGGTGTCGGATGGGCCACAGGCGGCGGCCGGACACGCGGGCCGGACACACGGGGAGGGTGGATGGACGGGTTCGAGGAGTTCGTCGAGGCGGAGACGCCGCGGCTGCTCGGGCTCGCCCACGCGCTGACCGGCAACCCGCACGACGCCTGGGACCTGGTGCAGGAGGCGCTCGTGCGTGTCGGGGTCCGGTGGCGCCGCCTGGCCGACCAGAACCCCGGCGGCTACGCCCGCACCACGCTGGTGCGGCTGCGGGTGGACCGCGCCCGTCGGCTGCGCCGCGAGCTGCTCCCTGGACTGCTTCCCGAGCGGGCGGCACCGGTGGTCATCACCGAGGAGCTCGACCCCTGGCTGCTCGCGGCGCTGGGGCGGCTGAGCCCGCACCAGCGCGCCGCGGTCGTGCTGCGCGTGCTCGAGGACCTCGAGCACGCCGAGATCGCCGCGCGGCTCGGTTGCTCCGAGGGCACCGCGCGAAGCCACCTGTCCCGAGGCCTGGCCCGGCTGCGCGAGGCGGCCGAGGAACGCATGGAGGTGGAGTGATGGACGAGCGTCAGGACGAGAGCAGGACCGAGGACGCCCTGCGAGCGCCGTTGACTGCCGTCGCCGCGGCGGCCCGGCCCACGGCCGCTGCCGGCTCCGTCGTACGACGAGGGGTGCGGCGCCGACGTCGGTTGCGCGGGGCTGCGGTCGCGGCCGGGGCCGGAGCCGTGGTCGTGGGTGTGGCCCTGGCGGCCACGGTGCTGCCGAGCGGCCCCGAGGGGTCTGGCCCGTCGAACCCCGCGACCGCACCGGCCGACGGGGCCGAGGGGGCCGCGGTGTTCGACTGCCCGCTGGGGCACCGGGTCTTCCGCGACCCGGCGCCGATCCCGGACCTGGCCGAGCAGGAGCGGGTGGTCACGGAGGTGCGCGGGCTGGTGCGCAACGTGTGGACGGTGCGCCACGCCGAGCCCACCGCGCTGGGGGTGGTCGCGCTGGTGCAGGGCAACGTCGGGCTCGCCGAGCAGCAGCTGCCGGAGCACCGTGTGGCGCTGGTGGCGCCGTGGTCGCAGCGCCTGGACGTCGCCGCCCAGGTGGACCGCGTCCTGGAACAGGCGATCCTCCCGGTCGCCGGCCTGGTGCGCCGCGAGACCGACGGGCTGTCCGGGAACGCGGGCGTCGCGGTGTGGAAGGACGCCGGCGCGGTGGTGGTGTCCTGGCGCGCCCCGGCGCCGCCCGAGGTGCAGGCGCTGGCGGGGGAGCAGGCCGGTGGGGTGCGGGTGATCGTGGACGAGGTGCGGTGGTCGGGCCTGGACGTGCACGACGCCTCTGTGACGCTGTGGGAGCGCGCCCAGCGGATGCCCGACGTGGAGCTGACCTCGACCGGCGCGTGCGGCGACCTGAGCGGAATGGTCGTCGGCGTGGCTGCGCCGCTCGAGGAGACACGCCGGGCCGAGCTCCAGCAGCGCTTCGCCGAGATCGCCGGGATGCCGGTGAAGGTGGTCGAGGGTGACGCCGTCGTGGGGCTCTACGAGGGCGGGGACGACCTCAGCGAGTGAACGCCACCCGGGCGGCGTCCACCTCGGCGGCCACCCGGTCAGCGGCCCGGCGCAGGTCCACCGGCGCGCCGTCGGCGAGGTCGCGCTCCAGCTCCGCGCAGGCCGCGGCCAGGCGCACGGCACCCACGGCCGCGCTGGCGGACTTCAGGCTGTGCGCGACGGCGGCGGCGCCGGCGCGGTCCTCGTCCGCGGCAGCCCGGCACAGGACCTCGACCTGCTGCTCGGCGTCGGTGCGCCACGCGGAGACCAACGACTCGGCGAGGGCCGGACCGCTGTCGCCCAGGTGGCGCAGCAGCGTCTCGAGCACCATCGGGTCGACGGCGGCGAGCAGCGCCGCCTCGGTCGGGACGGCCGCGGCGGCGGCCGTCGGGGCCGGCTCCTCCGGTCGCTCGGGTGCCGGGCCCCCGCGCCGCGGCGTACGACGCAGCTCCTCGGCGAGCTCATCGGAGCGCACCGGCTTGGCGAGGTGGGCGTCCATCCCGGCGGCGAGGCTGTCCTCGCGCTGCTCGACCAGCGCGTTGGCGCTCAGCGCGACGATCCGGGGCTGGTCCTCGGGCGGCAGCTCGGCGCGGATCCGGCGGGTCGCCTCATGGCCGTCCATCACCGGCATCTGCACGTCCATCAGCACCAGGTCGTACGGCGCGGTGCGCACGGCCACCAGCGCCTCCTGGCCGTTGGCGACGATCACCGGGCGCTGGCCGAGCCGCTCGAGCATCAGGCCGGCCACGCGCTGGTTCACCGGGTTGTCCTCGGCGAGCAGCACCCGCAGCCGGCCGATCGGCTCGTGCTCGGGGCGCTCGGCCTCGGAGATCCGCGCGCCCAGGCTGCGGGCCACGGTGCTGCGCAGCGCGACGGCCTTGACCGGCTTGGTGAGGTGCACCAGGCCGAGCTCGGCCGCGCCCGGGATCCGGTCACCGAGCGAGGTGAGCAGCACCAGCGGGACGTCCTCCCAGCCGGCGGTCGCCCGCAGCCCGGTGGCGAGCGCCACGCCGTCGAGGTCGGGCATGTGCATGTCGAGGATCGCGACGTCGGGCACCCGCTCGGCCGCGGCGACGAGCGCCTCGACCGGCGACTCCTCATCGACCACGTGCATGCCCCACGACTCCAGCTGGGCGCGCAGGATCCGTCGGTTCGTGGCGTTGTCGTCGACGACGAGCGCGCGGCGGCCCGGCAGCTCCGCCGGCGCCACGCGCACCTGGTCCTCCTGCTCCTCGCCGAGCTCGAGCGGCACCACCACGGTGAACGTCGAGCCGACCCCGACCTCGCTGGTCACGTCGATGCGACCGCCCATGGCGTCCACGAGGCGCTGGCTGATCGCCAGGCCGAGACCGGTGCCGCCGTACACGCGGGTGGTGCTGGAGTCGACCTGGGAGAAGGAGCGGAACAGCCTGTCCATCCGGTCGGCCGGGATGCCGTCGCCGGTGTCGCACACCGCGAAGGCGATGACGCACGAACCGGAACCGGAGCCGGGACCGGTGGCCGGCGCGACCGAGACGAGCACCTCGCCGGCGGCGGTGAACTTCACCGCGTTGCCGACCAGGTTGGCCAGCACCTGGCGCAGCCGGGTCACGTCGCCCACGACCACCGGCGGCACCGCCGGGTCGATGTGGGCGACCAGGTCGAGGCCCTTGGCGCTGGCCTGAGCCGCCACCAGGTCCAGGCAGCTCTCGACGCAGTCGCGCAGCACGAACGGGTGGTGGTCGAGCTCGAGCTCCCCGGCCTCGATCTTGGAGAAGTCCAGGACGTCGTTGATGATCGCCAGCAGCGTCGACCCGCTGTTGCGGACGGTCTCGGCGTACTCGCGCTGGTCTGCGGCGAGGTCGGTGTCGAGCAGCAGCTCGGACATGCCGATGACGGCGTTCATCGGGGTGCGGATCTCGTGGCTCATCGTGGCCAGGAAGGCCGACTTGGCGGCGTTCGCGTCCTCGGCGGTACGCCGGGCCGCGATCAGCTCGTCCTCGTGGCGCAGGGTGTCCTCGCGGGCGGCACGCAGGGCGCCGGCCATCTCGTCGAGGCCCTCGCCGATCGCGCTCAGCTCCCGGGGCGCCGCGACCTCGTTACGGGCGGTGAGGTCGCCGCGGCCGAGGGTGTGGATCTGGGTGAGCAGCTGGTCGACGGGGGTGACGACGGAGCGCACCAGCCGGCGCCGCTGCACGGTCATGGCGAGCACGCCGCCCACCAGCAGCAGCACCTCCACCACCAGTGCCACCTGGATGACCGCCTGGCGGTGGTCGTCCAGGCTCGCCCGGCGGGCGTCGGCGGCGTCCTGGACCTCCTGGTAGGCGTCGCGGTAGTCGTCGAACAGGGTCTGGCCGTCGCGGACGAACTGGCGGCGCTCGGCGTCCACGGCGCTGCTGCTGAACGTCGCGCCCCGGGCCATCGCGGGCTGGGCCCACTCGGTGGCCCAGCGCCGGATCCGCTCCTCCTGCTCGTCGAGGAGCGCCGGGAGCCCGGGCTCGTCCTCGAAGGCCTCACGGGCGGTCGCGAGCGGGCCGGCGATGTCCTGGCGGGCCAGGAAGTAGACGTCCAGCATCGAGCGGTCGCCGGTGATCAGGTAGGCACGCAGCCCGGTCTCCTGGTCGATCATCGCCATGTGCTTGGTCCGTTCGGCCCGCGCTCCGGTGCCGACCCGGTCGATCGCGGGGTTCACCACGGCGGCGAGGTAGCCCAGCAGGAGGAGGTTGACCAGCGCGACGCCGGCCACCGCCAGGAGGCCGGTGAGCGAGGCGCGGCGTACCTGACGGGAAAGACTCACCGCGCGATCGTCCCAGATGGTGCGGGGGCGCCATGTGTGATCTCGCTCCCGGTAGGTTGAGCGCGTGCTGCTCTCAGACCGCGACATCACTGCGGAGATCAAGGCCGGACGGGTCGCCCTCGACCCCTGGGACGAGGCGATGCTGCAGCCGTCGTCGGTGGACGTGCGCCTGGACCGGTTCTTCCGGGTGTTCGAGAACCACCGCTACCCCCACATCGACCCGGCCGCGGACCAGAGCGACCTGACCCGCGAGGTCGAGCCGGAGGGTGACGAGCCGTTCATCCTGCATCCCGGGGAGTTCGTGCTCGGCTCGACCTACGAGGTGCTGACCCTCCCCGACGACATCGCGGCGCGGGTCGAGGGCAAGTCCTCGCTGGGCCGTCTGGGCCTGCTCACCCACGCCACTGCCGGGTTCGTCGACCCCGGCTTCTCCGGGCACGTCACCCTGGAGCTCGCCAACGTCGCGACGCTGCCGATCAAGCTCTACCCGGGCATGAAGATCGGCCAGTTCTGCTTCTTCCGGCTCACCTCGCCCTCGGAGCACCCCTACGGCTCGGCGAAGTACGGCTCGCGCTACCAGGGCCAGCGCGGGCCGACGCCGTCGCGCTCGTTCCAGAGCTTCCACCGCACCCCGATCTGATCGCTCGGCTGCGGGAGGACCGCTCGCGGGCGTAAGGTTAGGTTTGCCTAACGCCTACGACGGGAACTCGATGACCGCCACCCCCACGCACGCCCTCCCCCTGCTCCTGGAGGAGGTCGAGGTACGCCGCGTGGACCGGATCTCGCCCAGCTTTGTCCGCCTCCAGCTCGGCAGCCCCGCGCTGGCCGACCTCGGTGTCGACGGCGAGTGGTGGGACCAGCGCTTCAAGCTGATCGTGCCGCACGTCCCGGGCGGGCCCCTGCCGAGGTTCGAGGCCGCCGACGCCGACTGGTACGCCGCCTGGCTGGAGCGTCCGGTCGAGGAGCGCGGGGTGATGCGCACCTACACGATCCGCGAGGTCGTCGGCGAGGGTGCGGACACCCGCATCGTGGTGGACATCGTGCTGCACGAGGACGGCGAGATGGGCCCCGGCGCCGCCTGGGCCGCGGCCGCGCAGGTCGGCGACCGGGCGGTGGTGCTGGCGCCGCGACGCGGCCAGCAGTTCGGCGGCATCGAGTTCGTGCCCGGCACCGCCTCGCGGGTGCTGCTCGCGGGTGACGAGACCGCCGTCCCGGCGATCACCGCGATCCTGGCCCAACTGTCTCCCGACGCCCGGGGCGCCGCCTTCCTGGAGGTCCCGATGATCGGGGACATCCTCTCGGTCGTGCACCCCGAGGGCGTCCAGATCGTCTGGCTGCCCCGCGAGGGCGCCCCGCTCGGCTCCCGCCTGCACCCCGCGGTGCTCGAGCACCTCGGGCTCGGCGCGGTCGCGGAGGCCGCGGCGGCGCAGGTCGCCGACGACGAGGTGGACCCCGACCTGTGGGAGACCCCGACGTACTCCTCCTCCGGCGAGCCGGTGCTCGACCCGGTGGTGCTCCGCGAGGCCGACGTGCGCGACGGGCTCTACCTGTGGATCGCGGGGGAGTCGCGGGTGGTCACCGGGCTGCGCCGCGCGCTGGTCAAGGACCACGGCTTCGACCGGCGTCAGGTGGCCTTCATGGGCTACTGGCGCCAGGGCGTCGCCATGAAGTCCTGACCCGGCTTTAGTTCTCGAGGCGGTCCGCGAACCGGCGCAGGCCGGCCGCGAGGCGGTGGCGTCGAGGGAGGCTGGGGACGCGCGGGCTCGAGGCCCGGGCGATGCGCTCCTCGATCTGGTGGCGTGCCTGCTGCTCGATGAGGGGACGGAACTCGCTCATGGGGTGCTCCCGGGGTGGGTGGGCCGCATCGGCCCGGAGACGGGTGGGACGTCAGGCCGGCACCACGACGATGTCGCCGGTCACGGTGGTGGCGCACAGCTCGATGTGGTCCTGACCCTCGGCAGGGGCGCCCGTGCCCGCCAGGTCGGAGCGGACGGTGCCGCTGATCGTGGTGACGTCGGCCCAGACCGCGACGCCGTCGGGTACGCCGACGCGCACGTCGCCGGACGCCCCGGTGCTCCGCAGCCGGCCGCGCCGGGCGGTGGCGACGGTGAGGTCGCCGCTGCCGGTGGTGAGGGTGACGTCGGCGCAGACCTGGCGGATGCGCAGGTCGCCGGTGCCGGTCTTGACGACGGCGGGCGCCTCGACCGCGTCGATCACGACGTCGCCGGACCCGCTGGAGGTCGTGAGTGCGGCGGCGCAGCGACCGAGGTGGACGTCGCCGGAGCCGCTCTTCACGCGGAGCGCGGCGAGGGCGCGCTCGATGCGCACGGTCCCCGACCCGCTCTCGACCAGCGCCGGGCCGGTGAGCTCCTCGACCTGCACCGCGCCGGAGCCGGTGCGGACCTGGAGGCTGGCGATCGACCCGGCGACGCCGATGTCGGCGGAGGCGGTGCGCAGCGCCGCGTTGCTCGCGGTGGGCAGCTCGACCTGGACGAGCAGCTCGGCGGCCGCGCCGCCGAGGAACCCCGCGCGGTGCCGGGGCGCGAGCACCTCGATCCGGTCGTCGTGCTGCACGACGGTGGTGGCCGGGGCGTCGGCGCCGACGACGCGCACGCGGGTCGCGTCGGTCTGCGTCGCGGTGAGCTCGACCCGGCCGTGGTGGATCTCGACGAGGAGGTCCACCGGGCGGGGGGTCGCCAGCTCGTGGGTGCGGACGGTGCTCATGGTGTCTCCTCGCTCGGTCGGTGCCCGGAGCCCGGGATCAGAGCCAGCCGGTCATGCGGCGGTTGCCGGGGCGGCCCCGGCCCAGCGGGTCGGAGCCGAGGAACGGGATGCTGGAGAGGTCGATGTCGATGTTGATCGCGCTCTCCTGGGTGGCGGTGCGGACGGCCTGGACCAGCCAGGCGTTGAGGGACTGCCCGGCGCCGGCCGCGAGCTCCTCGGCGCGGGCCTTCAGCGACTCCGGGATGCGGAGCGTGATCCGGGCGACGCTGTCCTCCTCCTCGTCCTCCGCCGCCGGACCGGGCGGTGCGGGCGGGGCCGGGGGTGTCGGCGGGGCGGGCGGCCGGGCGTCCACGACGAAGGCGAGCTCGCGTCCGTCGAGGCGGACGTCCACCCCGCCGGCCGGCATCTCCGCGGTGATCTCGCTGGCGGCCTGGGAGACCGCCTCCATGATCGCCAGCCGGGCCGACGCCTCGAGCGCGTAGCCAAGGCGCTCCGCGGCGCGGCGTACCTCCTCGTCGCCGGTCGCGGCCGCGGCGGCGAGGTCGCGGCGGAGGCTCTCGACGTACGGCGTGATGTCCATGAGCACCACGCTGACACCATCGTGGTGTCACGTCAAGGGCCTGGTGATGTCGCGATGACATCGCATCGGCGTCGGGTGGCGCCCGCATCCGGCCGAGGTGGCGCCTGTGCGGACGGTCACCCGGCGGTTTGCCGCCCTTTGCGAACGGGCACCCGACCTGATGCTCATCGCGCGCACGGGTCGCGCGGGGCTGTGCAGAGAGGCGTGGCTGATGGATGCTCCGACCGCGGCAGGGACCCTGATCGACGCCCAGCCCGTCGACTACCTGGTCATCGCGCTCTACTTCGCCGTGGTCATCGGGATCGGCGTGCTCGCCCGGCGTCAGGTGTCGGACTCGGTGGACTTCTTCCTCTCCGGGCGCTCGCTGCCCGCGTGGGTCACCGGCCTGGCGTTCATCTCCGCCAACCTCGGTGCCGTCGAGATCATGGGCATGTCCGCCAACGGTGCGGAGTACGGCCTGCCGGCGGTCCACTACTTCTGGGTGGGCGCGATCCCGGCGATGCTGTTCCTCGGCGTCGTGATGATGCCGTTCTACTACGGCTCCAAGGTCCGCTCGGTCCCGGAGTTCATGTACCGCCGCTTCGGCACCGGCGCGCACCTGGTCAACTCGCTGTCCTTCGCGGTCGCCCAGCTGCTGATCGCCGGCATCAACCTCTACCTGCTCGGCACGATCATCCAGGCGCTGCTCGGGTGGGACCTGATCGTGGCCCTGCTGGTCGCCGCGATCGTGGTGCTCTCCTACATCACGTTGGGCGGGCTGAGCGCGGCGATCTACAACGAGGTGCTCCAGTTCTTCGTCATCGTGGCCGCGCTGTTGCCACTGACGCTGATCGGCCTGGACCGCGTCGGCGGCTGGAACGGGCTGACCGACAAGATCACCG
Organism: Nocardioides ochotonae; assembly: GCF_011420305.2. Classification (NCBI taxonomy): domain Bacteria; kingdom Bacillati; phylum Actinomycetota; class Actinomycetes; order Propionibacteriales; family Nocardioidaceae; genus Nocardioides; species Nocardioides ochotonae. The sequence continues at coordinate 4,028,252 of NZ_CP061769.1, read as the reverse complement.
AGAACGCCGGCGCCGGCGGCTCCGCCTCCGCGGCCGAGCAGCTGAACTCCTGGCCCGGCAACGCGCTCACCGGCTTCGACTCCGACCTGCTCTCGGTGATCGGCATCGTCTTCGGCCTCGGCTTCGTGCTGTCCTTCGGCTACTGGACGACCAACTTCGTCGAGGTGCAGCGCGCGATGGCCTCGGACTCGATCAGCTCGGCGCGCAAGACGCCGATCATCGGCGCCTTCCCCAAGATGTTCGTCCCGTTCATCACGATCCTGCCCGGCATGATCGCCGCGGTCCTCGTCACCGAGATCGCCCAGACCAAGGCCGGTGAGACCGTCGAGGGCGGGGCCAGCGGCACGGTCAAGCTCAACGACTCACTTCTGTACTTGATGCGCGACCTGTTGCCCAACGGCCTGCTCGGCCTGGCGATCACCGGTCTGCTCGCCGCCTTCATGGCCGGGATGGCGGCGAACATCTCCGCCTTCAACGCGGTGTTCTCCTACGACCTGTGGCAGCGCTACGTCGTCAAGGACCGCGACGACGCCTACTACCTGCGCATCGGCCGGCTCGCGACCGTCGGCGCCACCGCGGCGGCGATCGGTACGGCGTTCTTCGCCTCGAGTTTCTCGAACATCATGGACTACCTCCAGACGCTGTTCGGGTTCTTCAACGCCCCGCTCTTCGCGACCTTCATCCTCGGCATGTTCTGGCGCCGGATGACCGCGACCGCGGGCTGGGTCGGCCTGGTGGCCGGCACCCTGGCGGCGGTCTCGGTGGCGTTCCTCAGCGAGGACTCCTTCGGCTCGCTGAGCCTCGGCGTACTCCCGCTCAGCGGCCAGGGCGCGTCGTTCGTGGCCGCCGGCGCGGCGTTCGTGGTCGACGTGCTGCTCAGCATCGCGGTATCGCTGGTCACCAAGCCCAAGCCCCGCGCCGAGCTGGTCGGCCTGGTCTACTCCGAGACCCCGCGCGAGAACCTCGTCGACGCGGACGAGGCGACGTACCCCTGGTACCGCCGCACTCTGCCGCTCGCCGGCGTCGCCCTCGTCATGGTCATCATCCTCAACTTCGCCTTCTGAGCAGGGAGTCTCGATGTCGCAGCGTTCGAAGTCCCGCCGTGCTGAGCGACGCCACAAGGCCGGCGCGCTCGACATCCGCAACGTGATCGGCCTGCTGATCGCGACGTACGGCGTGATCCTCACCCTGATGGGCCTCTTCGGCGACACCGCGAGTGAGAAGACCGGTGGCACCAACGCCAACCTGTGGGCCGGCCTCGCCATGCTCGTCGCCGGGCTGGGCTTCCTGACCTGGGCCTGGGTGCGTCCGCTGCTGGTGGCCGCCGGGGACGACGGTGCCACGGACACGGACACGGACACGGACGCCTCGGCCGTGGGTGACGAGCGGGCCTGAGGGTTCGCTGCGGCCGGCTTGGGTCGGCCGCGGGTGTTGTCGTTTGGTCCCCAACGACAACGTTTCGGGGGTCTTCGGTGTCGTTCGTGACCATTCGGGGCCTGGGTGCCCCGGTGGGCGGTGGTGCCGGGCGCTGAGCTGGCGCGCGCGTCGTGGGGGCGGGCGCCGGGGCGCGGGACCCTGTCGTTTGGTCCCCAACGACAACAGTTCGGGGCGTTGCGGTGTCGTTCGTGACCAATCGCGTCGGGAACGACGAACGGGCCGTACGGAGGGCGCCGAGGCGTCCCGTCCGCACGACCCGTCGGTCGTGATCAGTTGATCAGAGGTCGAACAGCGACCCGCTGCCGTGGATGTCCACGTCAGTGCGGGGCTGGTGCGCCTCGCCGTTGACGGCCGGGGCCGGCTTGGTGTCCTCGGCCGGGGCCTCGGGCTCGACGTCGGCGTCCGCGGGGGTCTCCGGCTGCGAGGCCGGCTCGTCCTCGGTGACCGGCTCGGCCGGGGCTTCGCTCGCGGCCTGGGTGGCCGCCTCGCTGACCTCGGCGCCGCTGGGCTGCTCGGGAGCTGCCACCTCGGCCTGCGGCTCGGGTGCGGCCTCGGGGGCCTCAGCCGCAGGAGCTGCCGGAGCTGCCGGAGCCGCCGGAGCCGCAGCCGGCTCGGGGGCCGCGATGTCGAACAGCGAGCCGAGGTTGTCGAAGTCGACGTCCGTCGCCGGGGCGGGGGAGTCGGCCACGACCGGGGCGGGCGTTGCGGGCGCAGCCTCCGCGACCGGCTCGGGCTCGGCCGGAGCCTCGACCGGGGTCTCGACCGGGGCGGGCGCGGCCGGGGCCTCGTCCGCCGGAGCCGGTGCGGCCGGAGCGGGAGCCGGTGCCGCCTCGGGAGCGGACAGGTCGAACAGCGAGCCGAGGTTGTCGAAGTCGACGTCGGCCTGCGGCTCGGTGGCCGCGGGGGCGGGCTCCGCCTTGGTCGCGACAGTCTCGACAGGCTCCGCCTTGGTCTCGGCAGCCGGAGCAGCCGGAGCAGCCGGCTCCTCGGCGACCAGGTCGAACAGCGAACCTCCGGCACCCAGGTGGACCTCCGCCTTGGCAGGCGCCGCCGCGGCGGGCTCCGCCTTGGCAGGCTCAGCCTTGGCCTCGGCCTTGGCCTCAGCCGGCGCAGGCGCGGCCGCGGGAGCAGCCGGCTCATCGCCGCCCAGGTCGAACAGCGAACCGCCGGAGCCGAGGTCGGTCTCGGTCTTGGCGGTCTTCGCCGGAGCAGCCTTCGTCGGGGCCGCCGGAGCAGCCTCAGCAGCCGGCTCGTCACCCCCGAGATCGAACAGCGAGCCGCCGCTGGAGGCGGGCTTGGCGTCCTGCGCCTCCTGGGCGACCGGCTTCCCGGCCTTCGCGGTGGTCGGCTCGTCGAACATCGAGGAGGCGTCGTCGAAGAGCGAGGAGCCGCCGGAGGCCTTGGCCGCCGGGCCGGCGTCCTCGGTCGCGGTCACGGTGTTCTCGGTCTGGGTGACGTCGCCCGACTCGGGCTCGGCCTTCGTCGCCACGTCCGCGTCGGTCCCGGCGGACTTCGCCGTACCGGCGGCCTTCGCCGCGGGAGCGGGCGCCGCGACCGGAGCCGCGCCGGCGCCCGGTGCGAGCTTGGTGGCCATCTCGCCCTTGACCGAGGCGAGCAGCATCTGCGCGACGTCGAGGACCTCGACCTCCTCGCGGGCCTCGCCCTTGGCCTGCTGGGCGGTGAGGCCGTCGGAGAGCATCACGCGGCAGAACGGGCAACCGGTCGCGATCTGGTCGGCACCGGTGCCGACGGCCTCCACGGTGCGGTTGACGTTGATCCGCTCGCCGAGGTTCTCCTCCATCCACATGCGAGCGCCACCGGCGCCGCAGCAGAAGGACCGCTCGGAGTTGCGCTCCATCTCGCGGACCTCGGCGCCCGGGAGCACCTGGAGCAGCTCGCGCGGCGGCTCGTAGACGCCGTTGTGGCGACCGATGTAGCAGGGGTCGTGGTAGGTGATCGTGCGCTTGTGGGCGCCGGCGCCGTCGTTGACCGGCGTCAGCTTGCCCTCGCGGACCAGGCGGTTCAGCAGCTGGGTGTGGTGGACCACCTCCAGCTCGATGCCGAACTCCTTGTACTCGTTCTTGAGCGTGTTGAAGCAGTGCGCACAGGTCGTGACGGCCTTCTTGACCTTGTACTCCTTGAACGTCTCGACGTTCTGGGTGGCCAGGCCCTGGAAGACGAACTCGTTGCCGGCGCGCCGCGCCGGGTCGCCGGTGCAGGTCTCGCCGTTGCCGAGGACGCCGAAGGAGACGCCGGCCATGTCGAGCAGCTCGGCGACCGCGCGGGTGGTCTTCTTGGCGCGGTCCTCGTAGGCGCCGGCGCAGCCGACCCAGAACAGCCAGTCGACCTCTTCGAGCGACTCGATGTCGTCACCGACGACCTTGACGTCGAAGGGCAGGTCCTTGGCCCAGTCGAGGCGGGCGTTCGCGGACATGTTCCACGGGTTGCCCTTGTTCTCCAGGCCCTTGAACAGCCCGTTGAGCTCGGCGGGGAAGTTCGACTCCACGAGCACCTGGTAGCGGCGCATGTCCATGATGTGGTCGACGTGCTCGATGTCGACGGGGCACTGCTGGACGCAGGCGCCGCACGAGGTGCACGACCAGAGCACGTCCTCGTCGATCACCGCGGAGCCGGACTCCGGCATGTAGAACCACTCGTCGGGGTCGGTCTTGCCGACGAGCGGGCGCTCGGCCTCGCGGGCCAGCACCTCGTCCTTCTCCAGCAGCGCGGTGGCCGCCTCGCTGCCCTCGCCGCCGGCGGTGCTGTACGGCGCCTTGGCGTAGGCGTGGTCGCGCATGGCGGTGATCAGCAGCTTCGGGGACAGAGGCTTGTCGGTGTTCCAGGCCGGGCACTGGCTCTGGCAGCGACCGCACTCGGTGCAGGTCGTGAAGTCGAGGATGCCCTTCCAGGAGTAGTCCTCGATCTTGCCGACACCCAGCGTCGCGTCCTCGTCGAGGTCGTCGATGTCGTCGAGCGTGACGGCCTTGCCGTCGTTGGTGAGCGGCTTCATCGCGCCGAGGGCGGTGCGACCGGAGCCCTCGCGCTTGAACCAGATGTTGGGCCAGGCGGTGAAGCGGTGCCAGGCGACGCCCATCGTGAGGTTGTTGGCGATCACCATCAGCCAGATCATCGCGGTCACGATCTTGAGCATCGCGATGACGACGATGATGGTCTCGAGGGTGCCCTCGGAGCCGGCGGAGGTCGGGAAGATCGCGTCACCGACGACCGAGCTGATCGGGAAGTGGAAGGCGTCGAAGTCCTCGGGGTGGTCGCTGGCGATCCGGCCCAGGTTGTACTCCGCGCCGCGGATGAAGAGGATCGCGGAGCCCTCGAGCAGCGCCATGGCCTCGACGAAGTAGGCCTGCCAGAAGTTGGAGCCGTAGAAGCGGCTCTTCTTCCCCTTGCGCCGGGGGTGGTTCACCTGGCGGTAGATGATCAGGAAGACGATGCCGACGGTGCTCAGCAGGCCGAGGCCCTCGCTGACCCACTCGTAGAGGAAGAAGTGGCCGATGAGCGGCAGCGCGAAGTCCGGCTTGAACAGCTGGAAGTAACCGGTCAGCACCGCGCCGCTGAGCACGATGAACCCGGCGTAGACGAACCAGTGCATGATGCCGACCCAGTGCCACTGGAGCATCCGGGTGTGACCCAACGTCTCCTTGACCATCGTCCAGGAGCGGCGCCCCGGCTGGTCGGTGCGGCCCGTGGTCGGGCCACCGACGCGCAGGGTCGCAAGGATGCTGCGGACGGCGATCGCGGTCATGGTGACGGCGACGACGGTGAAGGCCAACGAGACAACGATGGCGAAGATCTGCATGGACTACGGCTCCTCGTCGTGGTGCGTGCCCGGCACCGGGCACGATCGCGAGCCTAGGGGGCTCGCCCAGAGCGGTGGTCGCCCGCTCGGCATGAGAGCGACTCTACCCGTCGGTAACATGCCGTGCGAGTCCGATCCTGACCTGCGGGGCGACCTCGGTGTGATGCGTGTCTCCCTGTCTCGCCGGGTAGGACGACCGGACCGGACGAACGGGCGGGGACCCGTGGGTCCCCGCCCGGCGAGGTGGTGCTGGGTGATGCGAGTGGTGCGGGTCGCTCAGCGCTTGGCGTCGTAGATCTTCAGCATCGCGGTGCCCAGGTTGATCTTGGCGCCGTAGAGCTCGCTGCTGGCGTCGAGCACGCTGAGCTGGACGGCGATCGCCTTGGCCCCCCACTTGCCCCGCTCGATGACGTTGAACTTCACCGAGAGCAGCGGCAGGCCGGGGATCTCGATCGAGGGGATGTCCTTCGGCAGGCTCAGCTTCTGGCCGTTGAGGGTGATGCTGCCGACCGTGGTGCCGGACGTGTCGACCTGGGTGCGGCTGTTCGGCTTCTGCGAGCGCAGCCGGTTGGCCTTCACCGAGGCCTTGATGCCGTCGATGACGAGCAGGTCGCCGCCGAGTGCGACGCGGGCCAGGCTGGACTCCTCATGGCCCCAGGCGCGACGGGCGTTCTGCTTGCCCATCTGGCGGCTGCCGCCCACCGAGACCTCCAGGACGCCGGGCAGGTCGACGTCGAGCACCGAGTCCTTCTTGACCTTGCCGCCGGTGCCCGAGCACGGCATCACGATGTTCTGGGTGCGACCGACGTCGAGCAGGCCGGCCAGGGCCTTGGCCTCGAGGGTGCCGGCGCGGCCGCGGAACAGGCCGGTCCGGATGTCGCTGAAGATCTTCGCCGAGCTGTGCGCGACCCGGATGCGGGTCTTGGTCGGGGCGATGTAGACCTCGAGCGCGTCGGCGCGGGCGACGGCGCGCGACTTGTTGACGACGCTCTCCTTGTTGCCCAGGGAGACGCGGCCGAGGCCGGGGATGTTGACCGGCTGGCCGGGCAGCGGGACGTCGAACCCGGTCCGCTTGCCGCCCTGGGGGGTGAACCAGAGGCTGAGCAGGTTGGTCGAGACATTGGTGCCGAAGCCGGACTTCGGGTCGTGGTAGGCCTCGGCGCGGGTGCTGATCGCGCCGAGCTCGAGCTTGCCGAAGGCGTTGTTGGCCAGCGTGATGCCGGCGATCTTCTGGGTGGTGATCGATGCGACGCGGCCCGACTTGTAGCGGCGGGTGCGGTTGGTGGTCTTGATCGCGCCGACCTCGCCGAGACCGGGGATGGTGACGCCGGCGAGGCTGTTCTGGCGCTTGAGCCCGACCTCGTTGGTGCAGCCGATGACCTTGTGCGCCGTACGACCCGAGGAGGCAGGCAGGTCGCCGCCCTCGACCCGGGTGCCGTAGCCGCCGCCGGCCAGGGCGAACTCGGTGAAGCGCCCCTTCTTGGTCGTGGCGGACTTCGAGGTCGCCGCGGTGGTGATGATCGTCCGTTCGGACGAGGCCTTCACCGGGGTGGGGGCGGGTGCGGCCTGGGCTGCGGGCAGGGCCGGCAGGACGAGCGCGATCGCGAGCGCGGTGCCGAGGGGCAGCAGACGGCGCATGGAGGCTCCTGACAAGAGGGGGTGGGGGATGACCGGACAACGAGTTACTTCGTGTCGGGCTACGCATTCGCGCGAGATCCCTACCCGCGCCCCGCCGTCGTGTGACCGCGGAGGCCGAGGCGGCGGCAGTGGTACGGACCAGTGCGCCGGGTCCCGCAGGGGGTCGACGCGCCGGTCTCCCGGGCGTTGGATGGGGCGATGGTCAGCACAGTGGTCGTCGACGTCGCCCCGGTCAGCCCCGCCGACCTGGTCGCGGTGGCGCGGGACGGTGCCGCGGTGGAGCTCTCCGCGGCCGCCCGCGCCGCGATCGTGCGCGGGCGGCGGACCGTCGACGCCCTGGCCGCCGCCCCCGACCCGGCGTACGGCGTCTCGACCGGGTTCGGAGCGCTCGCGACCCGGCACGTGCCGTTGCCCGAGCGCGCCCGGCTGCAGCGCTCCCTGGTCCGCTCGCACGCCGCGGGATCGGGTCCGGAGGTGGAGCGCGAGGTGGTGCGGGCGCTGATGCTGCTGCGCCTCTCCACCCTCGCGACCGGTCACACCGGCGTGCGTCCGGGGACCGCCGAGCTGCTGGCCGGGCTGCTGAGCCACGGGATCACCCCGGTGGTGCACGAGCACGGCTCGCTCGGGTGCTCCGGCGACCTCGCGCCGCTGGCGCACTGCGCGCTGGCGCTGCTCGGCGAGGGTCCGGTGCGCGACCGCTCCGGGGCGCTGCGTCCGGCCGCGGAGGCGCTCGCCGAGGCCGGGCTGGTCCCCGTCGAGCTGGGCGCCAAGGAGGGACTCGCGCTGATCAACGGCACCGACGGCATGCTCGGCATGCTGGTGCTGGCGCTGGAGGACCTGCGCCTGACGCTGCGCACCGCCGACGTCGCCGCAGCGATGTCGGTGGAGGCGCTGCTCGGCACCGACCGGGTCTTCGCCGCCGAGCTCCAGGCGCTGCGTCCGCACCCGGGCCAGGCCGACTCCGCCGCCAACCTGCGCACCCTGCTCGCCGGCTCCGGGGTGGTGGCCTCGCACCGCGGCCCGGACTGCAACCGGGTGCAGGATGCCTACTCCCTGCGGTGCGCGCCGCAGGTCCACGGCGCGGCCCGCGACACCGTCGAGCACGCCGCGACCGTCGCCGGGCGCGAGCTGGCCGCCGCCATCGACAACCCGGTGGTGCTCGGGGAAGGGGTGGAGTCCAACGGCAACTTCCACGGGGCGCCGCTGGGCTACGTGCTGGACTTCCTCGCCATCGCGGCCGCCGACGTGGCGTCGATGAGCGAGCGGCGTACCGACCGGTTCCTCGACGTCGCGCGCAGCCACGGGCTGCCGGCGTTCCTCGCCGCAGACCCGGGCGTCGACAGCGGCCACATGATCGCGCAGTACACCCAGGCGGCCGTGGTCTCGGAGCTGAAACGGCTGGCGGTGCCCGCATCGGTCGACTCGATCCCCTCCAGTGCGATGCAGGAGGACCACGTCTCGATGGGCTGGTCGGCCGCGCGCAAGCTGCGTCGCAGCATCGAGGGGCTCCGCCGGGTGGTGGCCATCGAGGTGCTGACCGCGGCGCGGGCCCTCGACCTGCGCGCCCCGCTGACCCCGGCCGCGGGGACCGGTGCGGTGGTCGCGTTGCTGCGCGGCGCGGGAGTGCCGGGACCGGGACCGGATCGGTTCCTGGCGCCGGAGATCGAGAGGGCGGTCGACCTCGTGCGCTCCGGCGCCGTGGTCGCCGCCGCCGAGGAACGGATCGGAGAGCTGCGATGAACGAGCGAGGGCCCACCCGGGCGGCGCGTGGCAGCGGGCTGACGGCGCGCTCGTGGCAGACCGAGGCCGCGCTGCGGATGCTGATGAACAACCTCGACCCGGAGGTCGCGGAGCGCCCCGAGGACCTGGTCGTCTACGGCGGCACCGGCAAGGCCGCGCGCAGTTGGGCGGCGTACGACGCGCTGGTGCGGACCCTGACCACGCTCGGCGACGACGAGACGATGCTCGTGCAGTCGGGCAAGCCGGTCGGGGTGGTGCGCACCCACGCGTGGGCGCCGCGGGTGCTGATCGCGAACTCCAACCTGGTCGGCGACTGGGCGAACTGGGAGGAGTTCCGCCGCCTCGAGGACCTCGGGCTGACGATGTACGGACAGATGACCGCCGGGTCGTGGATCTACATCGGCACCCAGGGGATCCTCCAGGGCACCTTCGAGACGTTCGCGGCGGTGGCCGACAAGCGCTTTGGCGGCACGCTGGCCGGGACCATCACGCTCACCGGGGGCCTCGGCGGGATGGGTGGCGCCCAGCCGCTGGCGGTGACCATGAACGACGGGGTGGCGATCTGCGTCGAGGTCGACCCCGGCCGCATCGAACGCCGCCTCGAGCACCGCTATCTCGACGTGCGTGCGGAGTCGCTGGAGCACGCGCTCGCGCTGGCGGTCGCCGCGCGCGACGAGCGGCGGGCGCTGTCGATCGGCCTGCTCGGCAACGCCGCGGAGGTCTTCCCCGCGCTGCAGGCGGCGGGGGCGCCCATCGACGTGGTCACCGACCAGACCTCCGCGCACGACCCGCTGGCCTACCTGCCCGTCGGGGTCGCCTTCGAGGACTGGCGGCGGGTCGCGGGCGAGGACCCCGCGGGCTTCACCGAGCGGGCGCGGGCCTCGATGGCCGCCCAGGTGGGGGCGATGGTCGCGTTCGCCGACCGGGGCGCGGAGGTCTTCGACTACGGCAACTCGATCCGCGACGAGGCGCGCAAGGGCGGCTGCGCCCGCGCCTTCGACATCCCCGGCTTCGTGCCCGCCTACATCCGCCCGCTGTTCTGCCAGGGCAAGGGCCCGTTCCGCTGGGCGGCGCTGTCCGGCGACCCCGCCGACATCGCGGCCACCGACGCGGCGGTCCTCGAGCTGTTCCCCGATGACGAGCGGCTGCGGCGCTGGATCACGCTGGCCCAGGAGCGGGTGGCGTTCCAGGGGCTTCCGGCGCGGATCTGCTGGCTGGGCTACGGGCAGCGCCACCTCGCCGGGCTGCGGTTCAACGAGATGGTGCGCACCGGCGAGCTGCGCGCGCCGGTGGTCATCGGCCGCGACCACCTCGACTGCGGCTCGGTCGCCTCGCCGTACCGCGAGACGGAGGCCATGGCCGACGGCTCCGACGCGATCGCCGACTGGGCGGTGCTCAACGCCCTGGTCAACACCGCCTCGGGCGCCACCTGGGTCTCCTTCCACCACGGCGGCGGCGTCGGGATGGGCCGCTCCCTGCACGCCGGCCAGGTCTGCGTCGCCGACGGCACGGACCTGGCCGCCGAGAAGCTCGAGCGGGTGCTCACCAACGACCCCGCCATGGGGGTGTTCCGCCACGTCGACGCGGGCTACGAGATCGCGGAGCGGGTGGCGCAGGAGCAGGGGCTGCACGTGCCGCGGTGAGGTGGGGCTGTCGGGATGTCGGGCGGCCCGGATGTCGGGCGGTCGGCGAGGATGGCCCCATGAGCGCTTACTGGATCAGCATCTACCGCGAGGTCCTCGACGAGTCGAAGATGGCGGCGTACGCCGCGCTCGCCGGCCCCGCCCTCGAGGCCGCCGGCGGCACCTTCCTCGCCCGGGCCCTGCCCGAGCAGACCTGGGAGGCCGGCGAGACGACCCGCACGGTCGTCATCCGCTTCGACTCCGTCGAGGCCGCCCGCGCCGCCCACGACGGCCCGGCGTACCAGGAGGCGCTCGCCGCCCTCGACGGCGGCGCGGTGCGGGAGATCCGGGTGGTCCCGGGGGTCTAGCCCCCGCGTAGGCTGCGGGGTCGAGGACAAGGGGTGTGGTGACATGGTGGCGAGCCGTTCGGCGCGCGAGCGCAAGGCCGCTGCGGAGGCGGGTCCGCTGGCGAAGGTGAAGATCGACCTCGGCCCGGACAAGGAGTTCCTCTACCGGTTCACCTGCACCGAGTGCACCGTGAAGGGCCGGGGCCCGTGGTCGACGCATCGCGCCGGCGAGGACAACGGCTACATGGCCGCGATGGACCGCTGGATCTTCCACCTCCACGAGAAGCACCCGGGCGCCGAGGCGCCGTGCCTGGCCTACCTCCCCGCAGCCCAGCAGCGGCTGCACGAGCGCCGCGGCTGAGCCCACGCTTTCGCAGATGGCGGTGTCCTGCGGTCAGCAGGTGACTGGGGAGCACCGCCATCCGCTGATCAGGCGAGCGTCCGCCGGGCGGCGACGGCAGCCCGGGTCTCCTCCTCGACCAGGTCGGCGTTGATCATCGCGCCGGCGCGCAGGCCGGCGGCCGCGGCGGCGATCACCTGGGCCGTCGGGTCGGCGACGTTGCCGGCGACCCACACCCCCGGTACGGCGGTCGCGCCGGTGGGGTCCGCGGGCACCGCCGTGCCGAGCAGGACCCCGCCCGCCTCGAAGGGTTCGGCGGTGAGGCCCAGGGGCGCGAGGAAGTCGGCGCGGGCCTCGAAGCGTGGGGAGACCACCACCGCGTCGCAGGCCAGCACCTCCCCGGAAGCCAGCCGCAGGCCGCTCAGCACGCCGTCGATGCTCAGCACCTCCACCGGCGGGTCACTCAGCACCGCGATGCCCCGAGCGGCGAGCCGCTCGAGGTCGTCCTGGCCCGGGTGCGCCGCGGGGTCCGCGACCACGACCGTGACGTGCTCGGTGAGCTGGCGGAAGAGCAGCGCCTGGTGCGTCGCCATCGGGCCGGTGGCCAACACCACCACCCGCTGCCCGCGCACCTCCCAGCCGTGGCAGTAGGGGCAGTGCAGCACGTCGCGGCCCCAGCGCTCGGCCAGTCCAGGCACGTCGGGGAGCACGTCGACCAGCCCGGTGGCCACCAGCACCCGGCGGGCGGAGTGCTCGCGCCCGTCGTCGGTGGTGACGGTGAAGGCGAGGTCGTCGCCGTCCCGCGTGCGTACGCCGGCGACCCGCGCCTCGAGGACCTGTACGCCGTACTGCGCGACCTCCTCGCGGCCGATCGCGAGCAGCTCGCGGGGCGGCACGCCCTCGCGACCGAGGTAGTTGTGGGCATGGGCGGCCGGGGCGTTGCGGGGCTCGCCCGCGTCGAGGACCAGCACGGAACGGCGCGAGCGGCCCAGGGCGAGGGCGCCGCTGAGGGCGGCCGCCCCGCCGCCGACGACCACCACGTCGTGCTCGACGGGCGGCAGGGGATCGGGTGCCGGGTTCATCCCACGAGTCTCCGAGCGACCGGCGCGGTTGACAAACATCCTTGCCATAGCGGCAAACTGCGGGAATGGTCACCGACGACGACATGGCCGCCGCGCTCCAGCAGGTGGGCCCGCGGCTGCGCCAGCTGCGCCTGGAGCGGGAGGCCACCTTGGCCGACCTGTCGGCCGAGACCGGGATCTCGGTGAGCACGCTCTCGCGGCTGGAGTCGGGCGGGCGCAAGCCCACCCTGGAGCTGCTGCTCGCGCTGGCGAAGGCGCACCGGGTCTCCCTCGACGACCTCGTCGACGCCCCGGAGACCGGCGACCCGCGGGTGCGCTCGCGGCCGGTGCAGCGCCACGGGATGACGTTCCTGCCGCTGACCCGCCGCCCGGGCGGGCTCCAGGCCTACAAGCAGGTGCTGCCGCCGCGCCCCGACGCGGTGCCGGACCTGCGCACCCACGAGGGCTACGAGTGGCTCTACGTGCTGTCCGGTCGGTTGCGGCTGGTGCTCGGCACCCGCGACCTGCTGCTGGCGCCGGGCGAGGTCGTCGAGTTCGACACCCGTACGCCGCACTGGCTCAGCAACCCCGGGCCGGCCCCCGCCGAGGCGCTGGCCGTCTACGGCCCCCAGGGCGAGCGGATGCACGTGCGCTCCTGACTCACTCCGGGATCGGCGGACCGAGCACCTCCAGGCCGTAGCGCGGCGCGACCTCGTTCCAGCGCCCGATCTCCTCCTCCGCGGTCCGCCCCTCGCCCTCGCCCGGGATCCGCATCGCGGTCGCCGGCACCCCCACCTCGTCGTACAGCTCGAGCAGCCCGCCGGGCAGGGTCAGGCTGAGGAAGCGCGCCGGCTGCTCGCCGCGGATCCGGAAGGCGTGCGGCAGCCCGCGCGGGAGGAAGAGGAACCAGCCCGCGGTCAGCTCGTACGTCGTGTCGCCCGCGCGGTAGCTCATCTCGCCCTCGAACAGGTAGAGCGCTTCGGCCTCGCGGGAGTGGCGATGCAGCGGGGTGGCGATGCCCGGCGGCTGGGTCACCAGCGCGGCGCCGAGGGCGCCCTCGCTCTGCCCCGGGCCGACGAGGTGCTCGAAGAGCGAGCCCATCGCCCAGGTGCCGCGCCCGGCTCCCGGGGGCGTGGCCATCACGGCGCGGCGCGATCTCGTCGGCTGGGTCTGCTTGTGTCCCGCTGCCATGGCTGCCACCGAGGATCGGCCCGGACCGTTCCGGGCGGGTCTGTCCACGCTACGCCTGCGGGGCCGGGGAGGTGCTCACGATCGACGGCGCCGGGCGTCGCGAGGTCTGCACGACCCCGCGCGGCGTCGTGGTCGGTCCCGACCTCGCGGCGTACGGCGGCACCGGCCGGCCGTGGAACGAGATCGTCGTCGACCCGCGCGGCCGGGTCTTCGTGAACATGCCCGGGTCGATGGGCTGCCGATCTCGATCGACTGGCTGCCCGACGGCATGGCGGTGACCCCTGACGGGATCTGCCTCGATGCCGAGGGTGCGGTCTGGTACGCCGACGTTCCGCACCAGCACTGCCGTCGGGTCGCCGAGGGTGGGCGGGTCCTGGACGCCGTCGAGGTGGACCGGGCTGCTTCGCCTGCATGCTCGGCGGCCTCGACGGGCGCACGCTCCACATCGTCGCCACCGACTGGGAGCGGAGGTGCTCACCGTCCGCGCCCCCGCGCCGCACGCCGGCCGCCCCTGAGTGCGGATCCGCAGCAGGCTCCCGTCAACCTGTTGCCTCCTCGCCCGTCGGAGGCGCATCGTGGGAAGCACCGCAGGAGGTGGGCAGATGAAGGCGAACGTGGGCGACCAGCTGGTCGTGGAGAGCAACTCGGCCGAGACGCACCGGCGCGAGGGCGAGATCATCGAGGTGCAGGGCCCGGACGGCGGTCCGCCGTTCATGGTGCGCTGGGGCGACGGGCGCGAGGGATTGTGCTTCCCGGGCCCGGACGCGCGGGTGATGCCGCGCGGCTTCTGACCGCGGGTCCGGCCTCAGCCGAACTCAGCTGGTGGAGACCCGGCGGGCCAGGAGCGTGGAGTCGGCGATGTCGTGGGTGACCCCGTCGCGGGTCACCGTGCGCGGACGCTGCTCGGCAAGCACGACCTCGAAGTCGTCGGGGAGCGCGGGCAGCAGGTCCGCGGCGAGGAACATCGCGCGGTGCTGGGCGGGGCTCCGGTGCGCCGAGGTCTCCGACGGCGCGTGCCCGACGACCAGCAGGTACCCGCCCGGGGCGACCGCCGCCGCGAGGCGACGGGTCACCTCCACCATCCCGCCCTCCGGCGGGTGCAGGAAGTGCGTGGTGACCAGGTCGAAGGTGCGCCCGGCCGGGTCGAAGGTGCGGGCGTCGACCTGCCACCAGTCGGTGCGCTCGGCGACCCCGGCCTGCTCGGCGTGGCGGGCCGCGCGGGCCAGGCCGTTGGCCGAGAAGTCCGCGCCGGTGACCCGCCAGCCGTGCTGGGCCAGCCAGATGACGTCCCCGCCCTCGCCGCAGCCCACGTCCAGCGCGGTCCCGGGTGTGAGGCGGGAGGCCTCGGCGACCAGTTGAGGGTTCGGTTCGCCGCTCCACATCTGCTCGTCGGAGGAGTAGCGCTCCTCCCAGCCCTGCGGCTCGAAGTAGTCGGTCGCGGAGGTCTCGTCGTGCTGGTGCTCGCTCACGGGTCCAGCGTGCCCTCCGGGTGGCGTTAGGGCAAACATCCTTGCTGGATCAGCAAACAATGTCTGTGTCGTGTCGGGATAGTCCGCCACACAGGGGTCGCGTTCTGGCCCGCGGACGACCGTGGTGTGGCGGACTATCCGCGCGGGGTGCCCGCCGGGTCGACGTGTGCGAGCCTGTCGCCCGTGACGCCAGACGAGCTCGAGCGCGGCGTGCGCGGTGCCTACGACACGGTGGCCGCCGACTACGCGGCGTACTTCGCGGACCTCGCGGCCGAGGCGCCGCTGGACCTGGCGATGCTCGACGCCTTCGTGGAGGCGGTCACCGGCGCCCGGGGCGAGGAGGGGCCGCCGCTGGTGCTGGACGCAGGGTGTGGCACCGGGCGGGTCGGTCGCCACCTCCTCGCACGGGGGTGTCGGGTCGCGGGCGTCGACCTTTCCCCGGGTATGGCCGGCCAAGCCCACCGGGGGAGTCCCGGCCTGCCGGTGGTCGTCGGATCGCTGGCCGCGCTGCCGTACGCCGACGCGCGCTTCGACGCCGTCCTGCTCTGGTACTCGACCATCCACACCCCGCCCGCGGGCCAGCCACGCCTGCTCGCCGAGGCGTCCCGGGTGCTGCGACCCGGGGGGCATCTGCTGATCGGGTTCCAGGCCGGTGCCGGCACGCGGGACGTCGCCCCGGCGTACCGCACC
This sequence comes from Nocardioides ochotonae, assembly GCF_011420305.2. Taxonomy (NCBI): domain Bacteria; kingdom Bacillati; phylum Actinomycetota; class Actinomycetes; order Propionibacteriales; family Nocardioidaceae; genus Nocardioides; species Nocardioides ochotonae. The sequence continues at coordinate 4,012,903 of NZ_CP061769.1, read as the reverse complement.
GTCGGGCACGAGATCGAGCTGGAGCGCCACCTCGTCGCCGCCGACCAGGTGAGCGACTGGCTCGCAGCGGCGGGGCTGCGCGAGCTCGCCCGGTTGGTACGCCGGGCGCGGGACGGCGAGCTCGACGACCAGGCGTCGGTGCTGGCGCAGCGGCCGGTCACCTGAAGCCCTCGCGCTGCGCCGGACCGCTCCGTATCGTCGGGCCATGACCACCACCGACGGCTCGGCGATCAGCCGCCTTCTCGAGCAGAGCCGGAGCGGGCTCGACCGGGTCGCGGCGGAGGACCTGCCCGCCGTGCGCGCCGAGGGTGCCCTGATCGTCGACATCCGCCCGCTCGAGCTGCGCGACCGCGACGGCGAGCTGCCGGGCGCGGTGGTGATCGGGCGCAACGTGCTCGAGTGGCGCCTCGACCCGACCAGCCCGCACCGCCTGCCGGGCGCCGACGACCCGCACCGGCGCATCGTGCTGGTGTGCGACCAGGGCTACAGCTCCAGCCTCGCGGCGCACACGCTGCAGCAGCTCGGGCTCGCGCGCGCCACCGACCTCGTCGGCGGATTCCAGGCCTGGGCGCAGACCCCCGACGCCCGCCGTCTCACCCGCTGACGCAGGCTGCGGACCGGCGTAGGGTCGAGAAGATGAGCGAGGACTGGCGCAGCGAGACCATCGACACCGTGCGGTCGCTGATCATGGCCGCCGAGCCGGCCGTGGTCGAGGAGGCGAAGTGGGTGAAGCCCTCCAACCCGGCGGGCGTCCCGACCTTCTCCTGCGACGGCCTGATCTGCACGGCCGAGACCTACCAGGACAAGGTCAAGCTGACCTTCGCCCGGGGCGCCTCGCTCGACGATCCCTCCAGCCTCTTCAACGCCAGCCTCGGCGCCGGTACCCGGCGCGCGATCGACCTGCGCGAGGGCGACCTGCTCGACGAGGCGGCGTTCGTGGAGCTGGTCCGCGAGGCCGTCGCCCGCAACCGGTCCTGAGCCCGCCGGCCTACCCCCACGGGTCGGTGATCTCGCGCAGCAGCGCGAGGGTCGAGCGCAGCTCCCGCATCCGACGTGGCCCGACGTGCGCCTCCCACTCCGCCTCGACGCGGTCCTGCTCGACCCGCGCCACGGCGATCACCGCGCGGCCGCGATCGGTGATCCGGATCAGCCTGGCCCGGCCGTCGCGCGGATCGGGGACGCGTACGACGTACCCGCTCCGCTCGAGCTCGTCGACTAAGAAGCCGGCCGCCTGCTTGCTCGTCTGGGCGGCGGCCGCGAGGTCGGTGAGCCGCGAGCCGTCCGGGTCCACGCGCTGGAAGATGCGCGCCTGGGCGAGGCTGATCTCGTGCCCGGCCGCGGCCACCGCGCGCAGCACCCGGTCCTCCAGGTGCCGGTAGGGCAGGAGGAGCAGGACGCCGGTGCTCGGGGCGGACTCGGCGGGCGGGTGGAGGGACATGCGAGACCCCTTGTCAGCGGGCGGCACGAAGGCGCAGAGTAGTCAAAGACCTTGACTAGTTGGGAGTCTCTCATGGACGACGATGCCTGGGACCTGCTCCGCGATGAACGCCTGAGCCTGGCCCGAACCCTCGCGACGCTGAGCGACGCCCAGTGGGCGACGCGGACGCTGTGCACGGAGTGGACGGTGCGCGAGGTGGTCGCGCACCTGGTGATGACGTCAGTGGGTGAGCCGAGCCTCTCGGTCATGGCCGCGGCGACGGCGCGTGCTCGCGGCAACGTCTGGCACGCGAGTCGCGACCTCACTCGGACGGCGGCGGCGAGGCGGTCGCCCGGGGAGCTGGTGCGGGCGGTGGAGGAGAGCGCCGACTCGCGCCGCAGGCCGGTGTTCGTCGTCGACGCCAACATCCTGCCCGACGTGGTCGTGCACGGGCAGGACATCGCGGTACCGCTGGGGCTGCACCGCCAGGTGCCCGCCGTCGTCGCCGGGGTGGCGCTGGCGCGGCTGTGGTCGATGGGCTTTCCCTTCCACGCCCGGCGCCGGCTGGCCGGCGTACGCCTGTGCTGTGCGGACGGCACGAGCTGGGCGGCGGGGGAGGGACCGGAGGTCTCCGGCTCGGCCGGGGCGCTCGCGCTGCTGATGACCCAGCGGACCACGGCAGCGCTGTCGATGCTGCAGGGCCCCGGCGTGGCGCGGCTGGAGGCGCGGCTGGCGCACGCCTGAGCCGGCAGCCGGCCGGGTCGGCGGGTGGGTCAGCCTGCCGACCAGCCCGGGTCGCGCCCGGCGCGCGCGACCAGCCGGTCGAGGAGCGGGGCGCCGTCGTCGACCGGTACGGCGGGGCCGAACAGGCCCGGGGTCCCGGCGGTGTCGAAGCCCTCCACGAACGCCAGGCACGCGGCCGCCGTCGCCTCGTCCGGGCGGTAGTCCTGGCCGGTGGCGCGGGCGAGGTCCCAGCCGTGCAGGACCAGCTCGTCGAGGGCGACCAGCCCCGCGACCGCTCCCGGCAGCTCCACCCCGCCGGCCCGGGTCATCCCCTGCCAGGCATCGTCCTCGCGCCATGCCTGCGCCAGGGCCGGCACCTGGCGCTCGAGGGCGGGGCGCCAGCCGGGCTCCAGGGCGGGCCAGCCGTCGGCGTCGGGACTGGTGTCGGTCAGCACCCCGAGCTCCTTCTCGGCCGTCGCCCGCAAGCCGAGCGTCAGCCCGACGAGGTGCTGGAGCAGCTCGGCGACCGTGGTCCCGGAGCAGGGGGTGGTGAGCTCGAGGTCGGCGTCGGTGACCCCGGCGAGCGTCGCCAGCAGCGCGTCCCCGGCCGCCTCCAGATCGATCTGTGCGGTCATCCCAGCAGTCTGTCCCTCGGGCCGGGCGCTGTGAAGGGGCCGTCGCTGGGTGGTGGTTCCGCTCGTGCGCGGACTGCGGCACCATCGAGAGATGAAGGTGCTGCTCACCGGCGGTACGGGTTTCGTGGGATGCCACGCGGCAGCGGCGATCGCCGCCGCCGGGCACGGGGTGCGCCTGCTGGTCCGCCGCCCCGAGCAGGTCGCCGTCTCGCTCGGCCCGCAGGAGGTGGCGGTCTCCGACGTCGTGGTGGGCGACGTCCTCGACGAGGCGGTGGTCGCCGACGCCGTCGCCGGCTGCGACGCGGTGGTGCACGCGGCGGCGGTCTACTCCCTCGACCCGCGCCGTGCGGCAGAGGTCCGTCGTACCAACCTGCGTGCCACCGAGCTGGTGCTCGGTCGGGCGGTCGCCTCGGGACTGGACCCGGTGGTGCACGTGTCGACGACCGTCGCGTTGACGCGGTACGCCGGGAGTGGCCCGGACCTGCCGCTGGGCGACATCGACCTGCCCTACGCCCAGTCCAAGATCGCCTCCGAGCTCGTCGCCCGGCGACTGCAGGAGGCCGGCGCCCCCGTGGTCACCGTCTACCCCGGGGCGGTCTACGGCCCGGGCGACCCCTACCGCGGTGACCAGGGCGAGCGGCTGCGCTGGATCCTCACCGGGCGCTTCCCGCTCTGGCCACGGGGCGGCCTGCACGTCACCGATGTGCGCGACGTCGCCGCAGTGCTCGCCGGGGTGCTCGAGCCCGGACTTGGCCCGCGCCGCTTCGTCGTCCCCGGCCATCACATGGACGGCGATCAGCTGTACGCCGCGTTCGCGACGGCGACCGGGCGCCGCTTCCCGCACGTGCTGGTGCCTGGTCGGCTGATGGGCCCTCAGGCCCGAGCGCTCGATGCGCTGCAGCGCCGGCTGCCTGCGCGCTGGCACCTCCCGGCCGACCGCGAGGGGGTCGAGATCGTGCTGCGTGACACGCGGGTCGACGACACGGCGGCGCGCGCCGAGCTCGGTGTCACTCCCATCCCGCTGGTGGGCACGATCGGCGACACGATCGACTGGCTCGTCGAGTCCGGCCGGGTGGCGCCGCGCTACGGGCGCTGACGCGGGGGCGACCCGGCCGCGCCGGTGAGCACGGCGGCCAGCTCGTCGGGCCGGCTGAGGTGGGCGCAGTGCCCGGCGGCGATCTCGTCGGGCACGCGGATCCCGAGGCGGGTGCGGGCCACCTGGCGCTGGAGCGCCGGCGGCAGGAAGCGGTCCTGCGTGGTCACGACGTACCTCGCCGGGACTGCGGGGCCGGGGCCGGGCCACGGGACCTCGCCCAGCGCGTCGCTCGTCTCGCGCTCGTGGGCGACGGCCTCGCGGGCGAGCCCGGGCGCGACGTCGTGGAAGAAGACGACCATCGGGTCCGGGTTGCCGGTGCGTCCGCCGTCGTCGTGGGCGCCGACCGCGACGGCCTCGTCCCAGCCCACCGCCGCGAACCAGTCCTGTGCGCTCTCGCCGGGGCGCGGCACCATCCCGGCGACGAAGACCTGCGGCGCGTCCAGGCGGGCCGCGGCCAGTGCCGCCACGAAGGCGCCGGAGGAGTGTCCGACCACGACCACGTCGCCGCCCGCGCCGGTGGTCGCTCCCACGGCCTCGGCCACCACGTCGACGCAGTCCGCCCAGGTGGCGTCGTCGCGATCGGTGGGGAGGTCGGGTGCGACGGCGTCGTGCCCACGGCTGCGCAGCGCCTGCTGCACGAGGTGCCAGGCCCACCCGCCGTCGCCCGAGCCGTGCACGAGCGCGAAGGTCGTCATCTGACTGAGACAACCGCCGCGGCCCAGACTCATCGCCGCGAGCGCGGAACCTCAGTCCGCGTCGGCGGCGCCGTTCTTCTCGGGCCGGCCGCGGCCGGAGGGCACGGCGGCGGTGACGAGGCCGAGCACCGCGCCGACGGCGACCATGGCCCAGCTGTTCGAGATCAGGAACAGGACGACCCCGGCAGTGATGCCCACGGCGGCGCCCAGCGCGATCCGGATCTGCAGCTCGTCCGCGCCGCGCCTCTGCTCGTCCATCCCCCCATCCTCCCCGGAGTCCGCGATTCCGATGACTTCGGGGGCGGTCCCTGGTCGGATATGCACCGGCCGAACCCTTCCGACAGGAGCACCATGAGCGCGACCTACACCTTCGACGTCTTCGCCAGCCTCGACGGCTACGGCTCCTACGGCCACGGCGGCGACTGGGGCGGCTACTGGGGCAAGCAGGGGCCCGAGCTGCTCGAGCGCCGCCGCTCGCAGTACGCCGGCGACCAGCGCCTGGTCCTCGGCGCCACGACGTTCCGGGACTTCGTGCGCATGCTGTCCACCGGCGCGGAGGACTCCGAGGTGCGTGACTCCTGGGTCACCGAGATGACGAACCTGCCCGCGACCGTGGTGTCCTCGACGCTCGAGGGACCCCTCGACTGGCCCGACGCCACCGTCGCGTCGGGGGATGCCATCGACGTCGTCGCCCGGCTCAAGGAGGAGTCCGACACCCCGCTGCGCTCCCACGGCAGCCTCTCGCTGAACTGGGCGCTGATGGCGGCCGGCCTGGTCGACCGGGTGCAGGTAACGGTCTTCCCGGTCATCACGGGCACCACCGGCACGCTCCCGGTCTTCGGCGGCGCCGGCGACTTTGACCTCGAGCTGCTGGAGAGCCGCACGCTCGACGGGCGCACCCAGGAGCTGATCTATCGCCCCACCCCGCACTGACGGGTGCGAGCCCAGCGACGCACGGGGACAGGAAGGCAGCGACAGATCCGCGCGGCAGATCTACGCTGCTGAGGTGAGGCGCTCGGCGGGCATCCTCGGCACGCTGCTCCTCGCCGTGCTCGCGCTCGGCTGCGAGGCCGACGATCCGACGCCGCGCGGTGGGGCCGCGGTGCCCGCGAGCCTGGCCGATCTGCTGGGCGGCGGCGGGCTCGACCCCGACGCGGTGACCGTGCGCGACGCGCTCCTGCAGGAGATCGCCGAGAGGGGCGGCGTGCGCGCGGTGGTGAGGGGCGGGGAGTCCGCGACGACCGTCGAGCTGGACGCGTCGTCGGACCTGCCGCTCCGTGCGGCGCGGCGGTACTCCTGGGTGCAGGACGGTACGACGCGGGAGGTGATCCAGCTCCCGCACGGGCGGGTGTGCGTCAACCGTGCGACCGGTCGGGCGGTTCGCGCCTGGGGCAACGCCGCCACGGGCTGGATCCAGGCGAGCGCCCGCCCGTACAGCTGCACCGAGCCCGGCAGCACGGTCGGCGCCCTGGTGGTGCAGGGCCTGCGGCCGCTCGACCCGGTGATCCGGCTGGGCTCGTTCGTGGGCCGGCCGGGCCTCGCCGACCTGGGCACCGAGACCGACGAGGACGGCGTACCGACGCGCCACCTGCGGATGGAGGGCGCCGAGAACGGCACCAGCGAGCCGACCGTCCCGACCAGCCACGACCTGTGGGTCGACGACGAGCTGCGCCTGGTGCGCGCGGAGTTCAGCGGTCTCGACGAGGCGAGCGGCCCCTACTCTGCGACCTTCTCCTACGAACGGTTGCGGGACGTGAGGCTGCCGCCCGCCGCCGATCGTGGCCTGCTGGTCTTCCGCCCCGGGGTCGGCGCAGGCTCCCAGCAGGGCTCAGGCACCCGCGCGCCCGAGTGACCCGGATTGGTCACCGGGGGTGGCCGCCGGTGGTGCCAACGACAGCGAGGGGCCCCGGACCGCATGGTCCGGGGCCCCTCGCAGGGTGCAGCTGGTGAAGTCAGGTCAGAAGACCCTGCGTCGCGTACCGCCGACCGGCACGAAGTTGAGGATCAGGCCGACCACGAGCAGGATCGCGCCGATCGTGGTGAGGATGTTCATCGTCGTCACGAGACCGATGATCAGCAGGATAAGTCCGAGGACAACCATGTCGTACTCCCTCTAGTAGGTGATGAGCGACCGTTAACCGGTCATTCACATTCGCAAACGTCGCTCATTTCGCAGAGGGCTTCTGAGGGCCTCAGAGGGGCTCGGTGTCACTCCTCGAGGGCGAGGATCGCCTCGTGGATGCTCAGCGTGCGCCGCGCCGACTCGACGTGCAGGTTCTCCACCATGCGGCCCTGGTAGGTCACCACCCCGGCGCCCTGGCCGTCCTCCCACGCCTGGATGAGGCCGCGGGCGTGCTCGACCGCCTGCGCGGAGGGGGCGAACGCCTCGTTGGCGCCGGCCACCTGTCCGGGGTGGATCAGGGTCTTGCCGTCGAAGCCCATCTCCCGGCCCTGACGGCACTCGGCGAGGAACCCGTCGGTGTCCTTCACGTCGTTGTAGACGCCGTCGAGGATCGCGATCCCGGCCGCGCGGGCGGCCAGCAGGGCGGTGTGCAGCGAGGGCAGGATCGGGGCGCGACCCGGCACGTGCTCGGCGTAGAGCTCCTTGACCAGGTCGTTGGTGCCGATCACGAACGCCGCGAGCCGCTCGGAGGCGCGGGCGATCGCGAGCACGTCGAGGATCGCCACCGGCGTCTCGATCATCGCCCAGAGCTTGGTGTGCTCCGGGGCCCCCGCGCGCTCCATCGCCGCCACCAGCTGCTTGACCTCGGCGGCGCTGTTGACCTTCGGCACGACGATCGCGGCCGGGCCGGCCTGCGCGGCGGCCGCGAGGTCGGCGTGGTGCCAGTCGGTGCCGAGGCCGTTGACCCGGATCGTGACCGTACGCCGTCCGTAGTCGCCCGACGCGGCCGCGGCGCAGGCGGCCTCACGTGCGGCGTCCTTGGCATCGGGGGCGACGGCGTCCTCGAGGTCGAGGATCAGCGCGTCGCACGGGATCGAGGTGGCCTTCTCCAGGGCCCGCGCGTTGGAGCTCGGCATGTAGAGCACCGAGCGCAGCGGGGTGTAGGTGGTCTCGCTCATCTCAGTCCTCCAGCTCGATCGCGTCGTAGGCCTTCTTGAGCTCGGGGTCGATGGCGGCCAGCTGCTCGGCCAGCTCCACCATCACCAGGCACTGCTTGAGCGAGGCGTCGTCCTCCATCTTCCCGTCGAGCATCACCGCACCGGTGCCGTCGCCCATCGCCTTGGCGACCCGACGGGCGTGCGTGACGTCCTCCACGCTCGGGGAGAAGACGCGGTTGGCGATCGCGATCTGCTTGGGGTGCAGGCTCCAGGTGCCGACGCAGCCGAGCAGGAAGGCGTTGCGGAACTGGTCCTCGCAGGCCACCACGTCGGTGATGTCGCCGAACGGGCCGTAGTAGGGGTAGATCCCGTGCGTCGCGCACGCGTCGACCATCCGCGCGATCGTGTAGTGCCACAGGTCCTGCTGGTACGTCGTGCGCGGGCCGTTGATGTCGCCGGCGACCGGGTCCTGGCGCACCAGGTAGCCGGGGTGGCCGCCGCCGACGCGGGTGGTCTTCATGCGGCGGTCGGCCGCCAGGTCGGCCGGGCCGAGGGAGAGGCCCTGCATGCGCGGGCTGGCGCCGCAGATCTCCTCGACGTTCGCGACGCCGCGGGCGGTCTCGAGGATCGCGTGGATGAGGATCGGGCGGGTCAGGCCGGCCTTCGCCTCGAGCTGGGCGAGCAGCCGGTCGACGTAGTGGATGTCCTCGGCGCCCTGCACCTTCGGCACCATGATCACGTCGAGCTTGTCGCCGATCGCGGGCACCAGCGTGGTCAGGTCGTCGAGCGCCCACGGGCTGTCGAGGGAGTTGATCCGGGTCCACAGCTGCGTCGGGCCGCTCTGCCCACCGAGATTGGCAGTGTTCCGGGCGATCTCGACCAGGCCCTCGCGCGCGGCGACCTTGTTGTCGGCCTTGACGGCGTCCTCGAGGTTGCCCAGCAGCACGTCGACGGTGCCGACCATGTCGGGCACCTTCGCAGCCATCTTGGGGTTGCTCGGGTCGAAGAAGTGGATGGCCCGGCTCGGCCGCGCCGGCACCTCGCGCAGCGGCTCGGGGGCCCCGACGGCCAGGGGTCGGAAGAAGTCCTTGGGACTCTGGGTGCTCGACATGGCCGGAACGTAGCAGCGGGAGGCTACTGCCCGGTATGAGGCATGTCTCGCTGCCGCGAGCGGGTCCGTCGCCGGTCTGGTCCGCTGCGCTCAGCGGCGCCGGGGGCGCTGCCACCAGCGCCGGCGCGGCTGGTCGGGCCCGGTGCGTCGGTCGAGCTGGTCGAGACCTCGGTCCAGCCGCCGGGCCGCCCGACGCTCCTGCCACGCGGCGACCTCGACGTCCACGTCGCGGGGCATCGTGATCAGCGGTGGGCCCTCCGGGAGGCGGTAGCGCGCGGCGATCACCCGGGAGTTGAAGTCCTCGAGGTGCTCGCGGACCTGGCCCTCGGTGTTGAGGGTGTCGAGGTGGTCCTCGAGGCCGGCGTCCTCCTTGCGCAGCTCGACGCTGGGCGGGAGCACGACCACCCGCTCGCGCTCGATGAGTCCCTTGAGCCACCAGTCCGGGTCGTGCTCGCTGCCGAGCCCCTCGATCGGGCGCCCGGCGCCGGGGAGGTCGTCGAAGTCGCCGCGCTCCATCGCGCGGCGTACCTGCAGGTCGACCCAGGTCTGCTGCTGGACGATGCGGGCGCGGGCCGCGGCCTGCTCCTCCGCGCGTGACGGCGCACGCTCGGGTGACGGCCCGGGCTCCTCCTGGGACCCAGGCCCGGTCCCGCGGTCGGGGTCGGTCCCGGTCATGCCACCGATCCTAGGTCGCGGGCCGAGGGCCGCGGCGGTCGCTGATCAGACCCCGGCGGGGGTCTCCGGCAGCGCGGACCCGCCCACGTCGGCCGCGACCTGGCGCGGCAGCGCGAGCAGCGCCACCGCGGCGAGCAGGGCGGCGCCGGCGCAGACCGCCCAGACGGTGAGGTAGCCCGAGAACGGCGCCCTGCCCGCGTCGGGGCCCTCGAGGGAGCCGGTGGCGGTGAGCGCGATCGCGAAGACGGCCGAGGCGATCGCACCGCCGATGGTCTTGGTCGCGTTGGTCATGCCGGTCGCGAAGCCGGTGCGCTCCGGCGGGGCCGCCGCGGCGGCCGTCGCGGGCAGGGCGGCCACCAGACCGCCCGAGCCGATGCCGATGATCGCCATGTTGACCAGGCCCTGCGCGGTGGTGTCGTGCAGGACCAGCCACAGCGCGTAGCCGAGCGCGACCAGCAGCGCCGAGAGCACCAGCGCCCCCCGCGGTCCGCAGAGCCGGGCGGTGAGCGGCAGCCCCAGCGCGCCCGCGGCCATGCACAGCACGTAGACGCCGATCAGGGTCGAGACGAACGCCGAGGAGGCGCCGAGCCCGTAGCCCGCGACCTCGGGGTCGCTCTGGGCGAAGGTGGACAGCGGGATCTGCGCGCCGAGCACCGACATGCCGAACAGGAACGCGGTCAGCTGCACCGGCCACTGGCCCGGCGTGGCCAGCAGACGTACGTCGACGAGCGGCTCGGGCAGCCGGCTCTCCAGCCGGGCGAACGGCACCAGCATCGCCAGCCCGGCGAGCACCAGCAGCCACGCGGGCACGCTGTCCGCGCCGTCGAGGCGCACCAGCACCAGCCCGGCCATCACCAGGCCGAGCGCGAGGGTGAGCAGGCCCAGGCCGTGCCAGTCGATGCCGCCCGTCGACTGCCCGGGGGTGTCCTCGATGCCCCACCAGATCAGCGCCAGGCAGGCCGTGACCACGATCGCGGGCAGCATCAGCAGGGTGCTCATCGAGAGCCGCTCGACCAGCAGCCCGGAGGTCAGCGCGGCCACGATCACCGACAGCTCGAGCGCGCCGACCAGGATCGCCGCGGCCCGCCGGGTGAGGAGCGACTGGCGCCCGGTGCCCGCCGTACGTCGGTAGATGATCGCCACCTCGATCGGCAGCCACACGACGTAGGCGCCCTGGAGCGCCCAGGCGAGGAGGAAGGTGGAGAAGCCCGGCGCCAGCGCGAGGCCCCACGAGCCCAGCGCGGTGACGAGGGTCGAGAGCAGCAGGACCCACTTGTGCCCGACCAGGTCGCCGAGGCGGGCCAGCAGCGGCACGCACAGCGCCGACACGATCAGCTGCGCGGCCTCGAACCAGTTGATGTCGCCCTCGGCGATCGACAGGTGCTCGGCGATCTGCGGATAGATCGGGGTGTAGTAGCCCTGGAGGACGCCGCTGGCGACCTCGACGCAGACCAGGAAGCCGACCACCGCGGCCAGGCCGCGCACCGGGGTCAGCGCGCGCGACGGCGCGGGGGTGCTCATGCGGGCAGCCGCTCGATGAGGAGCCGGTAGAAGTCGATGCCGTCGAGGAACGCCTCGACGCCGAGGTGCTCGTCGACCGTGTGGATGGACTGGCGCTGCGCCCTCGTCATCCGGAACGGCGCGAAGCGGTAGACCCGCTCGCAGATCGCGGCGAAGTGGCGCGCGTCGGTGGCCGCCATCAGCACGTACGGCGCGGGGACGGCGTCGGGGAACACCTCGGTGATGGTGCGCTCGATCAGCCCGAACGCCGGGTCGTCGGTCGGGGAGACCGGTGTCGGCTCGCCGGCCTCGAGCAGGTCGATGTGGACCTGGTCGTCGCGGACCGCGCGGCGCACGTGGTCGAGCACGCCGGCGACCGAGTCGCCGATCGCGATCCGGGCGTTGACCCCGGCCCGTGCCGTCGCCGCGAGCACGTTGATCGCCGGACTGGCCGACAGCGTGGTGACCGCGAACGTCGTGCGCGCGAGCGCCGCCGGCTCCGGGCCCGCGGCCAGCAGCACCCGGGCGAGCACCGGGCGGACCCTGGCGGCGTGGGCCATCACCGGGCGCAGCGGGCCGGGCGCGTGGGCGGCGAGTCGGCGGAACAGCTCGAGGGTGGGCTCGGGGACCCGGGGCGGCATCGGGGAGCGCTCGAGGCGGGTGATCGCGCGGGCGAGCCGGGCGGTCGGCCCGTGGCGGGAGGGCGTGGAGGCGTGGCCGCCCGGGCCCTCGACGCGCAGCGCGAAGGACGTCACGCCCTTCTCGGCGACGCCGACCACGCCGACCGGCGCGCCGACCCCGGGGAACGCCTCGCTGGCCACCGCGCCGCCCTCGTCGAGCACCATCCAGGGGCGTACGCCGCGGCGGCGCAGCTCCTCGACGGCCATCGGGGCAGCGACGCCGACGACCTCCTCGTCACAGCCGAAGCTGAGCCACACGTCCTGCGTCGGCACGTGGCCGCGCTCGAGCAGGGTCTCGACGGCCTCGCAGATCGCGACCAGCGAGCCCTTGTCGTCGAGGGTGCCCCGGCCCCAGATCTGCCCGTCCACCACGTCGCCGGAGAACGGTGGGTGGGTCCACTCGCCCTCGACCGGCACCACGTCGAGGTGGGCCATCAGCACCACTGGCCGGGCGTCGGTGACGCCCGGCCAGTGGAACAGCAGCCCGTGGGTGTGGATCCGGGTCAGCTCGAGTCGCTCGTGGAGCAGCGGGAACTGCGCGGCCAGCTCGACGAGGAACTCCTCGAAGCACGCGGTGTCGACCGCGGCCGGGTCGGCGTGGCTGACCGTCGGGATCCGGACGAGCGCCTGCAGCTTGGCGACCGCACGCTCTCGCGAGCGGTCCTCGGGAGCGACCATGCCCGCAGGCTAGGGGCCACGGTCGCCCGCGTGGAGGCTTCCGGCTCAGATGGTGGCCGGCGGGTCGACGTCGCGGCGCTGCTCGCTGACGCTCTGGCGGCCGTCGGCGTGGGTGGTGCGCGAGACCGCGGTGGCGCTGCGACGCGCGTTGAGCTGGATCGCGGTCAGCACGATGATCAGCGCGCCGGCGCCGGCGAGGATGTAGCCGACCATCGTGAGGTCGATGTTGTTGATCGCGTCGGTGACGGCGAAGGCCAGGATCAGCCCGATCGCCAGCAGGAAGACGCCGAGTCCGTAGCCCATGGTGCGTACCTCTCCATCGTGCCCCCGGTGTGTCCGGGCGGCTGCCGGCCTCGGTGCCCGAAGGCGTGCGGAGGCAAACGAGCAGGCCATGGCGAGGGGTGTCCTGTCGAGACCACCGGGTCGGCGGGCACCGACCATGCCGAGGGCCGTTGACCCCGGGCCGCCGGGACGCTGGACTGGCCCGGTGATCTCAGCCCGACGAGCCCCAGCTGCCGCGGTGGACGACCTCCTCCAGCGGCCGGCGCCGGCGCCGGGCGGGGGAGCCCGCGGAGCCCGGCTCGGTCGCGGGGTGCCCGAGCGTGATCACCCCGATCGGGTCGTGGTCGTCGGGGATCACGAACTCCGCGCGCAGCCGGTCCAGGCGGTGCGGCGGGATGCCGAAGAAGCAGCCGCCGAGGCCCACGTCGACGGCGGTCAGCAGCACCAGCAGGCTGGCCATCGCGGTGTCCATGTGCCAGTACGGCACCGGCCACCGGGCCTCCTCGCGGTCGGTCCAGCCCTTGTCCGGCTCGGCGTAGCGGCCGAGGTAGGCCGCCTTGCTGCTGCACGGCACGATCACCACCGGCGCGGTCATCATCCCGGCCAGCCAGCTGTCCGGGGACCCGGTGTCCTCGGCGGTCGCGGCCCAGAACCGGCCCACGTCAGCCGGGGTGTCCAGCACCAGGAAGCCCCAGCCCTGGGTGAAGCCCGCGCTGGGTGCGCGAGTCGCGTGGGCCAGCGCGCGGTCCACGACCGCGGGGTCGACCGGCGTCGGGTCGTAGCGGCGGACCATGCGGCGGCGGCGTACGACGTCCTCGAACTCCATGGGAGGCATTGTGGTCGTGCCTGATGACCTCGAGCGGATGTGGGCCGACCTGCTGCCGATCGGGCGGACCGCGGGCGGGGGCTACCGGCGCCAGCCGTGGACCGGCGCCGAGACCGAGATGCGGGAGTGGTTCGGCGAGCAGGCGCGGGCGCGCGGGCTGCGTCTGGTGGGCGACGGCGTCGGCAACACCGTGGCCTGGTGGGACGCCGGCGCCGGTCCCGGGGTGCTCAGCGGGTCCCACCTCGACTCCGTCGTCGACGGGGGTGCGTACGACGGGCCGCTCGGCGTGGTCTCGGCCCTCGCGGCGCTGGACCGGCTGCGCGCCGAGGGGTTCGAGCCGGTCCGGCCGCTCGGGGTGGGCTTCTTCGTGGAGGAGGAGGGCTCGCGCTTCGGGCGCGCCTGCCTCGGGTCGCGCCTGGCCACCGGGTCGCTCGCCTGGAGCGAGGCCCGCGGGCTGCGCGACGACGACGGTGTCCGCCTCGGCGACCTGGTGCCCGGGCTCGAGGCCGACCGCTCCCGGGTCCTCGGCGGCGTGGCGGCCTTCGTCGAGCTGCACGTCGAGCAGGGCCGCGGGCTGGTGCATCTCGACGCGCCGGTCGGCCTGGCCAGCGGGATCTGGCCGCACGGGCGGTGGCGGCTGCGCTTCACCGGGCGAGCCGACCACGCGGGCTCGACCCGGATGGAGGACCGCGCCGACCCGATGCTGACCTTCGCCTCGACCGCGCTGGCGGCCGACGAGCAGGCCCGCCTGCACGGGGCGCGTGCGACCGTCGGACGGGTCGCGGCCGCGCCCGGGGTCACCAACGCGATCCCCGGCTCGGTCACCGCCTGGCTCGACGCGCGCGCCGGGTCCGCGGACGTCCTGGACGCGCTGGTGGGCGCGGTCCTCGCCCAGGCCGAGGGCCGCGCCGCGCGCGACGGCACCCGGGTCGAGGTCGAGGCCGAGTCGGTCTCGGGACCGGTCACCTTCGACGCGGGGCTGGCCGGGCTGCTCGCCGACGGCCGCCCGCTGCTGGCCTCCCAGGCCGGCCACGACGCCGGCGTCCTCGCGGCCGCCGGCATCCCGACCGCGATGCTGCTGGTGCGCAACCCCTCCGGGGTCAGCCACGCCCCCGAGGAGTCGGCCGAGGCCGAGGACTGCCGACACGGCGTGGCCGCGCTCACCGAGACGCTGCGGCGCCTTGCCGGCCCGGGCTGGCAGCCGTGAGTGCGGCGTACCTCCTGGAGCGGGCCTGGGTGGACGGCGCGACCCGCGACGGGGTGCTGGTCGAGATCGCCGACGGCCGCTTCACCGCCGTGCTGCCGGAGGCGTCCCCGGAGCGGACCGGCGCGGCGGTGCGGCTGCCCGGGCTGACCCTGCCCGGCCTGGCGAACGCCCACAGCCACGTGTTCCACCGCGCGTTGCGCGGGCGCACCCAGGCCGTCGCCCCCGGCGGGCGCGGCGGCGGGAGCTTCTGGACCTGGCGCGAGCAGATGTACGCCGTGGCCGCGGTGCTCGACCCCGACTCGCTGCGCTGCCTGGCGCGCGCGGCGTACCGCGAGATGGCGGCGGCCGGGATCACCGGGGTGGGGGAGTTCCACTACCTGCACCACCAGCCCGACGGGACGGCGTACGACGAGCCCAACGCGATGGGCCTCGCGCTGCTCGAGGCCGGCCGGGAGGCGGGCGTGCGGGTGACGCTGCTGGACGCGTGCTACCTCTCCAGTGGGTTCGGGGCGCCGCCGCAAGGGGTGCAGCGGCGCTTCAGCGACGGCGACGTCGACACCTGGGCCGCGCGGGTCGCGGCGCTGCCCGGCCCGGCGCGGGTCGGGGCGGCGCTGCACTCGGTGCGCGCGGTCCCGCCCGAGCAGCTGCGCCGCTGGTCGGGGCCGCTGGTCCACGTGCACCTCTCCGAGCAGCGCGCGGAGAACGAGGAGTGCCTGGCGCGTCTCGGCGCGACGCCGACGCAGGTGCTCGCCGACGCCGGCCACCTGCACGCCGGCACCACCGTCGTGCACGCCACCCACCTCACCGACGGTGACGTCGCCGCCCTCGGGTCGGCCGGCGTGACGGGCTGCCTGTGCCCGACCACCGAGCGCGACCTCGGCGACGGGATCGGCCCCGGCCGCCGCCTGCACGAGGCAGGGGTGCGGCTCAGCCTCGGCAGCGACAGCCACGCGGTGATCGACCCGTTCGAGGAGATGCGCGCGGTGGAGCTGCACGAGCGCCTGGCCACCGAGCGGCGCGGGCACTGGCCCGCAGCCGAGCTGCTGGCGGCGGGGCTGCGTCACGACAGCCTCGGGGTGCCGGACGCCGGCCGGATCGCGGTGGGCGCCCGGGCCGACCTGGTCACCCTCGACCTCGCCAGCCCCCGCACCGCGGGCACCGGCGCCGACGAGGCCACCGCCGTCTGGGCGGCCGGACCCGCCGACGTCACCCACGTCGTCGCCGACGGCCGCGTCGTCCACACCGCCGCCGACCGCGCGGACGTCGGCCGCGCGGTCACCGACGCCGTGACGGGCGTGTGGCGCCTGGTCGAGGAGGCCGCGCGATGACCAGCACCCTGCTCACCGGCATCGCCGAGCTCGTCACCGGCGACCCGTCGCTCGGCCACGGGTCGCTCGGCGTCCTCGAGGGCGCGGCGCTGGTCCTCGAGGGGGCCACGGTCGCCTGGGCGGGACCGGCCGCCGAGGCACCTGCCGCGGACACGGCGTACGACGTGGGCGGGCGGGCGGTGCTGCCGGGGTTCGTCGACAGCCACAGCCACCTGGTCTTCGCCGGGGACCGGGCGGCGGAGTTCAGCGCCCGGATGAGCGGCACGCCGTACGCCGCCGGCGGGATCCGCACCACCGTGGCGGCCACCCGGGCGGCGAGCGACGAGCACCTCACCGCCCAGGTCGCGCGCCACGTCGCGGAGATGCGCGCCCAGGGCACGACCACCGTGGAGATCAAGAGCGGCTACGGGCTCACCGTCCGCGACGAGGCCCGCAGCCTCGCGATCGCGCGGCAGTTCACCGACGAGACCACCTTCCTCGGCGCGCACGTGGTGCCCGAGGGCAGCACCGCCGAGGAGTACGTCGCGCTGGTCACCGGTCCCATGCTCGAGGCGGCCGCGCCGTACGCCCGCTGGATCGACGCCTTCTGCGAGGAGGGCGCCTTCGACGCCGACCAGGCCCGGGCCGTGCTCGAGGCGGGGGCGGCGGCCGGGTTGCGCGGCCGGCTGCACGCCAACCAGCTCGGCGCCGGCCCCGGCGTGCGGCTGGCCGCCGAGCTGGGGCTGGTCGCGGTCGACCACTGCACGTTCCTCACCGACGCGGACGTCGACGCGCTGCGCGACTCCGGCACCATCGCCACGCTGCTGCCCGGGGTCGAGTTCTCCACCCGCACGCCGTGGCCCGACGCGCGCCGGCTCCTGGACGCCGGGGTCGAGGTGGCGCTGGCCAGCGACTGCAACCCGGGCTCGTCGTACACCTCGAGCCTGCCGTTCTGCATCGCCCTGGCGGTGCGCGACCTCGGCATGACCCCGGCGGAGGCGGTGCGGGCGGCGACGGTCGTGGGCGCGGCCGCGCTGGACCGCGACGACGTCGGTGTGCTGGCGCCCGGTCGCCGCGCGGACCTGCAGGTGCTCGACGCGCCCAGCCACGTCCACCTGGCCTACCGCCCCGGCGTACCGCTGGTGCGCAGCACCTGGATCGGCGGCCGACCGGTCGGCTGACCTCCACACGAGCCGACTCGCGGAGGGCCGGAGGTACCTCAGGCGGGACGTAGGGCGACGGGGAGGGCAGGGATAGGGAACCTGCCCGATGTGGGCGGGCACCTCAGGCGCGCAGTGTCGTCGTCACCACCGAGAGCCGGTGAGGGCGAGCACGGGAGCAGAGATGTACGAGAGCACCAACCAGTTCTGGCGATCCGAGATGGACTACCGCAACGAGCGGATCCGTGCCGGGGCCAGCAGCCGCCGCCGGGACCGCCGCCGCGCCCGCGCGCGCCGGCCCGCCGAGGCCACCGACAACGCACGTTGAGCACCCGCGCCAACGGCGGAGCCGACCCGATGAGGCGATAGATGGCCGTTTCTCGCGCGCGCTCGCGGCCCGAAACCGTCAAGATGGAGGACGTGCCACACACCAGCGGGACCCTCGTCGGCCGTGACGCCGAGCTCGCCGAGCTCGCGGCGCTGCTGGGCGTGCGCGACCCGGGCGGGGCGAGTGGCGTGGTGCTGCTCGCCGGGGACGCCGGGGTCGGCAAGACCCGGCTGCTGACCGAGCTGCGCGACCTCGCGGTCGCCGCCGACTGGCAGGTGGCCGCCGGGCACTGCCTGGACTTCGGCGACGGCGCGCTGCCCTACCTGCCCTTCTCGGAGCTCCTCGGCCACCTGGGGGCGACCCGTCCCGAGGTCGTCGACACCGTCGCGCGCAGCCACCCGGCGCTCTCGCGGTTGCAGCCGGGACGCCGCGTGCTGGCCGCGCAGCCCAGCGACGCCGACCCCGCCACCCTCGACCGTGGCGACCTGTTCGAGGCCGTGCACGTGCTGCTCGAGCGGATCGCCGCCGAGGCGCCGCTGCTGCTCATCGTCGAGGACGCCCACTGGGCCGACCGCTCGACCCGGGACCTGCTCAGCTTCCTGTTCTCCCGCGCCTTCGCCGGGCCGGTCGCGCTGGTCGTGTCCTACCGCGCCGACGACCTCTTCCGCCGCCACCCGCTGCGCCGCCAGGTGGCGGAGTGGTCGCGCGTGCAGGGCGTCTCGCGGCTCGCGCTCGGCCCGCTCGACGACGACGCCGTACGCCGCCTGGTCGCGGAGCTGGCCCCGCCCGGCCTCGGCGCCGCCGCGCTGGCCGCCCTCACCGACAGCGTCGTGGCGCGCGCCGAGGGCAACGCGTTCTTCGTCGAGGAGCTCACCAGCGCCGCCGCCGGTCCGGGCCGGTGGCTGCCCGCCGATCTCGCCGACGTGCTGCTGCTGCGCCTGGACCGCCTCGACGACCTCGCCCGGCAGGTGGTGCGCACCGCCAGCGTCGGGGGCCGCTCGGTCGCCCACGAGATGATCCAGGCGGTCTCCGGGCTCGACCCGATCGCGCTCGACGCCGGCCTGCGCGGCGCGGTGGAGATGAACGTGCTGGTCGCCGAGCGCGGCACCTACTCCTTCCGCCATGCCCTCCTCGGCGAGGCGGTCTACGACGACCTGCTGCCCGGCGAGCGGGTCCGCCTGCACGCGGCGTACGTCGCGGCGCTGCAGAAGGGCGACGCCCGCGGCACGGCCGCGGAGCTGGCCCGCCAGGCCCGGCTGGCCAACGACCTCGACACCGCGCTGAGCGCGAGCATCCAGGCGGGGGAGGAGGCGACGCGTGTCGGTGGCCCCGACGAGGCCGCCTACCACTACGAGCAGGCGCTGGAGCTGCTGGCCGATCCCGAGCGCTGCCTGGCCTGCCACGACGTCGAGCCCTCACGGCTGGTCGTGCGCGCCGCCGAGGCGCGAACCGCGAGCGGCGACCCCGAGCGGGCGGTCGCCCTGATCACCGACCACCTGCGCCGGATGCCCCAGGCGAGCGACGCCCAGCGCGCCCGGATGCTTGCCGCACAGGCCAACGCGCTCTACATCACCGAGACCGACACCGACCCCTCGCTGGTCTCCGCCGAGGCGGTCGCGCTCGCGCCGCCCGGCGACAGTCCGCTGCGTGCCCGGGCGCTGGCGACCCACGCGAGGATCCTCGCCGCGGTCGATCGCTACGACGAGGCCGAGGCGGTCGGCATGGACGCGCTGGCGCTCGCCGAGCGCCTCAACCTCCGCGAGCACGTCTCCGACGCGGTCACCACCCTCTCGGGCCTGAAGAAGGCCGGCCCGGTGGAGGGCCTGCGTGCGGCGCTGCGCGACGCGATCGCGCAGGCCGAGGAGTCCGGCGCGGTCGGTGCCGAGCTGCGCGGCCGCTTCCTGCTGGCCCGCTCGCACGCGGACTGGGGGGAGCTCGACGTCGCTGCGGAGGGGTTCCGGCGCGGTGTCGAGCGGGCCGCCGAGACCGGGCTGCAGTGGGCGCCGTACGGCTTCGAGGCGCGCTGGCAGCTGGCCTGGATCGAGTACGTCCGCGGTCGGTGGGAGGAGATGCTCGCCCTCACCGACAGCGGGGAGCACGCCCCGCCGATCCCGGCCGCGATCCTGACCTCCATGCGCCTGCTGGTGGAGCAGGCCCGCGGCGCCGACGTGAGCGCGGCGCTGCGCGAGCTGCGCGCCCTGTGGCACCGCGAGGGTGCGATCGGGATCCACGCCGCGAGCCTGGAGATCGTCGAGGCCGGGCGGTCGGGCGACCCCGCCGCCGTCGGAATGGCGTACGACGAGGCGGTGGACGTGCTGGGCGGCATCTGGCACGAGTGGTTCAGCGCGCGGATCCGGCTCGCTGCGGTGGCGGCCGAGCAGCTTGCGGCGCTGGTGCCCCGCGCCAGCACCGCGCAGCGCGAGGTCATCGGCACCCGGGTGACCCGGTTGCACGACGACGGGCGCACGGTGCGCGAGCAGTACACCGACCCCTCGGGCCACTGGGGCCCGGAGGGCCGTGCCTGGGAGCGCCGCCTCGACGCCGAGGTGCTGCGCGCCCGGTGGCTGTGCGGGGAGCAGACCTCGGTGGAGACGCTGGTGCAGACCTGGCGCGAGACCGAGGCGGCGTTCGCGGAGTTCGGCCACGTCCACGAGCTGGCACTCGTGCGCACCACCCTCGCCGGGATCCTGCGCGCGACCGGTGACCTGACCGGGTCGCGGGAGAGCGCCGACCTGGCCCGCACCGCTGCCCAGGCGCTCGGGGCGCGGCCGGTCCTCGAGGACCTGCGCACTCTCCGCTCGTCGCCGGTCCGCGCCGAGGCGTCGCCGGGCGCCCTGACTCCCCGGGAGGCGGAGATCCTCGCGCTGGTCGCCGAGGGCCGCTCCAACGGCGAGATCGCCCGCCAGCTCTTCATCAGCGCCAAGACGGTGTCGGTGCACGTGTCGCGGATCCTGGCCAAGCTCGGCGCCGCCGGGCGCACCGAGGCGGCCGCGATCGCGCGGCGCCGGGGCATGGTCGACTGACGCGAGTCGGCCCCGATGGTTGCGCGAGTCGGCGCTTGTGTGGCGCCTGCACGGTCCGCACGCACGAGGAGCCCGCACCGGACCGGCGCGGGCTCCTCGGAGCGTGATGGTTCTGGGCGCCTGCTCCGTGGGGGTGGAGCACGGCGGTCGGGTCAGCGCTTGTTGCTGGTGACGCTCTCCGCGATGCCGATCAGCAGCACCGCTGCGACGATCGCGACGATCGAGCCCAGGATGTTGAGCTCCCAGATGTCGCCGGTGCCGAGCGCCGAGGCGATCACGCCGCCGATGATGGAGCCCACGACACCGAGGCCGAGCGTGGCCAGGATCGAGAGGTTCTGCTTGCCGGGCTTGATCAGGCGCGCGAGCGCGCCGACGACGAGGCCGAAGACGAGGAAACCGATGATTGACATGCAGACCGAGTACCCCGTTCGGTCCGCGATGCCACATGCCGGCCGCGGCGGGGCTCAGCCGAAGGCGCGGGCGACGTGTCCGGGGAGGTCGGGGTAGCGCATCAGGTGGGCGCCGCCGTTGAGGTCGAGGTTCTCCCCGGTGAGCCACCCCGCGCGGAGCAGGTAGACGATCGCCTCGGCGACGTCCTCGGGCGTGCCGGCGCGGCCGAGCGGGGTGTTCGCGAGGTAGTCGGCCTCGATCCCGTCGATGTCCAGGGCGGGCGCGGTCAGCGGCGTCGGCACCAGACCGGGGGAGACCGCGTTGACGCGGATGCCGCGGGGCCCGAGCTCCAGTGCCGCGACCTCGGTCAGCATCGCCAGCCCGGCCTTGGAGGCGCAGTACGCCGCCATCCCGGCGCCGGGCTGCCGGGCGTTGAGGGAGGCGACGGAGACGATGGCGCCGCCGGGCCCGAGGACCCGGGCAGCGTGCTTGAGCACGGTCATCGCGCCGGTGAGGTTCACGTCGAGCACCCGGCGGAAGTCGGCGACGTCGTGCTCGGCCACCGCGGCGAGGGTGCTGGTGCCGGCGGTGTTGACGACCGCGTCGAGGCGCCCGTGGGCCTCGAGCACCCCGTCGAGGAAGGCCGCCACGCTCGCCTCGTCGGTGACGTCCACGGCCGGCGACGTGGTGAGGTCGCCGATCGCGACGTCGTACCCCGTCGAGTCGAGCAGGAACGCGGTGGCCGCGCCGATCCCGGAGCCACCGCCGATCACGGCGGCGGTCTGCTGAGTGCTCATCGTCGTGTGTCCCCCCGGTTCGCGTGGGTCCCGCCGGCTCGTTGACGCGTGTCAACTGCGGGCCTACTGTGCGTCAGGTCACATCCTTGCACCCGGGATGGACATCCGCGCTCTCCTTGGAGGACTCGTGCCTGGTCCCACCACCGCCGTCATCGGCGCCGGCATCAGCGGCCTGACGGCCGGCAAGATGCTCGGCGACTACGGCGTGCCGTACACCTGCTTCGAGGCCTCCGACCGGATCGGCGGCAACTGGGCCTTCGGCAACCCCAACGGCCACAGCAGCGCCTACCGCTCGCTGCACATCGACACCTCCAAGCACCGGCTGTCCTTCAAGGACTTCCCGATGCCCGAGGACTACCCCGACTTCCCGCACCACACCCAGATCAAGGCCTACCTCGACTCCTACGCCGAGGCGTTCGGGCTCCTCGACAACATCGAGTTCGAGAACGGGGTGGAGCACGCCGAGCGCCTCGACGGCGGCGGCTGGGAGATCACCGACCAGGCCGGCGCGACGCGGCGCTTCGACCTGCTCGTGGTCGCCAACGGCCACCACTGGGACCCGCGCTACGCCGACTTCCCCGGCGAGTTCACCGGCGAGTCCATCCACTCCCACCACTACATCGACCCCAGCGACCCCCTGGACTTCCACGGCAAGCGGATCCTGGTCGTGGGCATCGGCAACAGCGCCGCCGACATCGCCGTCGAGCTCTCCAGCCGCTCGCTGAGCAACGAGGTGACGCTCTCGACGCGCTCCAGCGCCTGGATCGTGCCGAAATACACCTATGGCCTGCCGGCCGACAAGTACTACGCGACCACGCCGTACCTGCCGCTGAAGTGGCAGCGCTGGGCGATGCAGAAGATGCAGTTCATGACCGGCTCGAACCCCGAGCTCTACGGGCTGCCGGCGCCCAACCACAAGTTCTTCGAGGCCCACCCCACGCAGTCCGTCGAGCTGCCGCTGCGCCTCGGCTCCGGCGACATCACCCCGAAGGGCAACGTCGCGCGCCTCGACGGCTCCACCGTGCACTTCGAGGACGGCACGTCGTCGGACTTCGACGTGATCGTCTACGCGACCGGCTACAACATCACCTTCCCGTTCTTCGACCCCGAGTTCCTCAGCGCCCCGGAGAACCGGATCCGGCTGTTCAAGCGGATGTTCAAGCCCGGCCTGGAGGACCTCGCGTTCATCGGCCTGGCCCAGGCCACGCCGACGCTGTTCCCGTTCGTGGAGGCGCAGACCCGGCTGCTCGCGGCGTACGCCGTGGGGCGCTACCGGCTTCCGGACCCCGCGGAGATGGAGCGCGCGATCGACGAGGACCAGGCGAAGTACACCGGCCACGTCCTGGACCGCCCGCGCCACACCCAGCAGCTCGACTACTTCATCTACGAGCACGACCTGCGGGCCAAGGAGATCCCGGCCGGGGTCGAGCGGGCGCGGCTGCAGGGCCCGCCGCCGTTCGTCGCCCGGGTCGCGCGGGAGGCCCAGGCGGCATCGGCGTGATCGCCGGGCGAGGCGACCGGCGCCGCAGTGCGCTGCTGGAGGCCCTCGACGAGCACCTGCGCGACGCGGGTCCCGCGGCCAGCCTCGAGGACATCAACGTCGCCGACCTGTCTCGGCGCGCCGGCGTGACCCGCTCGGCGTTCTACTTCTACTTCGACAACAAGGCCGACGCCGTCGCCGCGCTGCTGGAGGAGATGCACGACGACGGTCAGGGGGCCGCCGATCTGCTGGCCGGAGCCGGGGCGGTCCGCGACCAGGTCGCCGTGGCGATCCGTACCGTGCTCTCCGGCTGGGAGCGGCGCCGCCACGTCTACCGGGCGATGCTCGAGGCGCGCGCGACCAGCCCCGCGGTGCGCGAGCGGTGGGACAGCACCCAGGAGGCGTTCGTACGGATCGCCGCGGACGTCATCGCCGCCGAGCGGGCCGCGGGGCTGGCACCACCCGGCCCGGATCCGCACGCGATCGCGACCGTGCTGCTCGATGTCAACGACCGGGCGCTGGCCCGGCTCGTGCAGGGTGCCGCCGAGCTCGACTGGGACCGCCACGTCGAGGCGGTCGTCCATGTCTGGCTGACCACGATCTACGGGAGGAACGCATGACCGCGACACAGGGCTCACAGGGCTCACCAGGCTCCGAGGTGCCCCCCGCTTCGCACGGGTACGCCGAGACGTGGGTGCCCAGTCCCGACGGGGCCCGCCTGCACGCCTGGCACTTCACCGGCGTCGGCGACGCGCTCGCCACCCCGGCCGGTCGGCCGGTCGTGGTGATGGCCCACGGTCTCGGGGGGACCAAGGACAGCGGGCTGGCACCGTTCGCCGAGCGGCTGGCGGCGGCCGGGCTCGACGTGCTCGCCTTCGACTACCGCGGGTTCGGCGCGAGCGAGGGCGAGCCCCGCCAGACCGTCTCGATGGCCGCCCAGCTCGCCGACTACCGCGCCGCGATGACGGCGGCGGCCGCCCTGCCCGGGGTCGACCCGCAGCGCCTCGTGCTGTGGGGCGTCTCCCTGGCCGGCGGTCACGTGCTGGCCGCGGGAGCCCGGCGCGACGACGTCGCGGCCGTGATCTCGATGGTGCCGCTCGTCGACGGGCTCGCCGCCGCGCGCCTCGCGGTGCGCCACCACAAGCCCAGCGCCCTGCTGCGTTCCTCGGCCGCCGGCATGCGCAGCCGGGTCGGGCGTCGGGTGACGATCCCGGTGGTCGCGCGGCCCGGGGAGGTCGGTGCGCTCACGCTCCCGGGGCTCTACGAGGACTACCTGTCCGTCGCCGGCCCGACCTGGCGCAACGAGGTGGACGCGGCCGTCGGCCTCGAGCTCGGCAACCACCGGCCCGGCAAGGAGGCGCGGCACCTGCGCTGCCCGCTGCTGGTGCAGATCGCCGACTTCGACCGCAGTGCGCCGCCGCACGCTGCTGCCAAGGCGGCGGTCGCCGGGCGCGCCGAGGTGCGTCACTACCCGGCCGACCACTTCGACCTCTTCGAGGGCAAGGAGTGCTTCGAGCCCGCGGTGCGGCACCAGGTCGACTTCCTGGTGCGGCATCTGCGGGTGGGGTGAGGGCTGGAGGCGTTCAGTCGATGCACTGGCTCCACTCGCCCGCGTGCCACCGGCCGTCGGTGCGCCAGACCTCGACCTGGGCGAGGCGCCGGCCGTTGCGGCCCACCAGGTCGACCACGCGTACGGCGTCCTCGTCGCCGACCCCGACGTCCTCCCCACGGTCCTGTGTGCGCAGGGACGCGACGCGACCACGCTCGTCGCCCGCCACCATCGCGTCCCGAAGGCCCTGCCAGGTCGCGGCCTCCGCGACCGGCTCGTAGTGGCTCACGCAGTCGTCGCCGGGGCTGGTTCCGGCGTGCGCGCACGCGTTGAACGACCCGCAAGCCAGCAAGACGACACCACGCGCAAGAACGGCTTCATGCCCGTGGGACGCGATCTTCCGGCCGGCGGTTCCGGACGGCGGCCCCTATGGGAATGCCGTGTGATAGCCGTTGCTGGAACGCCCGATCATTCCGATGAGCGGAGACGTTTTAGAGCGCCGGAACCAAACGGCAACCGCTGACGTCCGAGGCATCATGACACCACGGTTGAAGGTCGCGTCCGTGCTGAGTGCGCTGCTCACGTTCGGCGCTACGTCCTGCGGTGAAGCACAGTCCATCCCAACAGAGCCTGCAAGTGCCGCAGAGGAATCTAAGCCCTCAGAGGTGCCCGCAGCTGCGACAGGGGAACCTGGGGAAACGAAAGTGCTCGTGTCGGCAGGAGGTCGGGATGCAATTGTCTCCGGTCTCCTGACCCGCGTGGGGGACTGCGCTGGCATCGGCGACGCAGTCGCGGCATGGCCTCTCGGAACGAAGATCGTGAGCGAGTCGCCTCTGACCCTGCGCATACCGGGACTTGGTGCAGTGAGTGCTGGGGAGAGTCTCAAGGGAGCTGGGGGCGTCTTCGATGCCGCCATCGACCAGGTCGGCTTCAAGGTGCCTGCTTCGTGTGGCACCACTGAGGTGGTCACTTTCCGGATTGAGTGAGCGCACGGCCATGCCGCGTGGCGTGCGCCCGCGGCGATCCGGCTCTGCCGCGAAGTGGGCGTCGCCGTGCCAGCTGCGCGAGGGCGGCTATCACGCCTCAATCACATGGGAGGCAGCTGTCGAGGAGTGACAGCCAGGGGCCCGCCTGTGTCGCCCCCCGCGCGACCACGAGGTTTTCCACAGATTCAGTCTTTACCTTCCAAGCGCTATTTCGAACGCTTTCGAACATCGATAGAATGGATCCTACGGAACCACTTCTCCACCACGCCCTCTCGGGAGGCGACGATGGCCGACACGGCTCATCCCTACCTCGCCGACGTGGGGTGCGCGGAGGCATTGCTCGACAAGATCGCCGACCGCGATCCGACATTCCTGTCGATCTCGGAGAAACGCCAGGCATTGCGGATGACCGCCCACCTGGCCTCACGCGCGCAGGCGATGCACGCACGGGTGATCGCGTGCGCCGACGACGTGGCCGACGCCGACGGGTGTCGCGACGTGGCCGCGTGGGTCGCGCACCGCACCCCCACCTCCGGTCCGACTGCGCGGCGCCTGCAGCGGCTCGGGGTCGCCTGCGAGCAGCGTTGGCACCGCGTCGGCACGGCGCTCGCGGGCGGGCACGTCAGCGTCGACCAGGCCCACGTGATGGTCGCTGCGCTCGACGACCTCACCGACGCCTTCGACCTCATCGAGGCAAGCGTGGAGGAGTGGGCCGACATGCTGGCTCGCGCCGAGACCTACCTGGTCGAGCAGGCCGCCGACTTCGGGCCCCGTGAGCTCGGCCGCCTGGCCGAGCGGCTGCTGGAGGTGGTCGCGCCGGAGTGGGCCGAGAAGGTCGAGGAGGAGCAGCTGCGCGCCGCGGAGCGCCGAGCCCGTCGGCGTACGACCTTGGGTGTGCGGCACCTCGGCGACGGGAGCGCGATCATCCGGGCGCAGGTGCCGGAGAGCATCGCGCTGCGGCTGACCACGATGCTGGAGTCCTTCACCAACCCCCGCCGGGCCGCGGACGAGCCGGCGGCGGACGGGCGGCGGGTGCCCTACGAGCGCCGGTTGGGTGAGGCGTTCTGCTCGCTGCTGGAGAGCATCGACCCGTCCCGCCTCCCGTTGCACGGCGGGGACGCCACGACGCTGGTGATCACGATGGACCTCCAGGCGCTCGTCGACGGCCTCGGCTCCGCGACGCTCGCGGACGGATCGCGCATCACCGCCGGCGAGGCACGGCGCCTGGCCTGCGCGGCGAATCTCGTCCCCGCCGTGCTCGGCACGCCTTCGGTGCCGCTCGACCTTGGCCGCACGAACCGGCTCTTCAGTCCGGGTCAGAGAAAGGCCTTGGCAATTCGAGACAAGGAATGTCGAGCCGACGGCTGCACGATTCTCTCGACCTGGTGCGAGGCGCATCATGTGGATCCGTGGTCAGCGGGCGGAAAGACCGATCTCGACAAAGGCATTCTTCTGTGCAGTCATCACCATCATCTGATCCACGACGACCGTTATCTGCGCCAACGGATGCCGAACGGCGATCTCCGATTCACTCGGCGGACGTGAGGGCTACGTCATGCCTTCCTGTGGGACCGTCGCCGCGTGAGGATCTACGTCGCCGGGCCGTTGACGGACATCGCTGCGGTGCAGGCGGTCCAGGCCGCGGTGATGGCGGCCGGGCACGAACTCGCCTTGGACTGGACGCGAGCTCCAGACGTGACCCTCGTGGAGGACTACGGATCGGCCCCCGCGCTCTCGGCCAGCCTGGCCTCGGACGACCTGGAGGCAGTGCTCAGGGCCGATGCAGTGCTGGTCGTCATGTCCGAGGAGGAGGGGAAGGGGATGTTCGTCGAGCTGGGGGCCGCGCTGGCCCGAGCGCACCGGGGGGAGCTCCAGCACGTGGTGCTCCTCGGCCCGATCAGCCAGGAGAGCGTCTTCTACTTCCACCCTGCCGTGCAGCGGATGACGTCGGTCGACGAATGGCTCGCCAGCATCGCGTGACTCGCTGTCTCTCATGCCGCGCTCTCCGTACCCGAGGGTGGCCCTCAGAGCAGAGTGCTGAGCTGACTCCATGCGGCCGCTCCGAGCCTGGAGTCCGACGCGGGGGTGCCGCCGCGGCGCATCCGCATTCCTCCCGCGGCGACGGGTTCGCCGGGCAACACGGTGCGATGGCCAGCATCGGGATCGAGGACAAGGAGCGTCTCCAGGCCCTGCGCGTCGCGCCGTGCCGCGATGGCTTCAGCCATCGTCTGAGAGGGCCACACCTGGTCGTCCCCGCCGGCGACCAGGAGCACCTGATCGATGTGCTCGACCGGGATCGCGGCCGAGGAGAGTGCCTCTCGGAATCGGTCACGGGACGCCTCGTAGTGGCCGCGGAAGGCGGGTGGGTCGGTTTCGGGCTCCCAGTCGTCGACGAGGTCCACGTACGGCAGCGGGGTGCCGCCGAGGGTCCAGTGCGACGCCGGGCTTCCGTCGGGTCGAACGCCCGCCCACACCACGTCGGAGGGCGCGAATGCCGCAACGGCGCTGACGTGCGGGCTGTGAGCGCCGGTCAGGAGCGCGGCTTCAGCTCCGAACGAGGTGCCGAGGACCACGACTCGATCGGAGGTCCGTGCGAGGTCGTCCACGCGTGCGAGGAAGAGCTCCAGCGGGATCTCCCACGGTCCCTCGTTCTGGCCGGCGCCTCCGAACCAGCGGATCGACTCGGCGAGGACTCCGTGGCGTGCCAACAGCTCGGCACGGGCCGAGTCGACGCGGCCGCTGGAGCCAGCGAGGACCAGGGCCGCGACGCCCGAGGGCGATTCGGGGATCCAGCGCACGCCCTCGACGTCCACGAGCTGTACCGGCCGCACGCCTCAGAGCACCAGCGTGAAGAAGCTGCTGTTCCGGCTGGGCGAGTAGTCGCCGAAGGGCTCGCACGGGACGAAGCCCGCGGCGGCGTACAGCGTGCGGGCGGGGGCGAAGGCGTCCATCGAGCCGGTCTCGAGACTGACCCGGGTCGCGCCGCGCTCGCGGGCGAGGGCGAGGAGGTGGAGCAGCATCCGGCGCGCGTGGCCTTGGCCGCGGTGCTCGCTGGCGGTGTGCATCGACTTCAGCTCCAGGTGGCCGTCGCCGAGGTCGCGCAGCGCGCCGACCGCGACCAGCGTGCCGTCGACCCGGGCCGAGCAGAAGGTCATCCCCGGGCCGAGCAGCCTGTCGACGTCGAGGGTGTGCACGTCCTCGGGCGGGCTGTGCTGGTGCCCGAAGGCCATGTGGCGAGCGAGCAGGGCGCGCACGTCGTCGGCGCGCGGGTCGTCCGGGCCGAGCACGGGGGCGGCAGTCATGGGCAGATCCTTGCGGACGACGCGGCGACGGCGCACCCCTTCTCAGGACAGGTACGCCGCGGCGCCCAGGCAGGCCACCGAGACGGTCGAGGTGAGGGCGCGCGCGGCGTTCCAACGCCGCCACGCGCCCTCGAAGCCGGCTCTCGCGGCCGCCGGGTCGCCCGTGCCGCGGGCCTCCAGCGCGTCGTTGAGCGGGATGTTGCGGGCCACCGTGACCACGACCGTTGCGACCGCGAGGACGGCCCCGCCGACAGCCCACCAGCGCGCGGTGCCCTCGGCGAGGAACGCTGCAGCCGCGGCGGCGAGCGGGGCGCCGACGAAGCTGGCCAGGAAGACCGGGTTCACGATCGCGAGGTTCACCTGCCGCATCACCTCCACGAAGGCGCGGTCCTCGACCCGGGCCAGCCCGGGCATCACCCCGCTGGCCCAGGCGTAGTAGGTGCCGGCCTGGAGCCCGCCCAGGACGAGGGCGAGCATCAGGGCGACGGGGAGCAGGGTGTCGGGGAGGACGGTGTCGGTCACGACGGCTATCCGCGGTCGAAGGCGGCGCGCACCTGGTCCTCGGTGAGCCCGTAGTCCTCGAGCGCGTAGCGGTGCGAGGGGGCCGCCTTGCCCTCCTTGGACTCCCGGTCGATCTCGGTCACGGCCGCGCGGGCCTCGTCGGTCCACTCCAGCCCGAACCGCTCGTGGATCATCGCCACCGTGCCGAGCGGGTCGCGGCGCAGGTCGGCGAAGGCGATGTCGACGAACTGCTCGGGGGCGTAGCGGGACCGGGCGTCGTGGAAGGCGTGGAAGGAGCGCGACCACAGGTCCAGCTGGGTGCGCCCGATCGTCTCCCCGACGTACGTCATGGAGTGCCCGGCGGTGGTCTCGGCCGACAGCGAGCAGGATGAGGCGATGCAGACGACCGGGTCGCGGTGGGTGTAGACGATCAGCGCGTCGGGATAGACGCTCATCAGGGCGTCGAGTGCGGTCATGTGCGAGGGGTTCTTGAGCACCCATCGCTTCTCGGGGTCGTTGAGCCCGACCAGCTGGAGGTTCTGCTTGTGGCGGGCGTAGGCGTCGGTCCAGTCCTGCTCGGCCAGCCACGCGGTGTAGCGCGGCACCTCGGCGAGGGACTCATAGGAGTTCGACTTGCCGGTCTGGCGCAGCAGCCGCCAGCACTCCTCGACGGTGGCGGCATCCATGTAGTGGATCCCCATGTACTCCGGGCTCTCCACGTGGTGCGCGGCGAAGCCCTGCTGCATGGCGGCGAAGACCGGGTCGGCCTCCCAGGTCTCGCGCGGAGGACGTGGCTGGGGGAACTGGGTCAGCCACATCTCCAGGCCCTGGGTGGCGGGGTCGGCGTGCAGCAGCCGGTGCAGCGCGGTGGTGCCGGTGCGGGGCAGGCCCATCAGGAAGATCGGGCGCTCGACCACGACGTCGGCGTGCTCGGGGCGCGCCGCGAACTGCGCCTGGGTGAGCAGCCGGCCGACCAGGGCGCTCTTGACCTCCGAGCGCTGGAAGTAGTTGCCCAGCGGGGTCAGGCCCGCCTCGGGGGACGCGAGGTCGTCGACCAGGATCCGCAGGCCCTCCTCGTGGGCGTCGCCGCCGAAGTCGCTCAGCCCGGTGGTGCGCATCGCGGCGGCGGCGATGTCGTCGTAGGAGCCCACGTCGGGGCGGGTGCGCGACATGACGTTGAGGCCGCCG
Organism: Nocardioides ochotonae; assembly: GCF_011420305.2. Classification (NCBI taxonomy): domain Bacteria; kingdom Bacillati; phylum Actinomycetota; class Actinomycetes; order Propionibacteriales; family Nocardioidaceae; genus Nocardioides; species Nocardioides ochotonae. The sequence goes on along the minus strand of NZ_CP061769.1, from coordinate 3,982,307 downwards.
GTGTCCAGGTCCCCGGTGCTCATCGGTGGAACTCCCCGCAGTCGACGTTGAGGACCTGCCCGGTGACCGCCGAGCTCAGGTCGCTGGCCAGCATCAGCGCGGCCCGCGCGACCTCGGCGGGGCTGGCCAGCCGCTGGAGGTCGGTGGGGGCGGCCTTCTCGGCGTACACCTCGTCGTGGGTGCGCCCGGACTCCGAGGCCATCCAGTCGAAGTAGCCCTTGTTGACGTCCTCGTAGATGTAGGACGGCGCGACGCTGTTGACCCGGATCCCGCGCGGGCCGAGCTCGGTGGCCAGCGAGGAGGACAGGTGCTCGAGCGCGCCCTTGGAGAGCTTGTAGCCGGCGTACTCCTCCTGGGACTGGTAGAGCACGCAGGAGTTCACCATCAGCACCGAGCCGCGGGTGGCGGCGAGCGCGTCGGCGAACAGCGCGGTGAGCCGCAGCGGGGCGAAGACGTTGGTCTCGTTGGCCGCGCGCAGCCCGTCGAGGTCGAGGGTGGTGAGCGGGTCCATCGGCGGGATGCCGAAGGCGTTGTTGAGCAGGCAGTCGACGCGTCCGAACTCCTCGAGCGTGCGCTCCACCAGCCGCTGCCGGGACTCCTCGTCGGTGATGTCGGTGGGGACCACGAGCGCCCGGCGCCCGTGCCCGCGGACCACCTCGGCCATCTTGTCCAGGCGCCGCTCGGTGCGGCTGGCGAGCACCAGGTCGGCGCCCATCTTGGCGGCCTCCTCGCCGAGCGCGCGGCCGAGGCCGGGGCCGACGCCGGAGAGCACCAGCACCTTGCCCTCCAGCAGCGGCAGGGGGCGGTAGCGGGCCTCGACCTCGGCGTCGGTCTCGAGGTGGACGGCGGCGGTCTGCGGGCTCAACTGATCATCCTTCGGGCCACGGAGCGCTGCCGGGCGGCGATCCGCGCGGCGTACTCCTCGTCGGTGAGCGGTACGGCGTGGGGCAGGCGGGCCGCGACCTCGGCCAGCGGCACCACCTCGGTGCGGGGGCCGTCGTCGGCACCCGGGTCGCGCGCCAGGCACTGCCAGCGCAGCATCACCGCGCCGGTGCGGTGCCCTGTCGTCTCCAGCCAGTTCGCGGTGGGGCGCCCGTCCAGCGGCGGGTGCTCGGAGACGACGAGGCGGATCATCCCGTCCGGGTCGGTCGTGGCCTGCGCCTTGGTGAGCGAGGTCTGGTGGGTCTCGTAGTCGGTCGAGGCGTACCAGTCCGAGCCGATCTGGGCGGCCTGGTAGGCGCAGTCCTCCCAGTGCGGCACCGTGATCACCAGCGCCTCGTCCGCGCCGATCGCGTAGTGCCCGATCGAGGAGCGCTGCGAGGAGAGCCCGCCCGGGGTGGACTGGGCCGGGGTGAGGGTGTTGACCGGCTGGGCGTACTGGAAGAAGTGCGGGAAGGCGAACCAGGTGCGGATCGAGCTGGTCACCGAGCGCGCCGCGACCTCGTAGCGCCGGGCCAGCCCCTCGCGGGTCAGCGGTGCCCGCGGGCGCCCGATCGTGTCGGTGCGCTCGATGGTGAGGGTGCCGCGCTCCTCGGTGTCCCAGTCGTTGAAGACCTCCCGCACGATCAGCGTCTTCGCGCCCGGCTCGGCGACGTAGGTGAAGGTGAAGGTGCCGTCCTCGGCGATCTCCAGCTCGCGGTCGTCGAAGGCCATCAGCGACGCCGGCGCCGACCCGGCCTGGTAGCCGCCGCCCATCACCTGGAAGGACAGATCGGCGGTGGTGCCGCGGCGCCCGCGCACGACGTACTCGACCCCCTCGACGAGGTAGGCGTGGAAGTAGATCGCGTCGGGGTTGTCCAGGCCCTGGCGGGAGAACTGGTGCGTGGGGTTGATGAACAGCGGCTGCTCGAGGTCGTAGTCGAACGCCGCCTGGACCGCCATCCGGATCCGGCCGGCGAGGTAGTCGTAGCCCTCCAGCAGGTCGGCCTCGGTGCGGATGAACGGCGCGTCGGCGATCAGCTGCTCGGCCTGCGCGATCGCCTCGGCCAGCGGCCGGGTGAGGTCGAGGTTCTCGCCCGCCCCGGGACCGTCCTCGAGGCCCCAGTGCGCGTGGCTGCTCACGGGTTGACCTTCGCGATCACGCGCTCGGCGAACCGCTCGAGCGCCTCGACCTTCTTCTCGACCGGCTCGGTGTCCGGGCCGATGATGTAGGGCACCCGGAAGCCCACGATGCAGTCGGTGACGCCCTTGTCCTCGAGGCGCTTGATGCCGTCGGGGGTGTAGGCGTCGGCGGAGATCACGTGCACCTCGAAGTTCTCGCGGGTGTCACCCTCCTCGGCGCGGATCTCGCGCAGCCGGGCGAGCATCCGGTCCAGCTCCTCGCCGTCGCCGCCGGCGTGCATCCACCCGTCGCCCTTGCGTACGGCGCGGCGCAGCGCGGCGTCCGCGTGCCCGCCCACCAGCAGCGGGATCGGCTCGGTCGGCGCCGGGCACTGCTGCACCGGCGCGAAGGAGTGGAACTCGCCCTCGTAGCCGAAGAACTCGCCGCTGGTCAGGCCACGCACGATGTCGAGGCACTCGTCCATCCGCTTGCCGCGCTTGGCCCACGGCACCCCCATCGCCACGAAGTCCTCGGGCCACGGCGAGAGGCCGACCCCGAGGCCGAGGCGGTTGCCGGACAGGTAGGCCAGCGAGGCGGCCTGCTTGGCGACCAGCACAGGCGGGCGCACCGGGAGCTTGAGCACGAACGGGGTCAGCCGCAGCGTGCTGGTCACCGCGAACAGGTGGGCGCACAGGATCATCGCCTCGATGAAGTCCTTGCCCTCGAGGAACTCGCGGTCGCCGGTGTCGGTGTAGGGGTAGGTCGAGTCCGACTCGCGCGGGTAGACCAAGCTGTCGGCGATGGTCATGCTCGTGTAGCCGGCCGCCTCCGCGGCCTGGGCCAGTGGGGCGTAGTTCTCGGCCCGGGTCATGGCCTCGGCGTAGGTGAACCGCATTGCTCTCCTCGTGTCGTCCTCGACGTCGGCCCCGATGCCCGGGACGGCGCGTTGGACGAAACATAGAACGCGTTCCACCTCTGTGCCACAGTTCGTCCCGTGGACTCGAACCAGACCGACCCGCGCCTGCGCGACCTGTGCGACCGGGCGGAGATCACCGAGGTGCTGCACCGCTACACCCAGGCCGTCGACGCCGACGACCGCTGGGACCTGCTGGACACGGTGTTCACCCCCGACGCCGAGATCGACTACACCGAGACCGGCGGCATCGCCGACCGCTACCCGGTGGTCAAGGCGTGGCTGGCCGAGGTGCTGCCGGCGTTCTTCCCACGCCGCATGCACTCCCTGCACCAGGTGATGGTCGAGCTCGCGCCGGACGGCGACCGCGACGCCGCGCAGGTCACGGCGTACTTCCACAACCCGATGCCGGTGGGCGAGGGCCCGGGCGCCAAGATCCTGGAGTACGGCGGGATCTACCACCACCGGATGGTGCGGACCCCCGACGGCTGGCGCAGCCGGCGGCTGCACGAGGAGCTGGTCTGGAAGCGCGAGACCAGGGCGGCGCTCTGATGGGGCTGATGGACATGCCCGAGGAGCGCCCGGCCGGGCTGGACTCCCCGTGGGCGGTGCGCGCGATCAAGCTGATGTCGCGGGTGCAGGTGCGCGTCTTCCGGCTCACCGGCGGCCGGGTCGGCAACATGTGGCGCGTGGGCGCCGGGTGGCGCAAGCCGGTGCCGACGCTGCTGCTCGACCACGTCGGGCGCAAGTCCGGGACCCGGTTCACGACCCCGCTGCTCTACCTGCGCGACGGGTCCGGGGCCGAGGAGCGGCTGGTCGTGGTGGGCTCGCAGGGCGGGCTGCCGCACCACCCGCAGTGGTACCGCAACCTGCTCGCCTCTCCCGACACCACCGTCCACCTGCCCCGGGAGGCACGCCGGGTGCACGCGCGGGTCGCCGGGCCCGAGGAGCGCGCCGCGCTGTGGCCGCGGCTGGTCGACCTCTACGCCGACTTCGAGAAGTACGCCCGCTGGACCGACCGGGAGATCCCGGTGGTGGTGCTCGAGCCCCGCTGAGCCCTGATGGGCCCCTGATGAGGCCCAGAGTGGTGCGGCTTGCCCCTGTCCACGACAATGGCCCGGACGGCCACCGTAGGGCCGCTCAGCGCCGACCACCTCCGGGAGTGACGACATCGTGGCCCAGAACGAAGACCGCCCTGTCGTGGCGGGACTGCTCGCGCTCGCGGGCGTCGGCGTCGTGGTGGGGGTCGTGATCGGGCTGGTCGCCCTGTTCGGCATCCGGCTGCTCGGCATCGGCGGTGACGAGGACGGCGGCACGGCCGGCTCCCAGCAGTCGATGTACATCCCCAAGCCGGTGCGCACCACCGACGACTCGGGACCGCAGATCACGCTGGCGCCGGGCGACGAGGAGACCTCCGAGGGCTCCGCGAGCGCGAGCCCGAGCGAGTCGGAGAAGGCCGAGAAGGGCATCACCCTGCAGAGCGTGCAGAGCTCGGTGGCGGCGATGGAGCAGATCGACCTCACCGGGGTCTACCCCGACGGCGAGGGCGCGATCCTCCAGGTCGAGCGGTTCGTCGACGGCGGCTGGACCGACTTCCCGGTGACCGCCTCCGTCAGCGACGGCACGTTCTCCACCTACGTCCAGACCGGCCAGAGCGGCGAGAACCGCTTCCGGGTGCGCGACACCAGCAACGGCGAGCTGTCCAACGAGGTCAAGGTCCGCGTCGGCTGAGTCGCCTCAGACCAGCGCCCGGGCCCTGCGCTGCTCGTCCGCCGGCTGCGACGGCGCCGGCTCTGCCCCCGGCCCGGCGAGGTGCCGGCGTACGGCGGCGATGACCGCCGGCTGACCGGTCAGTACGCCGAGGAGCACCAGCAGCATCCCGAGTGCGTGGGTCGGGCCGAAGAGCTCGCCGGCCAGCGCCACCCCCACGACGGTGCCGGCGACCGGATTGAGCAGCCCGACCAGCGACACGGCGGCCGCAGGGAGCTCGCGCAGCCCGCGGAACCAGACCGCGTAGGCGACGACCGTGCCGACGATGCCGAGGTAGAGGTAGCCGCCGATCGCGCCGCCGTCGAGGGCCGGCGGAGGGCCCTCGACCAGCAGCGCCACCGGCAGCAGGACCAGACCACCCAGCACCAGCTGCCAGCCGGTCATGGTGAGCATGTCCACCGGGGAGCGCCACCGCTTGACCAGTACGAACCCGACCGACGACAGCGCGACCGCGCCGAGGGCGGCCGCCACGCCCACCCAGTCCACGCCGCCGTTCCCGCGCAGCACCAGCAGCGCCACGCCGACCGCCCCGAGGACGGCGCCGAACAGGGAGGCGGGGTGCGGGCGCTCGCGGACCAGACCCCAGGCCAGCAGCATGATCGCGATGGGCGCGGTGGCGGTCAGCGTGGCGGCCAGACCGCTGGGAAGCCGCGCCGCGGCGACGAAGAACAGCACGAAGAACGCCGCGATGTTGAGCACGCCCAGGACCCCCGCACGCCACCACCAGCTGCCCTGCGGCAGCCGCGGTCGCAGGGCGAGCACCAGCAGGCCGAACGGGAGCGCGCGGACCGTGGCGCTGAACAGCGGCCGGTCCGCCGGGAGGTAGGCGTCGGCGACGTAGTAGCCGGACCCCCACGCCACGGGGGCGATCGCGGTCACGGCGAGGACCTGCCGCTTGCTTTCCATGGAAGGCATAATGCTTTCCGTGTCAGATAGATTCCCGCCCATGACACCTGATCGCCGTGAGCCCGACCACGTTGCCCGGGTCATGGCCCAGTGGTCGCGCGAGCGACCCGACCTCGACCCGTCGCCGATCGGTGTCATCGGCCGCCTGCACCGGGTGGCGATGCGGCTCACCGAGGAGCTGGTGCAGGTCTACGCCGCGCACGGCCTCGGGGAGGGCGAGTTCGACGTGCTGGCGACCCTGCGGCGCTCCGGGGCGCCGTACGAGCTCACGCCCTCGGAGGTCGCCGCGGGGACGATGGTGACCTCGGGTGCCGCGAGCAAGCGCATCGATCGCTGCGAGGCGCGCGGCTGGGTCACCCGGCGGGCCAGCGACACCGACGGCCGCGGCCGGGTGGTCGCGCTGACCGAGGACGGTCGGGCGCTGATCGACCGGGCGATGACGGCCCACCTCGCCAACGAGCACCGGCTGGTCGAGATGCTCGAGCCGGACGACCGCGCCCGGCTCGCACATCTGCTCCAGGTGTGGGGCCGGGCGCTGGACGCCTGATCGTTCTTCAGTCGGTCTGGCTCAGGCCTCGGGCACCCAGTCGAAGGTGTCCGGGTCCGGGCCGGTGCGACCCTCGGCGCCGCGGTCGAGGGCCGCGATCTCGGCGACCTCGTCGGCGGTGAGGGTGAAGTCGAAGATCTCGAAGTTCTCCCGCATCCGCTCCGGGCTCATCGACTTGGGGAAGACGATGTCGCCGCGCTCGATGTGCCAGCGCAGCGTGACCTGGGCGGGCGTGCGCTCGTGGGCCTGGGCGATCCGGTTGATCACCGGGTCGGCGAGCACCTGGCCCTGGGCGATCGGGGACCACGCCTCGACCTCCGCGCCGTGGCGGATCGACGCGGCGCGGGCGGCCTCGTTGGTGAAGTAGGGGTGCACCTCGATCTGGTTCACCGCCGGCACGACGCCGGTCTCCGCCACGATCCGGTCGAGGTGTTCGGGCTGGAAGTTCGAGACGCCGACCGAGGTCACCCGGCCGTCGGCGAGCAGCTCGGTGAGTGCGCGCCAGGTGGAGACGTAGTCGCCGTCGTAGCGGGTCGGCAGCGGCCAGTGGATCAGGAACAGGTCCAGCCGGTCGACGCCCAGGGCGTTCAGCGTCTCGTCGAAGGCGCGCTTCGCGTCGTCGGGACGGTGTACGTGGTTGTGCAGCTTGCTGGTGAGGTAGAGCTCGTCGCGGGGGATGCCGGAGGCGCGCACGGCCTCACCGACGCCGCGCTCGTTGCCGTACATCTGCGCGGTGTCGATGTGGCGGTAGCCGACCTCGAGGGCGGCGGCCACCGTCTCGGCGGTCTGCTCCGGCGGCACCTGGTAGGTGCCGAAGCCCAGCTGCGGGATGGTGGTCTGGTCGTTCAGGGTGATGCTCGGAACGGTCATGAATGTCCAATGCCCGAGGCTTCGTCGGGCATTCCCCGGAACCGGCGTCCGCGACAATGCTCACGTGAGCACCGACCAGCCTGCCGACCAGCCCGCCGACCAGCCCGGCGCCCCCTACGACACGCGGCTGGCGGCGTACGCCGTCGTGCTCGACGAGCAGGAGCGGGTGTTGCTCGCGCTGTGGAACGAGCCCGCCCAGAAGCGCTGGACCCTGCCCGGCGGTGGCGTCGACCTGCACGAGACCCCCGAGCAGGGCGTGGTCCGCGAGGTGCGCGAGGAGACCGGGTACGACGTGGAGCTGATCGGCCTCCTCGGCGTCGACACCGGGGTGATCCCCGCGTCGCGCCGGCTCAAGGGCGAAGGGCGTCCGCTCAAGGCGGTGCGGGTGCTCTATGCCGCGCGGGTCATCGGCGGCGAGCTCACGGCCGAGCTGGACGGCAGCACCGACGAGGCGCGCTGGCACCCGCTCGCGGAGGTCGAGCGGCTGCCCCGGGTCGGGGCCGTCGACGTGGCCCTCGAGCTGCAGCGCCGCAGCGCCGCGCGGCCCTAGGATCACGCCATGTCCCGCCGGGCGCTGCTCGCGGCGGCCGTCCTGGTGCTGGCCGGCTGCGACGCCGGCACGGGCCCGTCTGTCCCGGCGCCGGACCAGACCCGGGACCAGATCCGGGGCCAGCCCCAGGATCAGCCCCAGGATCAGCCCCAGGGCGGGACCGGATTGCGCCCGCGCGCCGACGAGCGGCTGGTCGTGGTCACCCATGCGACGGCACCCGTGCTCCGGCTGCGACCGCGCGAGGCCCGTCGACTGGTGGCCGTGCCGGCTGACTCCCCGCTGCGCTGGCGGGGCCGCCCGGTGCACCGTGGTGTCGGCCCCCGCGACGCTGCGCGCGCCCTGGACCGCGTCGAGCGGGACCCGGGGGCGCTCGGGGTGGTGCCGCTGGCGCAGGTGCGGCCGACCGTGCGCGCCGCGCTCGTCGCCGGGAGCGACCCGGTGCGCACGGCCCCCGGAGCGGTCCACCTCACCGTCGTCGGCGACCTGATGCTGGTGCGCGGGGTGCCGGACCCGGCGCGCGCCCTGGCGCAGGTGGCGCCCCGGCTGCACCGCGCCGACCTCGTCGTCGGCAACCTGGAGAGCACGCTGTCGACCGCGGGCGCCCCCACGCAGGGGTCGGACTCCTTCGGCGCCGGCCCCGGGCTCGTGGGACACCTTCGCCGCGCGGGCCTGGACGCGGTCTCCCTGGCCAACAACCACGCCGGCGACTACGGCACCGGCGCGCTCCTGGACACCGTCGCCACCCTGCACCGCAGCCCGCTGGCGGTGTTCGGCGCCGGAGCCGATCTCGCGGCGGCGAGCCGCCCGGCGTACGTCGAGCGCGGCGGGGTGCGCTTCGCGCTCCTGGGCTTCAACGCGATCGGCGAGACCCCGCGGGCCACTCGGTCCGGGCCGGGAGCGCTCTCGGTGCGGATGCCGCCGCGCACGGGCCCGCTGGTCCGTGCCGACCTCGAGCACGTCACCGGGCTGGTGCGGCGCGCCGGGAGGCATGCCGACGTGGTCGTGGTGCTGCCGCACTGGGGCACGCAGTACACCCATGAGCCGGAGCCGGTGCAGCGCGAGGTGTCCCGTGCCCTCGTCGCGGCCGGCGCCGACCTGGTGGTCGGGGGCCACCCGCACTGGGTGCAGGGCATCGACGTCGTCGAGGGTCCCGACGCCGCGGTGCCGGTGCTGCACTCGCTGGGCAACCTCGTCTTCGACATGGACTTCATGACCCAGACGATGGAGGGGGTCGTGCTGGAGGCGACGTTCCTCGGCGACCGGCTGGCGGCGATGCGCCTGGTGCCCTACGTGATGGACCCCGGGACCTTCGCGCCGCGCCCCGTCGGTGGCGCGGCCGGGGCGCGGATCCTGGGCGAGGTGTGGCGGGCCTCCACCGGGCCGTTCGCACGCTGAGGACGGGTCAGCCCAGCCAGGCCGCCACGGTGCGCGCGGCGCGGTGCAGCTGGGCGGCCTCGACCACGCCGGGCAGGTCGCCGGCCGAGTGGTAGCCGGCGTACGGCGTGCTGCCCAGGCGCACGCCCGGCAGGCCGGCGCGCACGAAGGACCAGTGGTCGCTCGAGCGCTGGTCGGTCTCTGGCAGTGTCGCCACGCCGGCGCGGCGCGCGGCCGCCAGTACCTCGGCGTGCAGCGGGTCGGGCCCGCCGGCGCTGCCCACCGGCAGCGCCGCCCCCACACCGACGCGGTCCAGCGAGATCATCCCGCGCAGGGTCCGGCGCTGCACGGGGTCGAGGCGCGCGACGTAGGCCCGCGAGCCGTAGTGGTGGTCCTCGTCGCCCGGGCCGCGCGGCTCCTCGGAGCCGAAGACCGCGAGGACCACCGGCAGCCGCGTCCGCCGATCCGCGAGCGCCTCGGCGACCGCGAGCAGCACCCCGACACCGGAGGCGTTGTCCTCGGCGCCCGGGGCCTGCGGCACCGTGTCGAGGTGGGCGCCGACGAGCAGCCACGGGCGTCCGGCGCGGATCTCGCCGCGAGTGGCGAGGAGGTTGAGCGACGGGCCGGCTGGCACCGGAACCCCCCAGGACACGCCGGCGGGCGTCGCGAACCGCTGCCGATCGACGCGCCAGCCGGTCTTGAGCAGGCGGTGCTCGACCCACGCCGCGGCCCGGCGGTACGCCGCCGACGTCCCCGGACGCGGGCCGATCCGCCCGGCCAGGTGGCGCACCGCGGCCACGGCCGTCTCGACCCGGACGTCGTCGGGGGTCACCCGGGGCACCCGCAGCGGCGCCACGGTCGCCGGGGGCGTCCCGGGCGGCGTCCCGGGCGTCCCGGGCGTCGTTGGGGGCCCGGTCGTGGCGGACCCGGGTGCGGAGGCCGCGGGTGAGGACGGGGCGGCGGGGGAGCGGTCCGCCTGCGTGCACCCGGTGGCCAGTGCTCCGGTGGCCAGTGCTCCGATGGCCGCTGTGCCGAGCGCGAGGCGCAGGCCACGGCGCGCGGCAGAGCCGCCTCCCGACCGCGTGACCGGTCGCGCGATCCGTCCCGTGGGCCCCGTCATCGCCCCAGTGAAGCACCGGGCGCCCATGTGACGCGGGGCATGATGGAGGCATGCGCACCGCATCCGCCGCCCTGGCCACCCTCGTGCTGGCGACGGCACTCGGCGCGTGTGGCACCGACGACGGCGAGGACGCGCCGGCGCAGGCCGCGTCCTCCGCTGCCCCCACGAGCGTGCCCGAGGTCCTCGACGTGGGTCGCCCGGTCGCGCTCGCCGAGGACGGCGCCGGCCGGCTGCTGGTCGCCCATCTTGTCGAGGAGGGACCGCGCACGAGCGTCGCGGCCGCCTGGCGTCTGCAGGACGCCGACGGCGAGACGGTTGCGGAGGGCCCCGGGCGCCAGGTGCGCAACGAGGGCTCGATCCCGGGCGTGTGGCCGCTGGACGACGGCTTCCTGGTCGACCTGGGCGGCAATGGCCGCTACGACCTGCTCGACGCCGACGGCGAGCTGACCCCGGTCGAGGAGGTCGACGCCCCGCGCGCCCTCGGCCCCGGGGACGTGGCCGTCGAGGGGGCGCGTGCGGTGTACTCCCCGACGGAGGGGACGATCGCCCCCGCCCCGCCGCTGCCCGGTGGCGCGGTGGCCGTGGAGCTGGTGATCGACGCCGACGGTGGCGCCTGGGCCCTGCCCGAGAGTCCCGACGGCGCGACGCTGCTCCACCTGCCCGCCGGCCAGACGACCTGGCAGGAGTCGACGCTGGACCTGCCGACCGGGGGCTACCCGATCGGGCTCGCGGTCACCGACGACCTGGTCGTGGTGCCGGTCGCCGTCACCCGGCGCGCCGGCGACGAGCTCGATGCGCTGCTGGTGCGCCCGCGCGGCGACGAGGACGCGCCCTGGCGCCGGCTCGAGGCCCCGCAGGGGCTCGGCTCGAGCTGGTTCTCCGCCACGGTCCTGGGTCTGCCCGACGGCCGGCTGCTGGTCTTCGACGACGTCGACGTCGCCCGGGTCGTCGACCCCGAGGCCGGCACCTGGGAGGAGCTCGCCCTGCCCGCCGCGGAGGGCGGCCACGGCTGGCTGCTGGCGCTCGCGGGGGAGCGTCTGTACGCCCTGGACTGGGTCGGCGGCGCGGCGTACGTCTCCCGCGACCTCGGAGGTGAGTGGACCGACCTCGCCGGCTGATGCCGCGCTCGGACGCCTCGTCCGAGAAATTCTCGTCCGGACCGGGAACATCCCCCGGCGCCCGGGACGTTGCACCGTGTGAGGAAACTTGAGTTGACCTGACTCAAGTTATTTGCCAGTCTGAGCCGCACGGCGCAGACTGGCCCCGGTGGGGCCGAACGTGAACCCCGCCAACGTCAGACCCGCAGCCCGAGTGCGCTGCGTAACCCAACGGAGGTAGTCCCATGGCACGTGCAGTCGGCATCGACCTCGGTACGACGAACAGCGTCGTGTCGGTCCTCGAGGGTGGCGAGCCCACCGTCATCACCAACGCGGAAGGTGCGCGCACGACCCCCTCGGTCGTGGCGTTCGCCAAGTCCGGCGAGGTGCTCGTCGGCGAGGTCGCCAAGCGTCAGGCGGTCACCAACGTCGACCGCACCATCCGCTCGGTGAAGCGCCACATGGGCACCGACTGGACCACGAAGATCGACGACAAGACCTTCACGCCCCAGCAGATCAGCGCCTTCGTGCTCCAGAAGCTCAAGCGCGACGCGGAGGCGTACCTCGGTGAGCCCGTCACCGACGCGGTCATCACCGTGCCGGCGTACTTCTCCGACGCCCAGCGCCAGGCGACCAAGGAGGCCGGCGAGATCGCGGGCCTCAACGTCGCCCGCATCGTCAACGAGCCCACCGCGGCCGCGCTGGCCTACGGCCTCGACAAGGGCGACGACCAGACCATCCTCGTCTTCGACCTCGGTGGCGGCACGTTCGACGTCTCCCTGCTCGAGATCGGCGAGGGCGTCGTGGAGGTCAAGGCGACCTCCGGCGACAACCACCTCGGTGGTGACGACTGGGACGCCCGGATCGTCGAGTGGATGATCAAGAAGTTCAAGGACAACAACGGCGTCGACCTCGGGGCCGACAAGATCGCCAAGCAGCGCCTCCAGGAGGCCGCGGAGAAGGCGAAGATCGAGCTGTCGTCCTCGTCCGAGACCACGATCCACCTGCCCTACATCACCCACGGCGAGTCCGGCCCGCTGCACTTCGAGGAGCGGCTGACCCGCAGCGAGTTCCAGAAGCTCACCGAGGACCTGCTCCAGCGCACCAAGGCGCCGGTGCAGAACGTCCTCAAGGACGGCGGCGTCGCGCTCAAGGACATCCACCACGTCGTGCTCGTCGGTGGCTCCACCCGCATGCCCGCCGTGAGCGACCTGGTCAAGGACCTCACCGGCCGTGACCCCAACAAGGGCGTCAACCCCGACGAGGTCGTCGCGCTCGGCGCGGCCCTCCAGGCCGGCGTCCTCAAGGGCGAGGTCAAGGACGTGCTGCTCCTCGACGTCACCCCGCTGTCGCTGGGCATCGAGACCAAGGGCGGCGTCATGACCACCCTGATCGAGCGCAACACCACCATCCCGACCAAGCGCTCGGAGATCTTCACCACCGCTGACGACAACCAGCCGTCGGTGGAGATCAAGGTCGCCCAGGGCGAGCGCCAGATGTGGTCGCAGAACCAGCCGCTGGGCAACTTCGAGCTCACCGGTCTCCCGCCGGCCCCGCGCGGCGTGCCGAAGATCGAGGTCACCTTCGACATCGACGCCAACGGCATCGTGCACGTCTCCGCGAAGGACCAGGGCTCCGGCAAGGAGCAGTCGATGACCATCTCCGGCGGCTCCGCGCTGAGCAAGGAGGACATCGACCGGATGGTCAAGGAGGCCGAGCAGTACGCCGAGGAGGACGCCAAGCGTCGCGAGGCGATCGAGGTCCGCAACCAGGCCGACCAGCTGGTCTACACGACGGAGAAGTTCCTCGCCGAGAACGGCGAGAAGATCCCCGACGACGTGAAGACCGAGGTCCAGGGCGACGTCGACTCCCTCAAGTCCACCTTGGAGAAGGAGGACGCCTCGGCCGAGGAGCTCAACGCCGGCATCACCAAGCTCGGTGAGTCCAGCCAGAAGATGGGCGCCGCGATGTACGCCGCGGCCGAGGCCGAGAGCGCCGCGGCCGGCGGCACCACGGGCGCGACCGGGGAGAGCGACGACGACATCGTCGACGCCGAGGTCGTGGACGAGTCCACCGACGAGGGTGAGAAGAAGTGACCGACGAGCACCGTCACGACGAGGGTCCCCCCGGGGACCCCGCCCGGGAAGGGGCTCCGGAGGGCGCCGACGAGGCGACGGAGCGGTCGGAGGACCCGGCCGCTCCCGCCGCCGGCGAGGCGTCGGACTCCGAGGCCGTCGAGACCGACCCGCTGCAGGCCGCGCACGACGAGGTCGAGACGCTCAAGATGGAGCTCGGCGAGCGGACCAGCGACCTGCAGCGCCTGCAGGCGGAGTTCCTCAACTACAAGCGCCGCGTCGACCGTGACCGCGAGCTGGTCAAGCAGAACGCGGCGTACGTCGTGCTCTCACCGGTGATCGAGGTCCTGGACACGATCGACCGGGCCCGCGAGCACGCCGAGCTCGAGGGCGGCTTCAAGGCCGTCGCCGAGCAGCTGGAGCGGGTCGTGGCCAACCAGGGCCTGGAGAAGTTCGGCGTCGCCGGCGACCCGTTCGACCCGGCCCTGCACGAGGCGCTGAGCCACCTCGGCGAGGACCCGGACGTCGACGTGGTGACCTGCAAGATCGTCGCCAAGGCCGGCTACCGGATGGGCGACCGCGTGGTCCGCGCGGCGCAGGTCCTGGTCGTCGACCCCGCCGCGGACGCCGCGCCGGCGGATTCCGCCGGCGACGCCTCCGAGGGCTGAACCACCCACCGGGCCCCGCCACGTGCGGGGCCCGGTGGCACCGCCCCGGCACCGAAGGGGCAACCAGCACCACGCATCACCAGCACATGACCGGCCACATCGTTGGGAGGAGGGCACGTGAGTGACGACGGCTACCGCGCCGACTGGGCGCAGAAGGACTTCTACGCCGAGCTCGGCGTGAAGAAGGACGCGAGCGCCGAGGAGATCAAGAAGGCCTATCGCAAGCTGGCCCGGGCCAACCACCCCGACTCCAACCCCGGTGACACCGCCAAGCACGACAAGTTCAAGGCGGTCGCCGAGGCCTACGACGTGCTCGGCGACCGCGACAAGCGGGCCAAGTACGACGAGTTCCGCTCGCTGCACGCCTCGGGCCGCTTCGGCGGGTTCCCGACCGGCCAGGGCGGCCAGGGCGGCTTCAACCTCGACGACCTGCTGCGCGACCGCGGCGGCGCGGGCGGCGGCTTCGGGGACATGTTCGGCGACCTCTTCGGCCAGGGCGGCTTCGGCCGGCGCCAGCAGCCGCGCCGTCCCCACAAGGGCGCCGACGTCGAGACCAGCGCCACGATCAGCTTCACCGACGCCATCGACGGCGTCACCATCTCGCTGCGGCTGACCTCCGACGCGCCGTGCCCGGACTGCAACGGCACCGGTGGCAAGCCCGGCACCAAGCCGCACGTGTGCCCCGAGTGCGAGGGCGCCGGCTACGTCACCAGCTCGGTGGGCGGCGCGTTCTCCATGAACGAGACCTGCCCGACCTGCGGCGGCCGCCAGCTCGTGTACGACGAGGCCTGCCCCACCTGCCACGGCTCCGGTCGCGGCATGTCGGCGCGCACCATCCAGGCCCGCATCCCCGCCGGCGTCAAGGACGGCCAGCGGATCCGGGTGCGCGGCAAGGGCGCGGCCGGCGAGAACGGCGGACCGGCCGGCGACCTCTACGTCACGGTCAAGGTCAGCCCGCACCGCATCTTCGCTCGCAAGGGCGACAACCTGACCATCGACGTCCCCGTCTCCTTCGACGAGCTCGCGCTCGGCTCGGAGATCAAGATCCCCACGCTCGGTGGCGCCCCGGTGACCCTGCGGATCCCCGCCGGCACCCCGAACGGGCGGACCTTCCGGGTGCGCGGCAAGGGCGCGCGCCGCAGCGACGGCACGGTCGGCGACCTGCTCGCCACCGTCGAGGTCGTGGTCCCCGCGGTCCTCGACGAGGAGGCCCGCGCCGCGGTCACGGCGTACCGCGAGGCCACCGCGGGCCGCCCGCTGCGCGCCAACCTGTTCGAGAAGGCAGGGTCCTGATGGCGGCCCGGCAGCCGTTCAGCGGTCCGCCGGGCCCGGACGCCGCGGTGTTCGTGATCAGCATGGCCGCGGAGCTGACCGGGCTGCACCCGCAGACCCTGCGCACCTACGAGCGGCTGGGGCTGATCACGCCCCAGCGCACCGGCGGGGGCGGGCGGCGCTACTCCGCGCGCGACATCGAGCGGCTGCGCGAGATCGCCGACCTCACCGCCGCCGGCGTCGGGCTCAAGGGAGTGCGCCGCATCGTCGAGCTGGAGTCGGAGCTCACCGCGCTGGCCCGGCACAACGAGGAGCTGCTCGCCGAGCTCGCGGCCCTGCGCGAGGCGCTCGGCCAGGCCCACGCCGGACACCGCCGCGAGGTGCCCGCCAACAAGCTGCCCGTGCTCCGTCAGACCCAGGCCGGCTCGGTCGTGGTCTGGCGGCGCGGCCGCTGAGACCGGGGTCGACGTGTTCCACCGCCACCCGTTCCTGAGCCTGCTGACCTTCGCCTACCTCGGCTTCGTCGGCTGGATGACGCTCACCCCGCAGACCTCGACCGGCTCCTCGCTGATGACCCGCGTGGCCGACCGGGTGGTGCGTGAGCTGCACGCCTACGAGCCGACCTCGGCGCTGAGCGCCGCCGACATCGAGTTCGCCGCCAACGTCGCGATGTTCGTGCCGGTCGGCATGTTCTTCCTGCTCCTGCTCGGACGTCGGCAGTGGTGGCTCGCCGTGCTGGCGGGGCTGGTGCTGACTATGGGCATCGAGGCCGCCCAGCAGGAGATCCCCGGGCGGGTCAGCGACCCCCGTGACGTCGTCTCCAACGGTGCGGGTACGGCGATCGGCGTGGTGCTCGCCTGGGTGCTGACCGTCGGCGAGTGGCTCCGCGCGGTGAGCGCGCGGCGCGCCGCCGCCCGGACCGGCCGCCCTGCCCGACAGGCGGCGAGCCGATGAATTTCGACAGAGTTGAGTGGAACAGACTCAACTTTGCCGTCGTTGTGGAAGGTGCAGGGCCGTTCGACCCGGGCAGCCGGGACCGCGGCCCGTTCCCGATCGAATCCAGCGTTCGTATGGACCAAGGAGTGTGCAGATGAGCCAGTTCGGCGCCGACAAGTTCACGACCCGCAGCCGCGAGGCGATCGAGGCGGCTCAGCTCCTCGCGACCTCCGCGGGCAACACCACGACCGATCCGATCCACCTCCTCGTGGCACTGCTGCGCCAGGAGGACGGGGTGGCGCGCAGCGTCGTCTCACGCGCCGGGGTCGACGTCAACGCCCTCCTCGCCCGCGCGGAGGCCCAGCTCGAGGCGCTGCCGCGCGCCACCGGGGCCACCGTGCAGCAGCCTGCCGCCTCCGCCGCGCTCACCCGGGTGCTGGCCGGCGCGATGGAGCTGGCCGCGGAGATGAAGGACGACTACGTCGCCTCCGAGCACCTGCTGGTCGCCCTCGCCGGCACCGACAGCAGCGCCCGGCGGGTCCTCGAGGAGGCCGGGCTGAACGAGTCCGGGCTGCGCGAGGGGGTCACCGCCGTGCGCGGCAACCGCCGGGTCACCAGCCAGACGGCGGAGGACACCTACGAGTCCCTGGAGAAGTACTCCGTCGACCTGACCGCCGCGGCCGAGGAGGGTCGCCTCGACCCGGTGATCGGCCGCGACGCCGAGATCCGCCGGGTGGTGCAGGTGCTGTCCCGGCGTACCAAGAACAACCCGGTGCTCATCGGCGAGCCCGGCGTCGGCAAGACGGCCGTCGTCGAGGGGCTCGCCCAGCGGGTGGTCGCCGGCGACGTCCCGGACTCCCTCAAGGGCCGCCGGGTGCTCAGCCTCGACCTGGCCGCGATGGTGGCCGGCGCGAAGTACCGCGGCGAGTTCGAGGAGCGGCTCAAGGCCGTCCTCGACGAGATCCGGCAGGCCGGCGGCCAGGTGATCACCTTCATCGACGAGCTGCACACGGTCGTGGGGGCCGGCGCCGGCGGCGACTCCTCGATGGACGCCGGCAACATGCTCAAGCCGATGCTGGCGCGCGGCGAGCTGCACATGATCGGCGCCACCACGCTGGATGAGTACCGCGAGCGCATCGAGAAGGACCCCGCCCTGGAGCGCCGCTTCCAGCAGGTCTTCGTCGGCGAGCCCAGCGTCGAGGACACCGTGCAGATCCTGCGCGGCATCCAGGAGAAGTACGAGGCCCACCACGGCGTCCGCATCACCGACGCCGCGCTGGTCGCGGCCGCGACCCTCTCCGACCGCTACATCACCGGGCGCCAGCTGCCCGACAAGGCCATCGACCTGATCGACGAGGCCGCGTCCCGCCTGCGCATGGAGATCGAGTCCTCCCCGGAGGAGATCGACCACCTGCGCCGCCAGGTGGACCGGCTCAAGATGGAGCAGTTCGCCCTCGAGAAGGAGAGCGACCCGGCCTCGGTGGAGCGCCTGGAGCGGCTGCGCGCCGACCTGGCCGACCACGAGGAGGAGCTGCGGGCCCTCGAGGCGCGCTGGGAGCGCGAGAAGGCCTCCCTGGAGGGCGAGGGTGAGCTGCGCCGCCAGCTCGACCAGCTGCGCATCGAGGCCGACCGGCTGCTGCGCGAGGGCGACCTGGCCGCGGCCAGCGAGATCCAGTACGGCCGGATCCCGGCCCTGGAGCAGCAGATCGCCGAGGCCGCCGAGGTGGAGAAGTCCGAGCAGGTCGAGCCGCTGGTCGGTGAGGAGGTCGGCGCGGAGCAGGTGGCCGAGGTCGTCGAGGCCTGGACCGGCATCCCGACCGGCCGCATGCTCCAGGGCGAGACCGCCAAGCTGCTGGAGATGGAGCAGGTCATCGGCGAGCGCCTGGTCGGGCAGAGCGAGGCGGTGACGGCTGTCTCGGACGCCGTGCGCCGCTCGCGTGCGGGCATCGCGGACCCGAACCGGCCCACCGGCTCGTTCCTCTTCCTCGGCCCCACCGGCACCGGCAAGACCGAGCTCGCCAAGTCGCTGGCCGACTTCCTCTTCGACGACGAGCGCGCGATGGTGCGCATCGACATGAGCGAGTACTCCGAGAAGCACTCGGTCTCGCGGCTGGTCGGCGCGCCCCCCGGCTACGTCGGGTACGACGAGGGCGGGCAGCTGACCGAGGCGGTGCGGCGTCGGCCGTACTCGGTGGTGCTGCTCGACGAGGTCGAGAAGGCCCACCCGGAGGTCTTCGACATCCTGCTCCAGGTGCTCGACGACGGCCGGCTCACCGACGGTCAGGGCCGCACGGTGGACTTCCGCAACACGATCCTGATCCTGACCTCCAACCTGGGCTCGCAGTTCCTGGTCGATCCCACGATGGACCCGGAGCAGAAGCGGGAGGCGGTGATGGCCACGGTGCGCTCCTCCTTCCGCCCCGAGTTCCTCAACCGCCTCGACGAGATCGTCATGTTCAACGCGCTCACGCTCGCGGACCTGACCCACATCGTCGACCTGCAGCTCGGGCTGCTGGAGAACCGGCTCGCGGTGCGCCGGATCACCATCGAGGTCACCGACGCGGCGAAGACCTGGCTCGCGGAGACCGGCTACGACCCGGCGTACGGCGCCCGTCCGCTGCGTCGGCTGATCCAGTCGGCCATCGGCGACCCGCTCGCCAAGATGCTGATCGGCGGCGAGGTCGTCGACGGCGGCACGGTGCGGGTGGACCGCTCCGAGGACGGTCTGGCCCTCACCGCCGCCGGCTGAGGACGGGCCCGGAACGGGCTGCTGGGAGGACCCACGGAGGCGGGCAACCGCCGATGTGGGTCCTTCTAGTTGAATGAGCCCATGAGTGAGAGCAGTCCGTCCCGTCCGCGCCAGGTGACCTTCGCTGCCTGGCTGATCATGGGCGGATCGCTGTTCGTGCTGGTCTCGGCCTTCGAGCAGATGGCCGGGGTGCAGTCGCTGGACACCCGCCGTGCGGTGCAGGACTTCCTCGCCGAGCCCCCGGCCGACGGGCTCGGGGTCGGCGTGCAGGACGTCCTGAACACGCTGCGGGTGATGGTGCTGATCACCGGCGCGTGCGCGACCGCCACCCTGATCCTGGGTTTCCAGGTGCTCCAGCGCTCCCGCAGCGCCCGGCTCGCGCTCTCCGTGCTCGCGGTGCCGCTGTTCGTCTGCGGGCTGGTCGTCGGCGGCATCATGTCCTCCTTCGTCGCTGCCGCCGTGGTGATGCTGTGGGTGCAGCCGGCCCGCGACTGGTTCAACGGCAAGGAGGCGTCCGCCGGCACCCGCGACACCCGCTTCGACCGGCTGCCGCCCAGCAGCCAGGCCCCGACCGGACCGGTGCAGCCCGGTCAGCCCGGTCAGCCCAATCAGCAGGGCTACCCGCCCGCCGCCCAGGTGCCCCCGGTCGTGTCGGCGCCGGTGGGGGAGCAGTCCCCGGGACAGACCGGCCACGAGCCGGCCGGGTCCGGCGACCCGCGGCCGTGGTCCGGCTTCGGGACCGCGGGCACCGGCAGCGCCGGGGCCCCGGCCACCTACCCGGCCGAGACCCGGCCCGAGCCCGCGTCGTACTCCCCGTCGGCGTCGGGCGCGCGCCGTCGGCCCGCGCCGCAGCCCGTCGTCTGGGCCTGCGTGATCACCTGGGTGATGAGCGGACTGGTCGGCCTCGCGATGGGACTCACCGCTCTCGCCCTCGCCGCCGCGCCCGGCCCGCTCTTCGAGGAGATGGACCGCCGCGACCCCGAGCTGCTGAGCAGCACCGGGATGACCGAGGACGACCTGCGCGTGGTGGTGCTGATGGTCGCCGCGGGGATCGTCGTGTGGTGCGTGCTCGCGGCGCTGGTGGCGGTGTTCGCGTTCCGCCGCGTCCCGGTCGGCCGGGTGCTGCTGATGATCTCCGCGAGCTGCGCCGCGCTGCTCTGCCTGGCCGGTACCGTGCTCGGCTCGCCGCTGCTGGTCGTGCCGCTGGTCGCGTGCGGCGCCACGATGGCGCTGCTGATGCGCCCCGAGGTCACCGAGTGGTACGCCGGGCGCTGATCCTCAGCGGGTCAGGTCGGCCGCGACCAGGCGGCGTACGCCCTCGGTGAGCACGTCGGGGTCCTTGCAGAACGCCCAGCGCACCAGGTGCCGCCCGGCCTCCTGGTCGTCGTGGAAGACCTGCTCGGGGATCGCCACCACCCCGGCGCGCTCGGGCAGGGCGTGGCAGAACTCCAGTCCGTCGCGCCAGCCGAGCGCGCTGATGTCGGTGGTCGCGAAGTAGGTCCCCTCCGGGACGCGCACCCGCAGACCGGCGTCCGCCAGCCCGGCGCACAACAGGTCACGGCGGCCGCGCAGGTCCGCGGCGAGCGCTCGGGGGAAGTCCGGCTCCTCGTCGAGGGCGTGCGCGACCGCGGGCTGGAGCGGGGATCCGGAGGTGAAGGTCAGCCACTGCTTGGCGGCCAGCAGCGCGTCGACCAGCTCGGCGGGCCCGCTGGCCCAGCCGACCTTCCAGCCGGTGAACGAGTAGGACTTGCCCGCGCTGGAGAGCGTCAGGGTGCGCTCGCGCATGCCGGGCAGCGTCGCGATCGGCACGTGCGCGGCGTCGAAGGTCAGGTGCTCGTAGACCTCGTCGGTGATTACCACGAGGTCGTGGGTGGTCGCGACGTCGGCGACCGCCTGCAGCTCCGCCCGCGTCAGCACCGTGCCGGTCGGGTTGTGCGGGCTGTTGAGCAGCACGAACCGGGTGCGCGGCCCGACCGCCGCACGCAGCTCCTCGGGGTCGAGGCGGAAGTCCGGGGCGCGCAGCGTGACCGGGCGGCGCACGCCGCCCGCCATCTGGATCATCGCGGTGTAGGAGTCGTAGTAGGGCTCCAGCACGATCACCTCGTCGCCGGGGTCGACCAGGCCGAGCAGCGCGGCGGCGATCGCCTCGGTGCAGCCGGTGGTGACCACGACCTCGGTGTCCGGGTCGAGCTCGAGGCCGTAGTGGCGCTGCTGGTGGCGCGCGACCGCCTGCCGCAGCGCGGGGACGCCGGGGCCCGGGGCGTACTGGTTGTGCCCGGTGCGCAGCGCCTCGACCGCCTGCGCGATCACGCTCGGGGGGCCGTCGACGTCGGGGAACCCCTGGCCCAGGTTGACCGCGCCGGTGCGCGCGGCGAGCGCCGACATCTGGGTGAAGATCGTCGGCGGGATGCCGTGCAGCCGGCGGGCCAGGCGGGGCGTCGCGGTGGTGCGGGACGGCGAGTCGGGCATGCGCCCCACCGTACGGCGTACCGGGCCTCGTGCGGCGTACGCGACAATGGGCCGCGTGACGACCGCCGATACCGACCTTGCTGCCGACATCGACGCCACCTGCCGCCTGACCGGGAGCTTCACGCTCCGGTCCGGCCAGGTCTCCTCGGAGTACTTCGACAAGTACCTCTTCGAGGCCGACCCCGCGCTGCTGTCGCGGGTCGCGCGCGAGATGGTGCAGCTGCTGCCCGCCGACACCGAGCTCCTCGGGGGCTTGGAGCTGGGAGGCGTGCCGATCGCGACGATGGTCGGCTACCTGACCGGCCACCGCACGCTGTTCGTGCGCAAGAAGGCCAAGGAGTACGGCACCTGCAAGCTCGCCGAGGGCCCCGACGTGGCCGGGCGCCGGATCACCCTCATCGAGGACGTGATCACCACCGGTGGCGCGGTCCGCGACGCCACGCGCGAGCTGCGCGCGGCCGGCGCGATCGTGGAGGTCGTCGTCTGCGCGATCGACCGCAGCCCGGAGGGTGAGAACCCGCTGGCCGACATCGGCCTCGAGGTCCGTCCCGTGCTGACCAAGGCCGAGCTCGACGCGGCGCGGGCCGGCGCATGAGCCTGACCCTGACCGCCCACACCGTCCTGGCTGCCGCGGAGGGCTCCGAGGACCTCGGAGGTGTCGCCGGCTGGGCCGTCGACCTGATGGAGAAGCTCGGCGCCCCTGGTGCCGGCCTGGCCATCGCGTTGGAGAACCTCTTCCCGCCGCTGCCCAGCGAGGTGATCCTGCCGCTGGCCGGCTTCACCGCCAGCCGCGGCACCTTCGGTCTCGTGGAGGTGATCCTGTGGACGATCGCCGGCTCGGTGCTCGGCGCGGTCGCCCTCTACGCCCTCGGCGCGGTCTTCGGCCGGGACCGGATGTACTGGGTCTGGGAACGGCTGCCGCTGGTCAAGACCGAGGACCTCGAGCGCACCGAGGCCTGGTTCGGCCGGCACGGGCGCAAGGCGGTCTTCTTCGGCCGGATGATCCCGATCTTCCGCAGCCTGATCTCGGTGCCGGCGGGCGTCGAACGCATGCCGTTCGGGCAGTTCCTGCTGCTCACCTCCGCCGGCAGCACCATCTGGAACGTCACCTTCGTCCTGGCCGGCTACTTGCTGGGCGAGCAATGGCACCGCGTCGAGGGCGTCGCCGGCACCTTCCAGAAGGTCGTCATCGTCGTCGTGGTGCTCGCGGTCTGCTGGTGGCTGGTGCAGCGGGTGCGCCGCAGCCGGTCCTCGCGCACGGAGCCCTGAGCGGATTCCTGGGCAGGATCACTCGCGCCGGTCGACCGGCGTGACGCTGAGCCCGGTGATGTCGCGGTCGGGGCGGCCGTCGTGGTCGTTGTCCTCCGCGTCGGCGGAGTCGGTACGCCGGTGGCGCCACCACTCGAAGGTGATCGGGACCGCGGTGAAGGCCAGGATGACCAGGAAGATCAGGTCGATGTTGTGCTCCAGCCACGGCACCGCGTGGCCGAGGAAGTAGCCCAGCCCGGTGATCAGCACGACCCAGGCCACGCCGCCGACGGCGCTCCAGGTGTAGAAGCGGCGGCGCGGCATCTGGGTGATGCCGGCGACCACGGTGATGTAGGTGCGCACGAACGCCACGAAGCGGCCGATGACCAGGGCCTTGTTGCCGTGGCGCTCGAAGAACACCTCGGTCTGGTCGAAGTACTTCTGCTTCAGCACCCGACCCTCGCGCTGGCGCAACCGTGGCCCCAGCCGCCGGCCGATCTCGTAGCCGCACACGTTGCCCAGCCAGGCGGCGAGGGTCATCACCGTCACGGCGATCACCAGCTCGGTCAGCCGGCTGCCGGGGAACAGGTCGATCTGGCCGGTGGCGATGAAGATCCCGAGCGCGAACAGCAGGCTGTCGCCGGGCAGGAACGGGAAGAACAGGCCGCACTCGACGAAGATGATCAGCAGGCTGATCCAGAACAGCTCCGCGCCGAACTGCGCCAGCAGCCACTGCGGATCGAGGTAGTCGATACCGAGCAGGAGCGGGTGGGGCAGCGGCATACCTGCCAGGAGCGCGCTCACGCTCTTCAGCCTAACCGTCGCTGCCCGGGGCCGCCGACCGGGATTGCGGCCGCGGGCAGGGCCTCCTCGTACGATGCGGCGGTGGACGAGCAGCGCGAGGAACCCGAGCGGCGCGCGCCGTACGACCCGATGCCGCACGGTCCCGCGGAGGTCGGCGTGGGGCCGTGGCCGGGGCCGTGGCCGACAGGTCCCGGCAGCGAGGTGTACGACGAGCAGTTGCTGGCCGAGGGCGACCGGCGCAACGTGGTGGACCGCTACCGGTACTGGTCGCTGGAGGCGATCCGCGCCGACCTCGACACCCGCCGCCACGACTTCCACGTGGCCATCGAGAACTGGCAGCACGACTTCAACATCGGCACGATCGTGCGCTCGGCCAACGCGTTCCTCGCCCGTGAGGTGCACATCGTCGGCAACCGGCGCTGGAACCGTCGCGGGGCGATGGTGACCGACCGCTACCAGCACGTGCGGCACCACCCGAGCGTCGAGGAGCTCGCGGACTACCTCGCGGACCTCGACGGCGGCCCGGTGCCGCTGCTCGGCATCGACAACCTGCCCGGCTCGCTGCACTTGGAGACCATGGAGATGCCGCGGCGGGTGTGCTTCCTGTTCGGCCAGGAGGGCCCGGGGCTCTCCGAGGCCGCCCGGAAGCGCTGCGACGCGACGTTCTCGATCGCGCAGTTCGGCTCCACCCGGTCCATCAACGCCTCCGCCGCGGCCGCGATCGCGATGCACGGCTGGGTGCGCCAGCACGCCGACCTGTCGGGCGACGAGGCCTGGCGCGGCTGACCAAGCGCGCTCACCGGCCGGCGAGCAGCCCCACGACCGCGCGGACCGCGGCCGGGGCGTCGGCGGCCACCACGCCGGCGTCCGCCGGCAGGTCCCACGGGTCGAGCAGCACCAGCGGCACCCCGGTGCGGCGGGCCAGCGCGATCTCGCTCAGCGTCCCCCACGAGCAGCCGACCGCGCCCACCGCGTCGGCGGCGCGGACCAGCAGGCCGTTGCGCAGCTCGCCGAGCCCGGTGGGCAGCAGGTGGGTGTGCTCGGGGCTGCCGGCCGCACGGTCGGACCCGGGCAGCAGCCCGATCGAGACCCCGCCGGCCGCCGTCGCGCCGCGCGCCGCTGCGCGCATCACCCCGTGGTGCCCGCCGGTGAGCAGCACCGCCCCCTCCTCGGCGAGAGCGCGGCCCACGGCCTCGGCGCGGGCCAGGTCGACGTCCCGCGCGTCGTCGGCGGGGCCGACGACGGCGACGTACCTGCCCTCGAGCCGTCCTGGGTGCACCGCCCCACCGTAGGCGCGGCTGAGGCCCCCTACGCGCGGGTCTTGCTCGAGCAGGTGATCACCCGGTTGCCGAGCTTCCAGTCGAGGGCGTAGGACCAGCCGTAGGAGAACCGGTCGCTGGTGGTCAGCGACGGGCACTTCTTCAGGGCCGCGGCGCGCAGCTTCTTCTTGCTCGGGAGGGCGCGCGCCGGGTGCACGAAGGTGCCGGTGACCCGCCAGGCGTGCGTGCGGGCGCAGGTCGTGAGGAAGCCGCCCGCGGTCGTGCAGCTGGCGATCGAGTCGGGCAGTCGGCCCTTCGGGAGCGCCGGGGAGGCCGTGGTCGGCAGCGCCAGGTACTTCGTGCCGCCGGGCAGGACGAGGTCGCAGCGGTACCACCGCGCCCCGGCCTCGCGCTGGGTCTTGGTGGGGACGAACCAGACCCAGCGGTACGCCGCCCCGGCGCGCACCCGGTGGGTGCGCCCGAGCGCCCGGTCGTGGGCGGGACCGCACCGCCGCGCGACAGCGGCCTCCACCTTCGCGAGCTCGTCGTCCCAGTCCAGGGCGGCCGGCAGCGTGCCGACCTTGATGGTGCGGGCGTTGTGGCGCTGCGAGCAGTCCACCGGCGCGGACGTGCTGCTCGCTGCGGCGGCCTCCTCGACGCTGAGGTTGCGGCACTCCCCGACGACGGGACGGTCCGCCTCGGCGGCGGTGGCGGCGCCGGCGGGCTGGGTCAGCAGCCCGGCGACGAGCAGGGCCGGGGCGAGCGCGGCGAGGCGGCGCAGGACGGGGACGCGAGAGGTCACGGGTTCTCCGAGGGCGGGAGGTCGCGTCTGGGCGACACGAGCCAGCACACACTAGGGCTGCTGGCCGGGTGATGGTCGGGGAATCGGGGAACCGACCCCCACCGCTCGACGGGACCCGGGGGACCCCGGCGCGCCTACGCACTAGGCTCGGGCCAGACGTGCCCCGCCATCAGATCCACCGATCAGCTTTTTGCGAGGAGATCCTCAGATGCCCATCGCCAGCCCCGAGAAGTACGCCGAGATGCTGGACGCCGCGAAGGCCGGCGCCTTCGCGTTCCCCGCGATCAACGTGACCTCGTCGCAGACCCTCAACGCCGCCCTGCAGGGCTTCGCCGACGCCGGCTCCGACGGCATCATCCAGATCTCGACCGGTGGTGCGGACTACCTGTCCGGCCCGTCGATCAAGAACATGGTCACCGGCTCGGCCGCCTTCGCGGCGTACGCCGCCGAGGTCGCCAAGAACTACCCGGTCAACATCGCGCTGCACACCGACCACTGCCCCAAGGACAAGCTGGACGGCTTCGTGCGACCGCTGATCGAGCTCTCCGCCGAGCGCGTCGCGCGCGGTGAGAACCCGCTCTTCCAGTCCCACATGTGGGACGGCTCGGCCGTGCCGATGGAGGAGAACCTCGTCATCGCCGAGGAGCTGCTCGCCAAGTGCGCCGCGGCCAACATCATCCTCGAGATCGAGATCGGTGTCGTGGGCGGCGAGGAGGACGGCATCGTCGGCGCGATCGACGAGAAGCTCTACACCACCCCCGAGGACGCGCTGGCCACCGCGCGGGCGCTCGGCGTCGGCGAGAAGGGCCGCTACATGACGGCCCTGACCTTCGGCAACGTGCACGGCGTCTACAAGCCCGGCAACGTCAAGCTGCGCCCGGAGATCCTCAAGGCCGCCCAGGCCGCCGTCGCCGGCGAGCTCGGCCTCGCCGAGGACGCCAAGCCCTTCGACCTGGTCTTCCACGGTGGCTCGGGCTCGACCGCCCAGGAGATCTCCGACGCGGTCGACTACGGCGTCGTGAAGATGAACATCGACACCGACACCCAGTACGCCTTCACCCGCCCGGTCGCCGCGCACATGTTCACGAACTACGACGGCGTGCTGAAGGTCGACGGCGAGGTCGGCAACAAGAAGCTCTACGACCCCCGCGCCTGGGGCAAGGCCGCCGAGGCCGGCATGGCCGCCCGCATCGTCGAGGCCTGCCAGAACCTGCGCTCCGCGGGTCGCTCGATCGGCTGAGCTGGTCCCGCCCCGCCGCTTGTAACGCGGGGTTATTGACGCTGCACCCACCGCATACGGCGTGTGAAGCGTCAATAACCCCGCGTTACAGCTGTTTTCGGGCCCGCCCGCCGTGCTCCCGGGATGGGCCGCGAGCCGCTCACAGCCGCGCTGCCTGCGGGCCGCTTCACAGCCGCGGCGTACGACGGGGCACGGGGGAGCGCGGCGTACGACGGTTCGGGCATGCGCCCCGAGCTCGCCGCCCACGCCCGTCGCCAGTCCGGCCTGGTCCTGCGTCACCAGGCGGTGGCGGCCGACTACTCCGAGCGCGAGCTGCGCAGCCGGGTCGCGGCCCACGGGCCGTGGACGGTCGTACGCCGTGGGGTCTACGTGACCACCGAGCAGTGGGAGGCCGCCACGCAGGAGGATCGGTGGCGGCTGCGCGACCGCGCCGTCGACCTCACTACCGGCGTCGAGCACCTGATGAGCACCGACTCCGCGGCGCGCGCCCACGGGCTGCCGCTGCTGGCGCCGGCCCGGCCGCTCACCCATCTGGTGCGTCCGGGCGTCTTCGGGTCGCGCACCGAGCACGGTGTGAAGCACCACCTCGCCCGGCCGCTTCCCTCGCCCGCGTTAGAGGTGGACGGGATGCAGGTGACGGGGTTGGCGCGCACCGCCCTCGACCTGGCCCGGGAGCACGGGTTCGCCGCAGGGGTGTGCGCCTGCGACGCGGTGCTGCGCCGACGAGTGAGCAGCGGTGATCTGGCCGCCGAGCTGAAGCTGATGCGCTGCTGGCCGCACGTCACCCGAGCGCGCGCGGCCGCCGAGGCCGCCGACCCCGGTGCCGAGGGACCGGCCGAGAGCCTCGCCCGTCTGCTCGTGCTCGAGCTGGGTCTCGGTCCGGTGACGACCCAGTTCCCCGTGAGCACCGACCTCGGGCTGTTCTGGTGCGACCTGCAGATCGGCAACCACGTGGTCGAGTTCGACGGTCGGGTCAAGTACCGCCTGCGCGCCGACGGCGGCCTCGCCGCCCGCTCGGCCGAGGAGGTCGTGTGGGAGGAGAAGCGCCGCGAGCGCGCGATCGCCGCCGAGGGTCTCGGCGTCTCCCGGCTGATCTGGGAGGACCTGTGGGGCCGCGCCCGCGAGCGCGCACTGGTCCGCCTTTCCGGGGAGATCGCGGTCAGCCAGCGGCGGTACGGCGTGGCGCTTGCCCCGCACCTGCGCGCCATGGCGGCCCGGCTGGCCGGTGCGCGCGCGGCCCGGCTCGTGGAGCGTCGTTCCGCCTGAGGCGCCCGCGCCCCTCGCCGCCGATCCGCCCCCGCCGGCGGCGGCGTACTGGCCCCTGCGCCGCCCCGAGGCCGACTTCCCACGGACTGTGGACGCTTCCGCAGCGGTATACCGCGTGTGAAGCGACGATAACCCCGCGTTACAGGGGGTTGCGGGGCGCGCGCCACAATGGCGCCATGAGTCCCCTCGACCTGATGGCCCAGCCGCCCGCGACCCGCCTGCCCGAGGACCCCGCCGTGGCACTCCTCGAGGCCGGGCAGAGCCCCGCCGCGGTGGTGCGGGCGCTGCCGTCCTCGCCGTTCGCCTGGGCCGCGCTGGCCGACGAGGCGCGTGAGCAGGGCGCCGACGAGGTCACGCTCTACGCCTACGCCCGCGTCGGCTACCACCGCAGCCTCGACATGCTGCGCCGCAACGGCTGGAAGGGCCATGGCCCGGTGCCGTGGGACCACGCCCCGAACCGCGGCTTCCTGCGCTGCCTGGCCGCGCTCGCCCTGGCCGCCCGCGCGATCGGCGAGACCGACGAGTGGGAGCGCTGCTCGACGTTCCTGCGCGAGTCCAGCCCCGAGGCCTACGAGGCGCTGCTCGGCGCCTGACCCTCCGGGTGGCCCGGGCGTTCTCAGCCCGGGCGCCCCACGGCGCGCGCCACCCGCACCAGCTCGGCGGCGGCGCCGTCGGGGCGCCGCTCGCGCAGCCAGACCGCGCGTAGCTGACGGCCCAGCTCCAGGCCCTCGACCCCGACCACCACGAGGCGTCCGGTGGCGACGTCGGCGGCCACGGCCAGCTCGCTGAGCACCGCCGCCGCGCCGCCGGCGGCCGCCGCGGCCTTCACCGCCGCCGTGCTGGCCAGCTCGAGGCGCGCCTCCCCGAGCGCCACGCCCGCGTCGGCGAGCGCCCGGGCGAGGGTGTCGCGGGTGCCGGACCCCTCCTCGCGCAGCACCAGCTCGGCGCCCGCGAGCTCCGCCGGGCCCACCGGCGTACGCCGTCGCGCCCACGGGTGCGACGGGGCCACGACCACCACCAGCGAGTCGGTGGCCACCACGCTCGACGCCACCCCGGTCGGTACGCCGGGGGACTCCACGAAGCCCAGCGGCACCGTCCCGGCGCGCAGCAGCGCGAGGACCTCCACGGAGTTGCCCACCCGCAGGCTGACGTGCAGGTCCGGGCGCAGCGCCCCGAAGCGCGCGAGCCACGCCGGGGCGAGGTGCTCGGCGATGGTGAGGCTGGCGGCCACGGTCAGGTGCGCCGCGCGTTCGGCGGCCAGCGAGTGGGCGCCGAGCACCACCCGGTCGACCGCCTCCAGGGCCTCGCGCGCCCACGCGACGACCACCTCGCCCTCGGTGGTCAGCCGGGAGCCGCCGGGCGAGCGGACGACGAGGCCGAGGCCGAGCTGGCGCTCGAGGCGCTGCACGGCCCGGCTCGCGTTCGGCTGCGCCATCCCCAGGGCGCGGGCGGCGGCGCCGAGGGATCCGGTCTCGGCGACCCGGACCAGCAGATCGAGGACGACGAG
The DNA here is from genome assembly GCF_011420305.2 of Nocardioides ochotonae. Classification (NCBI taxonomy): domain Bacteria; kingdom Bacillati; phylum Actinomycetota; class Actinomycetes; order Propionibacteriales; family Nocardioidaceae; genus Nocardioides; species Nocardioides ochotonae. Next base: position 3,952,824 of record NZ_CP061769.1, on the reverse strand, counting down.
GTCGGGACGACTCATGCGCTCAAGATATGACGACGCGCCTGCTCATATCAACCGCGCATGAGTCGCCAGCCGATTGACGGCTACCGCGGAGGTCGCTCCGGCGCGATCGTGGAAGCGTGCTCGTGAACCGCGTCCCTGGACTCCTCCTCGCCGCCGCCGGCGGCGCCGCCGCCCTGCTCGTGCACGCCCTGGTGCCCTACCTGGGCACCACCCTGGTCGCGATCGTGCTCGGGTTCGCCCTCGGCGCCGCCGGCCTCGTCCACGACCGGGTGCGCCCGGGCCTCGCCCTGGTCTCGCGCCATGTGCTGCGCGTCGGGGTGGCGCTGCTCGGCCTGGAGCTGGTGCTCGGAGACGTGCTCGACCTGGGCTGGGGGCTGCTGCTGGTGGTCGTCGCCGTGGTCGTGCTCGGCATCCTCGGCACTCTCGCCCTGGCCCGCCTCCTCGGCGTCCCGCGCGACCAAGGGCTGTTGGTCGCCTGTGGGTTCTCCATCTGCGGGGCCGCCGCGGTCGCCGCCGTCGAGGGCGTGCGCCGCACCCGCGAGGAGGACGTCGCCCGCGCGGTGTCCCTGGTCGTGGTCTTCGGCAGCATCGCGATGCTGGCGGTGCCCGCCCTGGGCGGCCTGCTCGGCCTCGGGGAGGTGGGCGCCGGCGCCTGGTCCGGCGCTGCGGTCCACGAGGTCGGTCAGGTGGTCGTCGCCGGCGGGCTGCTCGGTGGCGCCGCGCTCAAGGTCGCGGTCGTGGTCAAGCTGGCCCGGGTGCTGATGCTCGCCCCGGTGCTCGCGGTCGTCTCCTGGCACTCGCGCCGTGCGGCGGTGGCCACCGGACGTCGTCCGCCGCTGGTCCCGGCCTTCGTGCTGGCGTTCGTGGCGCTGGCCGTGGTCCGGTCGCTGTTCGACGTCCCCGCGGGGGTGCTGGACGTCGCGGGCGGCGTGCAGTCGGCCGCCCTCGCCGCGGCGATGTTCGCGCTCGGCTGCTCGGTGGACCCGCGGGCGCTGCGGCGCACCGGGCGCCCGCTGGTCCGCCTCGCCGCGGGCGCCACCGCGCTGGTGACGGTGGTGGCGCTGCCCGCGGCGTACCTCGTCTGAGGCTGCCCGTGGGGCTGCTCTGGGAGCAGCCCGGCCTCAGCCCGGCGTCAGCAGCGTGCGGATCCGCTCGGAGCCCAGCGCCTGGAACAGCGTGGGCAGCCGGGGACCGCGGTCGGCGTCGACCAGCAGGTTGTAGAGCAGCCGGAAGAACGCCTTCTGGTCCGCCTTCACCTCGTCGGTCGGGGCGTCGTCGAGGCCCAGGCCGCGCGCGAGCTTGGGCACGCCGTAGATCAGCGCGGTGACCTCGTCGCTGTCGGGGGAGTCCGGGAGTCGGTCGAGCAGCACGTCGATCCAGCGCTGCTCCTCGGGGGAGAGTGCGGCCAGGCGGGCGGTGTCGGGTGCGGCGCGCACGGTGGTGCGGTCCTCGGCCGGCACGAACTCCGCGGTCCAGGTCATCGCCTTGGACAGCCGCGGCTCGAGGTCGGCGACGCTGGCGTGGCTGTGGCCGACCTCGTTGACGATGCGGCTGATCTGCTCGGCGCTGCCCGCGGTCACGTCGGCGACCGAGGAGAGCAGACGGAAGGAGACCGGGGTCGCCGGCGCCGGCAGGGTGCCGGCGGTGGTGGTCGCCACCGCCCGCGAGTAGGCGAGCGTCTGGGCGTCGCGGCGCTCGGGGTCGGCGGCCTTGCGGGCCAGCGCGTCCCACTCGTCGTAGAGCCGCACCACCTCGGCGCCGAAGTCGACGTTGAAGGCCTGCTTGGGCTGGCGGCGCACGTAGAGCCAGCGCAGGATCGGCGCCTCGAGGATCCGCAGCGCGTCGGCCGCGGTCGGCACGCCGCCCTTGGACGAGGACATCTTCTGCAGACCGGCGAAGCCGACGAAGGCGTAGGCGGCGTAGGACGGTGCGCGGTGGTCGAAGATCCGCTTCACCAGCTCCTTGCCGACGGTGTACGACGACCCGGGGGTGGAGTGGTCGAGCCCGCCGGGCTCGAAGTCGACGCCCTCGAAGGCCCAGCGCATCGGCCAGTCGACCTTCCACACCAGCTTGCCCTCGTGCTGGGTCGCGACGTTGGTGACGCCGGCGAAGCCGCAGGAGGTGCAGGTGTAGCCCAGGTCGGTGGTCTCGTCGTCGTAGGAGGTGACCTCGACGGTGTCGCGGCCGCACTCGCGGCAGAACGGCTTGTAGGGGAAGCGCGCCAGCGAGCCGGCGGCGCCGGTCTCCTCGTCGGCGTCGTCGGCCACCGAGTCGGCGAGCGCCTCGGCCTCCTGGTCGCTCTCGGCGACCGGCTCCGCCTTCTTGGTGCGGTGCTTGGCCAGCACCTCCTCGATCGTGTCGCGGTGGCGCAGCGCGTGGAGCACCTGCTCGGTGTAGACGCCGGAGCGGTACTGCTCGGTCTGGTCGATCTCCACCATCTCCACGCCGAGCTCGGCGAGCGCGGCGCGCAGCGGGGCCTTGAAGTGCTCGGCCCACGAGGCGTGGCACTCCCACGGGTCCGGTACGGCGGAGAGCGGCCGGCCGATGTGCTCGGCCCACGACTCGGGCACCCCGGCCGGCACCTTGCGGAACCGGTCGAAGTCGTCCCAGCTGTGCAGGTGACGCACCTCGATGCCGCGGCGCCGGATCTCCTCGGTCACGAAGTGCGTGGTGAGGAACTCGCGCAGGTTGCCCAGGTGGATCGGCCCCGACGGGCTGGCGCCGGAGGCGCAGGTGATGACGCGGTCCTCACCGCCGTTCTCGCGGGCGTGCCGGATGGCGTCATCGGCGGCCCGGGTCACCCAGTCGACGGGGTCGCCGGTCTTGTTGCCTCGGGCCATGGCGCTGCGTTCTCCTGTGCGTGCGGGGGTGGGACTCGACCCGCCACGCTACCGCGTGAGCGCGGCTCGGCCTCAGCCGCGCGGCATCATCATCGCGTACGCCGCGGGCTCGACGTGCCAGGTGCGCGAGCGCTCCGGGCCGTAGATCTCCCCGTCGGCGCTGCACCAGAAGCTCTCGCCGCTGACCGAGACCGAGGATCCGCGCAGGTGCAGCACGTCCTCGCGCTCGGTGTGCCGCCCGCGCATCAGCCCCAGGACGTAGCCCACCCGGGCCAGCGGGCCGGTCGCCAGCGAGACCACGACGTCGACGCGGCCGTCGTCGGCCTCGGCGTCGGGGTTGAGCACGGTGCCGGCGCCGACGTGGCTGCCGTTGCCGACCGCGACCATCAGCACCGGGCGGTCCCAGTCGCAGACCAGCTCGCCGTCGACCTCGACGCGCAGGCGCACGAACGGCGGGCGGACCGAGGCCAGTGCCGCGCCGATCGGGTAGCCGAGCCGGCCGAGGTTGACCTTGCCCACGCCGACCTTGCCCAGCCGCGACTTCCAGCGGGCCCCGCGGCGGCTGGCCTGGGCGCCGGCGCCGGCATGCACGTTGTTGACGACCACCTGGCCGACCTCGTCGAGCAGCACGTCCATCCGGCGTACCTCGCCGTCGATGATCACGCGGGCGGCCTTCTCGACGTCGAGGGGGATGTCGTTGCCGCGGGCGAAGTCGTTGCCGGTGCCGAGGGGCAGCAGGCCCAGGACCGCCTCGTGCAGGTCGTTGCGCCGGTGCAGCGCGGCCACGACGGCGTGCAGGCTGCCGTCCCCGCCGGCCACGACGATGCGCCGTGACCCGGCCCGGGTGAGCGCCCCGTCCAGCTCCCCGGGGTTGGAGGTGGTCTGGACCTCCACCGAGGCGTGCTCGCGCAGGATCGCCAGCGCGAGCTCGAGGGTCTCCTCCTCGAGGCTGCCGGCGTCGCTGTTCTTGATCACCAGGATCGGGTCCACGTCGCGGACACTATCCCGCGCCTCGGCGAGGACGGGCCCTCGTTGCCGCAGTTTGCTAGCATCGCGTCGCAAGAGCCCCGATGCACTTGTCGTCGGGGCCCGTTGCATTTCTCTGCAACCTACGATGAGGGGACCCTCATGCCCGCTGTTGTCGTGCTCGGAGCCCAATGGGGTGACGAGGGCAAGGGCAAGGCGACCGACCTGCTGGCGACGACCGACCCCATCGACTTCGTCGTCCGCACCTCCGGTGGTCACAACGCCGGCCACACGATCGTGGTCAACGGCGAGAAGTTCGCCACCCACCTGCTGCCCAGCGGGATCCTGACGCCCGGCGCGACCAGCGTCATCGCCAACGGCGTCGTGGTCTCGCCCGAGGCGCTGTTCCGCGAGCTCGATGGGCTCATCGAGCGCGGGGTCGAGGTCGCTGACCTGGTCGTGTCGGCCAATGCCCACGTCATCGCCTCCTACCACTCGGTGATCGACAAGGTCACCGAGCGGTTCCTGGGCAAGAACCAGATCGGGACGACCGGGCGCGGCATCGGCCCGGCGTACTCCGACAAGGTCGGCCGCATCGGCATCCGCGTCGCCGACCTGTTCGACGAGGGCATCCTGCGCGAGAAGCTCGAGGCTGCCCTGGACGTGCGCAACCACCTGCTCACCAAGATCTACAACCGTCGCGCCATCGAGGTCGACACGGTGCTCGAGGAGCTGCTCTCCTACACCGACCGGCTGCGTCCGATGGTCGCCGACACCTCGCTGCTGCTCAACAACGCCCTCGACGAGGGCAGGACGGTGCTGTTCGAGGGTGCCCAGGCCACGATGCTCGACGTCGACCACGGCACCTACCCGTTCGTGACCAGCAGCAACCCGGTCGCCGGCGGCGTGTGCGTGGGCTCGGGCGTCGGCCCGACCCGCATCGACCGGGTGATCGGCGTGATCAAGGCCTACACCACCCGCGTCGGCTCGGGTCCGTTCCCGACCGAGCTCTTCGACGAGGACGGCCTGGAGCTGCAGCGCATCGGCGGCGAGATCGGCGTCTCGACCGGCCGCACCCGTCGCTGCGGCTGGTACGACGCCGTGGTCGCGCGCTACGCCGCCCGGGTCAACGGCCTCACCGAGTTCTTCCTCACCAAGCTCGACGTCCTCGACAGCTGGGAGCGGATCCCGGTCTGCGTGGCCTACGAGGTCGACGGGAAGCGGGTCGAGGAGATGCCGATGACCCAGACCGAGTTCCACCACGCCACGCCGATCTATGAGTACTTCGAGGGCTGGAAGACCGACATCTCGGGCTGCCGCACCTTCGAGGACCTCCCGGCCAACGCCCAGACCTACGTCCGGGCGCTGGAGTCGATCTCCGGGGCCAAGATCTGGGGCGTGGGCGTCGGACCCGGCCGCGAGCAGACCATCGTCGTCAACGGCTGACCTGCCGAAATCTCCCGACCCGGCCCCCAGCGGGCCGGGCCCGCACCTCGCGACAAGGACCCCACGTGACGACCTCCCTGCGCTGCCTCGTGATCGGCACCGGCGGGCGCGAGCACGCCCTGGCGCTCGCCCTCTCCCGTGACCCCGGCGTCGCCGAGGTGCACGCCGCGCCCGGCAACCCCGGCATCGGCGAGGTGGCGACGCTGCACGACGTCGACGCGATGGACCCGGAGGCGGTGGCCGCGCTGGCCATCGCCATCGACGCCGACCTGGTCGTCGTCGGGCCGGAGGCCCCGCTCGTGGCGGGCGTCGCCGACGCGGTGCGTGCCGCCGGCATCGCCTGCTTCGGCCCGTCGCGCGAGGCGGCCCGCCTCGAGGGATCCAAGGCGTTCTCCAAGGAGGTCATGGCGGCGGCGGGCGTGCCGACCGCCCGCTCCGCCACCTGCGACACCCCCGCGGAGGTGGCGGCCGCGCTGGATGCCTACGGCGCGCCGTACGTCGTGAAGGACGACGCGCTCGCCGCCGGCAAGGGCGTCGTGGTGACCACCGACCGCGACGAGGCGCTCGCCCACGCCGCCGGGTGTGGGCGCGTGGTGGTCGAGGAGTTCCTCGACGGCCCGGAGGTGTCGCTGTTCGCGGTCTGCGACGGCACCACGACCTACCCGCTGCAGCCGGCGCAGGACTTCAAGCGGATCTTCGACGGCGGCCGCGGCCCCAACACCGGCGGCATGGGCTCCTACACGCCGCTGACCTGGGCGCCCGCCGACCTGGCGAGCACCGTGGTCGAGACGGTGGTGCAGCCGACGCTGGCGGAGATGGTCCGCCGCGGGGCGCCGTTCGTGGGCTGCCTCTACGTCGGTCTCGCGCTGACCGCAGCCGGCCCGCGGGTCATCGAGTTCAACGTCCGCTTCGGCGACCCCGACATCCAGCCGGTGCTGGCGGTGCTGGACACCCCGCTGGGCGGGCTGCTGCTCGCCGCCGCCGAAGGCCGTCTGGCTGAGGTGGAGGCCCCGCGCTTCCGCGACGAGGCGGCCGTGAGCGTGGTGCTGGCCTCGGCCGGCTACCCCGAGTCCTCCTCGAAGGGCGACGTGATCGACGGGGTCTCCCATGCCGACGCGGAGCCGGACATCGACGTCATCCACGCCGGCACCGCGCTGGTGGACGAGGAGCTGGTCACCGCCGGCGGGCGGGTGCTCGCCGTGCGTGCCACCGGCGCCGACGTGGCCGACGCGCGGGCCCGCGCCTACGCGGCCGCCGAGAAGATCTCGTTCGAGGGCCTCCAGTGCCGCTCGGACATCGCAGCCGAACCCCTGGGCGTCGTCGAAGGCGCCTCCGTCAAGGAGTCCTGATGAGCGTCCCCAACGTGCTGGCCACCCGCTACGCGAGCGCCGAGCTGGCCCGGATCTGGTCGCCCGAGCACAAGATCGTGCTGGAGCGCCAGCTGTGGGTGGCGGTGCTGAGGGCCCAGCGCGACCTCGGCATCGAGGTCCCCGACGGTGTGATCGAGGCCTACCAGGCCGTCGTCGACCGCGGCGAGGCCGGCGTCGACCTGGCCTCGATCGCGGCCCGTGAGCGGGTCACCCGCCACGACGTGAAGGCCCGCATCGAGGAGTTCTGCGACCTCGCCGGGCACGAGCACATCCACAAGGGCATGACCTCGCGCGACCTCACCGAGAACGTCGAGCAGCTCCAGGTCCGCCAGTCGCTCGCCCTGGTGCGCGACCGTGCGGTGGCCGCGCTGGTGCGCCTCGGCCGGCTCGCCGCCGAGCACGAGGTCACCGTGATGGCCGGGCGCAGCCACAACGTGGCGGCGCAGGCGACCACGCTGGGCAAGCGCTTCGCGACCGCCGCCGACGAGCTGATGGTCGGCATCGAGCGGGTCGAGGACCTGCTGGGCCGCTACCCGCTGCGCGGCATCAAGGGCCCGATGGGCACCGCCCAGGACATGCTCGACCTGCTCGACGGCGACGAGGCCCGCCTCGCCGACCTCGAGGGACGGGTCGCTGCCCACCTCGGCTTCGACCGGGTGTTCACCAGCGTCGGGCAGGTCTACCCGCGCTCGCTCGACTACGACGTGGTCACCTCGCTGGCCCAGCTGGTGGCGGCGCCCTCCAACCTGGCCACCACGGTGCGCCTGATGGCCGGCAACGAGATCGTCACCGAGGGCTTCAAGGAGGGGCAGGTCGGCTCCTCGGCGATGCCGCACAAGATGAACAGCCGCTCCTGCGAGCGCGTCAACGGCCTCGCCGTCGTGCTGCGCGGCCACGTCTCGATGATCGGCGAGCTCGCCGGGGACCAGTGGAACGAGGGCGACGTCTCCGACTCCGTGGTGCGCCGCGTGGCGCTGCCGGACGCGTTCTTCGCCGCCGACGGGCTGTTCCAGACCTTCCTCACCGTGCTCGACGAGTTCGGTGCCTTCCCGGCCGTCATCCAGCGCGAGCTGGACCGCTACCTGCCGTTCCTGGCCACCACCAAGGTGCTGATGGCAGCGGTGCGCAACGGCGTGGGCCGCGAGGCCGCCCACGAGGCGATCAAGGAAGCCGCCGTCGGCACCGCGCTCGACATGCGCCGCGGACAGGCCCACAACGACGTCTTCGACAAGCTCGCCGCCGACCCCCGCCTGGGCCTCGACGCCGCGCAGCTGGCCTCGCTGGTCGCCGAGCCGATCACCTTCACCGGCGCCGCGGTGGCGCAGGTGCAGGAGGTCGTGCGCCGGGTCGGCGAGATCGCCGCGCGTCACCCCGACGCCGCGGCGTACGTGCCGGGCGAGATCCTCTGAGGTAGCCCGCGGCGGGGCTGACCGCCCCGCCACGACGACACGCGTCAGCGCGTGGAGCCGCAACGCTCGGTCCCGTGCCGGACATGGTGGGGACATGAGCCAGTTCCCCGAGGGACGTGAACAGGAGTTCCGCCGGCTGTACGCCGCGTACTTCGACGCCGTGCTCGGCTACGCCCTGCGGCGCACCGACCGCCCGGAGGACGCCGCCGACGTCACCGCGGAGACCTTCCTGGTCGCGTGGCGACGGCTCGCGCACGTGCCGCCGGGGGAGGAGGCCCGGCCCTGGCTCTATGGCGTCGCGCGCCGGACCCTGGCCAACCACCGCCGCGGGGAGCACCGCCGCAGCGACCTCGGCGCGCGCCTGCGCCGGGAGTTGCCCGCTGCCCTCCCGGACCCGTCCGCCGACGTCGTCCAGCGCGCCGACGTCACCGAGGCCATGCGCCGGCTGAGCGGCCGGGACCAGGAGGTGCTCGAGCTGCACCTGTGGGAGGGGCTCCAGCCGCGGGAGATCGCCGAGGTTCTGGGGCTGACCACGGTAGTGGTCCGCCCGCGCCTCTCCCGGGCCCGGGCCCGGCTGCGCGAGGCGCTCGGCAACGATCCGGAGCCGGCCGGACACCACCACTCCACAGACCTGCTCGCCGCCCAGGAGGAGACGCCGTGAACCCCAAGCTGACCGACGAGGCCGTGGCCTCGCTGCCGCTGTCCCGCGGACGCGCCGACCTCCTGGAGGAGATCGTGAGCACGCCGCTCCGCGAGCGCACCGAGCCGTCCGTCGTCCGCGCGCGCCGCACCCGCTGGGTCGCGCCGCTGGTCGCCGCCACCGTGGCGGCGCTGGCGCTCGTCCCGCTGTGGTGGGGCGGGGGCGGCGACGGCACCGGCGGTCTGGCCGGGACGGCCGCCGGGCAGCGGACCGGCCACGAGCCCGTCGCCGCGGAGTCCTACCGGGTGGTCCTCGACGCCCCGGGCTGGACCCTGGTCACCTCGGCCGTCGAGGAGGCCAGCGCGGAGCTGACCTACGAGCGCGGCACGCAGGTGGTCTCGGTGATGTGGGGCGAGGCCGACTCCTACGAGGACTACCTCTTCGACCGCGAGCACATCACCGACCCGCGCTCGCCCGGCGAGCCGATCGTGGTGCTCGGCCTGGAGTCCCGGCTGTGGGCCTACGGCGCCACCGACCACACGGTGCTGCGGCCGGTGCAGCACGGGCACTGGGCGGAGGTCCGCGGCAGCGGGATGGACCGCGAGGTCTACGAGGGCCTGCTCACCCGGCTGCGGCAGGTCGACCTGGCCGGCTTCGAGGCGGTGCTGAGCGGAGAGGCCGTGACCAGCGCCGAGCGTGCCGAGGCGATCGCGGAGATCCTCGACGCGATCCGCTCCGTGGCTGACCCCGCCCTGCCGCCCGGCCTCGACCCCGCGTCGATCACCTCGGAGCAGGTCGACCCCTACCACCTCGGTGTCGACGTCGCCGGTGCCGTGGCCTGCGCCTGGCTCGGGGAGTACCGCGCCGCACGGCGGGCCGGCCAGGACGAGCGGGCGGCCACCGCGGTGACCGCGCTGGGCACCTCCCGCGACTGGCCGGTGCTGGTGGAGATGCGCGACGAGGGGGACTACGCCGAGGTGGTCTGGCAGTTCGCCGACGACGTCGCCGAGGGTCGCCTCCCGCGCTACCGCGAGGCGCTGGGCTGCCCGCGCTGAGGCGGCAGCACTCAGCGTCCCCAGGTGACGGCGTCGCGGACCGGCGCCGGCACGCCGGCACGCAGCTCGGGGTCGGGCACCGCGCCGAGAGCGTCGTTGACGGTGGAGAACGCCGCGCGCAGCGCCACGAAGACGGTGATCGCGAAGATCTGCCGCTCGGTCCAGCCCGCGGCGCGCAGCTCCTCGACGTCGCCGGCGGTGGTGGCGTTGGCGTCCCGGGCGACCGCCCGCGCCCAGGCCGCCATCGCCCGCTCCGCGGGGCTCAGCCCGTCGTGGGAGCCGCTCAGCACGGCGACGGCGAGGTCGGGGTCCGCGACGCTCGCGAGCCTCCCGCCCCAGGCCAGCGCGCAGTAGGAGTCGCCGATCGTGGACGCGCACGCCGCGACCAGGATCCCGCGCTGGCGCAGCGTGAGCTCGCCCGCCGCGACGACGTCGTCGAGCAGCGCGAACAGCCCGTCATGCGCGGGCGGGTGGTGGGCCCACAGGCGCGAGAGATCCATGATGTAGCCGTCGTCGGCCACGTCCGCGTCGTACAGCGCCTGCGCCTCTGGGGTGTCCGGAGCGTCGTGGAGGAAAGCCATGAGCCACTCGACACCCGGTGGGCGAGGAGCGTCAAGACCCCTTCGGTGGCGTCCGCTGCGCCCAGCGCGAGTCAGTGCTCGGCGCGTGCCGAGCGGATCGCCACCACCAGGGCGAGGCTGAGCAGCACCAGCGCGGTGACCAGCGCGGCGCGCAGGCCGACGGCGGGCGAGGTCGCTGACCCGGTGCCGTAGGCGGTCATCAGCAGTGCGGCACCGAACGCGGTGCCGATGCGCTGCCCGGTCTGCACCGCGCCACCGGCCGCGCCGCCCATCACCGGTGGGACGTCGGCGAGGGTCAGGGTGAAGTTGGGCGAGATCACCCCGCCCGCGCCGATGCCGGCCAGCAGCAGGCACGGCACCAGCACCAGGGCCAGCGAGGCGCCCTCGCGACCCGGCGCGAGCAGGGCGACGAGCACGACGCCCGACATCATCATCAGCAGCGCCCAGACCGTGATCCGGCGCCCGATCCGGCTGACCAGGCGGCCGGCGACCGGCGAGGTGACCCCCGACCCGACCGCGAAGGGCGTGATCAGCAGGCCGGCCTCCAGCGGGGAGAGCCCGAGGTGCTCCTGCAGGTGCACCGAGAGCACCAGGAAGATCCCGGTGAACCCGGTGAAGTAGAGGGTGCCGATGACCAGGCCGTCGGCGTAGCCCGGCACCTGGCGCAGCAGCCCCACCTCGAGCAGCGGGGGGCGGCCGATCCGGCGCAGCCGGGCCTCCCAGCGCACGAACGCCCACCCCAGCGGTACGGCGAGTGGGATGAGGAGCAGCGGCAGCCGGGCGCCGCTCTCGGCGATCACCATCGGCCACAGCACGGCGAGCACCGTCAGCCCGAGCAGCAGGGCGCCGACCACGTCGATCCACGGCCGCTCCTCGCCACGACGACCGGGGGTGAGGCGCAGGATGCCGACCAGCGCGGCCAGACCGATGGGGACGTTGATCCAGAACAGCCAGCGCCAGCCGTCCTCCTCGCCGGCCACCGCGATGATCGAGCCGCCGATGACCGGGCCCAGCGCGGAGGCCGTCGCGACCGTGACGCCGAACATGCCGAACGCGCGCCCGCGCTCCGCGCCGCGGAACAGGTCCTGGATCAGGCCGGTGTTCTGCGGGGTGAGCAGGCCGGCCGCCGCCCCCTGGAGGAGCCGGGCCAGGATCACCGTCTCGACGTTGGGGGCCAGTCCGACCAGCACGCTGGCCGCCATGAAGCCGAGCAGCCCGAGCGCCATCAGCCGGCGCCGCCCGTAGGCGTCCCCGAGGCGGCCACCCGCGACGAGGGTCAGCCCGAAGGTCAGCGCGTAGCCCGAGACCACCCACTGCACCGTGGAGGTGGACGTGTCGAGCGCGTCCTGCATCGAGGGCAGCGCGACGTTGACGACCGTGACGTCGAGGAGGGACATGAACCCGACGACCAGGTTGACGCCGAGGATCCGCCAGCGGCGCGGGTCTGCGACGTACTCGTCGTCGGCGGCGCCGGGGGATGCGGGGGAGCCGGGCGCGGGCCGCGGCGTGGGCTGCTCGTCCATCGTGGTGCATGGTGCCCGGTCCCGGCCCCCATGACACCGGCCTGGTCGTTGTCCGGGATGGGGCGGGCCGCGGGTGCGGGGCGCGGCCGGCCTCTAGGGTGGGGCCGTGGCCGAGCCGAACATCCCACCCGCCCCGGCGATCGAGGGTGCGCGGCACCTGCACTCGGGCAAGGTGCGCGACCTCTATGAGATCGAGACCGGCGAGCACGCCGGGCAGCTGCTGATGGTGGCCAGCGACCGGATCTCCTCCTTCGACTGGGTGCTGGACAGCACGATCCCGGACAAGGGCGAGATCCTGACCCGGATGTCGCTGTGGTGGTTCGACCAGCTCACCGACCTGGTCCCGCACCACGTGCTCTCCACCGACGTGCCCGAGGCCGTCCGCGGGCGCGCGGTGATCTGCGAGCGCCTGGAGATGTTCCCGGTCGAGTGCGTGGCCCGCGGCTACCTCACCGGCTCCGGGCTGGCCGACTACCGCGCCACCGGCGAGGTGTGCGGCATCGCGCTGCCGCCGGGCCTGGAGGAGGCCAGCCGGCTGCCCGAGCCGATCTTCACCCCGGCCACCAAGGCCGAGCTCGGCGACCACGACGAGAACGTCTCCTACGACGCGGTCGTCCGCACGGTCGGGGAGGAGACCGCCGCGTCGCTGCGCGAGCTGACCCTCGCGGTCTACGAGCGCGCCGAGGGCATCGCCCGCGAGCGCGGCATCATCCTGGCCGACACCAAGTTCGAGTTCGGCCTGCGCGCCGACGACGTGATGGTGCTGGGCGATGAGGTCCTCACCCCGGACTCCTCGCGGTTCTGGCCGGCCGCCGACTGGCAGCCCGGGCGCACCCAGGCCTCCTACGACAAGCAGAACGTCCGCAACTGGCTCACCTCCCCGGAGTCCGGCTGGGACCCCCGCTCCGACGTGCCGCCGCCGGCGCTGCCGCCCGCGGTCGTCGAGCACACCCGGGCCCGCTACGTCGAGGCCTACGAGCTGCTCACCGGCGAGCGGTTCTAGGACCGCCATGCGCCTGCCGGTCGCGCCCGAGGTCGCCTTCGACTTCCTCGTCGACCCGCGTCACCGGCCGGCCTGGCAGTCCAGCCTGGCCCGCGTCGAGGACGTCGACGGCGAGCCCCGGGTCGGTCAGACCTGGGTCGACGTCACCAGGCCCGGGCTGCGCCCACGGATGGAGACCACCGTGCTGCAGCGCCCGCACCGCTGGACCGAGCGCGGCACCTGGCGCTCCTTCGCCGCCGAGCTGACCCTGACCTTCGCCCCGGCGCCGGGCGGCTGCGAGGTCGAGCCCACCCTCGCGCTCCGCGCCACCGGTCCCGCCCGCCCGCTGGCGGGGTTGCTGGCCCGCCTCGCGCCGTACGCCGTCCGCGCCGACCTGCGCCGCGCCGCCCGCCTCCTCGCCTGACGGGCGGGAACCGGCACGTAGGTTGTCCCCACACCCCAGCCGTTGGAGGCTCCGTTGTCGTACAACCTCTCGTCCCTGCTCGAGGACAGCGCCGCGAAGTACCCCGACCGGGACGCGGTGGTCCTCGGTGACACCCGCCTGAGCTACTCCTCCATCAACGCCTTCGCCAACATGTGCGCCAACCTGCTGGTGGAGCGCGGCATCGGTCCCGGCGACAAGGTGGCGCTGAGCTGCCCCAACACGCCGTACTTCACGATCGTCTACTTCGGGATCCTCAAGGCCGGGGCGACGGTGGTCCCGCTCAACGTGCTGCTCAAGGGCCGCGAGATCGCCTACCACCTCGAGGACTCCGACGCGAAGGCCTACTTCTGCTTCGAGGGCACCCCCGAGCTGCCGATGGGCGTCAACGGCCACGCCGGTTTCGAGGCCGTCGACGGTTGCGAGCACTTCTTCGTCATCACCGCCGACCTCGGTGCTCCCTCCCCGATCGAGGGCACCGAGACGATGGCCGGAGCGATGATGACCCACTCGGGCGCGTTCGAGACCGTCGCGACCGACGAGGACGACACGGCCGTCATCCTCTACACCTCCGGCACCACCGGGCAGGCCAAGGGCGCCGAGCTGCGCCACCGCAACATGCGCGACAACGCGCTCGCCAGCGAGGCCCTCTTCGGCGCCGACGCCGCGAACCCCGACACCTACCTGTGCGTGCTGCCGCTGTTCCACTCCTTCGGCCAGACCGTGTGCCAGAACGGCGCCTTCGCCTTCGGCGGCACGGTCGTGATGCTGCCGCGCTTCGAGCCGGTCGCCGCGCTGGAGCTGATGCGCCGCGAGCGGATCACCTTCTTCGCCGGCGTCCCGACGATGTACTGGGCCCTGCTCGGCGCGCTCGAGGAGGGGATCGACGCCCAGGAGATCGCGGAGAGCCTCCGGGTCGCGGTCTCCGGCGGCTCGGCGCTCCCGGTCGAGGTGCACCGCGAGTTCGAGAAGCGCTTCGGGGTCACGATCCTCGAGGGCTACGGCCTCTCCGAGACCTCCCCGGTCGCGTCGTTCTCCGAGTACGGCGCCCCGGCGCGCCCCGGGTCGATCGGCGTGCCGATCCCGGGCGTGGAGATGCGGCTGGTCGGCAGCGACGGCGCCGAGGTCACCGACGACGACTCCGGCGCCGACGTGATCGGCGAGATCGCGGTGCGCGGCCACAACGTGATGAAGGGCTACTACGCCCGCCCCGAGGCGACCGCGGAGGCGATCGACGCCGACGGCTGGTTCCGCACCGGCGACCTGGCCCGCAAGGACGAGGACGGCTGGTACTACATCGTCGACCGGGCCAAGGAGATGATCATCCGCGGCGGGTTCAACGTCTACCCGCGCGAGATCGAGGAGGTGCTCCTCACCCACCCCGAGGTCTCGATGTGCGCGGTCATCGGGGTTCCCCACGACACCCACGGCGAGGAGATCAAGGCGGTCGTGATCCGCACCCCCGGCTCGGACCTCACCGAGGACGCGCTGGTCGCGTGGGCCAAGGAGCAGATGGCGGGCTACAAGTACCCGCGCCTCGTGGAGTTCCGCGAGAGCCTGCCGATGACCGCGACCGGCAAGATCCTCAAGCGCGAGCTGAGCTGAGCGCCGGCGCCGCTCAGGCGAACGGGTTGGGCTGGCTGCCCGGCAGCTGGGCCAGCAGCTCGCGGGCCTGGGCGGCCACCTTGTGCTCGACCAGCACCTCGTAGCGGGTCGCGACCACCTGGGTGACCGAGGAGAAGTCGCGGCGCCCGCGCGTGGCGGCGTACCCGACCAGCGACCAGATGACGCCGAACAGGGCACCGAAGATCAGCGTGGAGATCAGCACCGCCAGGGCGGCCTCGGTGGTGAACAGAACGAAGAGCAGGCCCACGAACAGGCCGAGCCAGGCGCCGGAGGCCGCGCCGCCGAGGGCCACCTTGCCGGTGGTGAGGCGGCCGGTGATCCGCTCGATCCGCTTGAGGTCGGTGCCGACGATCATGCACTGCTGCACGGGGAACTTGCGGTCGGAGAGGAAGTCCACGGCCCGCTGGGCGGCCGCGTAGTCGTCGTACACGGCGAGGGACTGGGGGAACTCCAGGCGTAGCGGGTTCGCTCCCGGTCCGGGGACGCCGCTGCCGGCGCCGGGGGTGGGCATGCTCATGGGTCCAGTGTGCCGGACCGGAGGTGAGCGAGCCCTCGTAGAATGCGTACACACCCACCCCTGCTTCCCAGGAGCCTCACGTGCCCCGAGTCGTCGTCGACGTCATGCCCAAGCCCGAGATCCTCGACCCGCAGGGGAAGGCCGTGCTCGGTGCCCTGCCCCGCCTGGGCTTCTCCGGCGTCGTCGACGTGCGCCAGGGCAAGCGCTTCGAGCTCGAGATCGAGGGCGAGGCCACCGAGGCCGTCCTCGCCGAGGTGCACCAGATGGCGGAGACGCTGCTGTCGAACCCGGTGATCGAGAACTTCACCGTGCGGGTCGAGGACGCCAGCGGCGCCGAGGTGCTCGCGTGAAGGTCGGCGTCGTCACGTTCCCCGGCTCGCTGGACGACGTCGACGCGCAGCGCGCCGTGCGCATCGGCGGCCACGAGGCGGTCGCGCTCTGGCACGGCGACCACGACCTGCAGGGGGTGGACGCGGTGGTGCTGCCCGGTGGCTTCTCCTACGGCGACTACCTGCGCTGCGGCGCGATCTCGCGCTTCTCCCCGGTCATGACCGAGGTCGTCGAGGCCGCGCGCCGCGGCATGCCCGTGCTCGGCATCTGCAACGGCTTCCAGATCCTGTGCGAGTCGCACCTGCTGCCCGGCGCGCTGATCCGCAACACCGAGCAGCGGTTCCTCTGCCTCGACCAGCCGCTGCGCATCGAGAACAACCGCACCCCGTGGACCGCGTCGTACGACGAGGGCGCGGAGGTGGTGATCGCGCTCAAGAACGGCGAGGGTGCCTTCGTGGCCGACGCCGAGACGCTGGACCGGCTGGAGGGCGAGGGCCAGGTCGTCGCGCGCTACCTGGGCAACCCCAACGGCTCGCTGCGCGACATCGCCGGCATCTGCAACGAGCGCGGCAACGTCGTCGGCCTGATGCCCCACCCGGAGCACTCGGTCGAGGACCTGACCGGTACCGGGACCGACGGTCTCGGCTTCTTCACCTCACTCGCAGCTGGAGTGTTTGCATGACCCCGATCCGTCTCTACCGCTTCATCGCCCGCGCCGAGGCCGTGACCTGGGCGCTGCTGCTGGGCGGGATGTTCCTCAAGTACGTCACCCAGACCACCGAGCTCGGCGTCCGCATCGGCGGCATGGTCCACGGCGCGGTGTTCATCGCCTACTGCCTGAGCACCGTCCTGGTCGCGCTGGACCAGCGCTGGCCGCTCAAGCAGACCGCCCTCGGCCTGGTCGCGGCGGTGCCGCCGTTCGCGACCGTGCCCTTCGAGATCCACGCCGAGCGTCGCGGGCTGCTCGCCGACACCTGGCGGTTGCGCACGCAGGAGCCCGGCGGCTTCCTCGAGAAGGTCGCCGCCTGGTTCATCCGCAAGCCGTTGCAGGGCGTGGTCACCGGCCTCGTCGCGGTGGGTGTGCTCTTCGGCGTCGCGCTGGTCGCCGGCCCGCCGGTCGGCTGACCCGCTCCCCACCTGAAACGCCGTACGCCGGCACCGCCTGAGCGGTGCCGGCGTACGGCGTTTCGTGCTGTGCGTGTCGTGCGGTGCGGGGGAGCGGGCCTCAGCGCACGCCGTTGGCCAGGTGGCGCCAGGTCCGGGCCTCGACCACGCCGGACTGCGGGAGCCCGACCTTCTTCTGGTAGCCCTTGACCGCGGCGGTGGTGGTGGCCTCGAAGGTGCCGGTCACCGGGATCGCCGCGGCCGGGCGGGCGGCGTTCAGGGCCCGCTGGACGCGGCGCACCATAGTGCCCGCGGAGCCGTGCTTGAGCACCGCGCGCGGCCCGGCCGCGGTCAGCGACATCCAGTTCTTGTGCGTCCAGCTGCGGCTGACCGGCTGGCCGGCCTCGCGCTGCCACTGGTTGACCGCCTTGATCAGGCGGGCGTTGTACGTGCCGTGCAGGCGACCGGTGTAGATGCCCTGCTCGGTCAGCAGGCACTGCAGCGCGGTGACCTGCGCGGGCGGGGAGACCCGGCCGGCGGTGGGCGCCTGGAGCGCCTGGTAGCGCTCGAAGTCCACGCGCACCCCGCCGCAGTGGGTCTCCCGCGCGGCCACCGAGCCCTGGCCGAGGTCGAGGTAGTTGCTGTCGATGTTGATGCGCACCCCGCCCCAGGTCTCGTCGTGCCCGCCGCGGTACTGCTTGAGCCGGCCGCCGGGGCGCCAGCCGTCCTCGCCGATGTAGGTGGTGGAGGTGTTGGCGATGCCGTCCCAGTCGGCGATCCAGATCTGGTCGGGCACCACGGTCGCGCGCTGCTTGGTACGCCGTGCCTTGTCCAGCGCCACGATGCCGGAGGAGGCGCTCGAGTAGACCCCGGAGAGGTAGCCCTGGGCGCGGACCCGGTTGGTCCAGCCGGTCAGGAAGGCCAGCGCGGACTCGCGGCAGTGGGTGTTGGTGTTGTCGTAGCCCTCGAGGTCGTAGAACAGCGTGCTGCCGGGCACGATCCCGAGCCGCTTCGCGGCGGCGACGGCCGAGTCGGCCTCGGCGCGGCCCATGGTGCGGGCCTGGCCGTAGAGGCCGTGCTTGCCGGGCGCGGGGTTGATCGTCGGGTCGTTGCCGTAGCGCGGGAAGCGGGGCTGGCAGGAGGCCTGCGGGCCGAGCGTGATCGGCAGCAGCCGCCAGCCCTTGGTCAGCTGCTTCTTGACCCAGGCCGCGGTGAGGTTCGGCTGGTCCCGGCAGGCCCGCGAGGCGCCGGAGATGTAGACGCCGACCGCGAGGAACGGCGAGGTGCGCAGCCAGGTGTTCATCGCCTGCTGGGTCGGGGTGAGGCACTGGTCGAAGCCGTAGCCGGTGAAGCTGCCCGGCGTGGGCGGGTTCGACACGGACGCGGACGCGGCGGCGGGCGGCGCGGTGGTCAGCACCGTGGTGGTGCCGGCGACGCTGAGGGCGAGCACCGCGGCGAGGGCGCCGGCGAGGCGGCGGCCCGGGCGGGTGCGGGCGCGGGACGTGCGAAAGGACGGGTGACGCATGGGGAAGCTCCAGGGCAGGACCGGGGCCAGGGCCGGGTCGGGGTTCTGGCAGTCGGCTCGTGAGTCGAGCCTCGTCACCCTAACCACAGCAGTCACATCAGTCACAGCCTTCCGCGCGAACTACAGATGTGTAGTTCGCGGCGGTGTCTGCGCAGGTCAGCGGCGCGCCGGAGGGTTGGTGCGCCCGGGGACCGGTGCGCGGACGCCGCCTGCGGGGCGGGGCGGCCACGCCGGTAGATTGACCCTCGTGCCGAAGCAGCAGCGACCCGCCACGTCCACCCTCGACACCGTCGCGGCCGCCGCCACCGACCCCGACCGGCCCCAGCCGTGGTCGGACCTCGGGCTGAAGGCCGACGAGTACGCCCGGATCCGCGAGATCCTCGGGCGCCGCCCGACCAGCTCGGAGCTGGCGATGTACTCGGTCATGTGGAGCGAGCACTGCTCCTACAAGTCCTCCAAGGTGCACCTCAAGCAGTTCTCCGAGATCCCGCAGGAGACCCCGGCCGGCAAGATGCTGGCCGGCATCGGCGAGAACGCCGGCGTCATCGACGTCGGCCAGGGCTACGCCGTCACCTTCAAGGTCGAGAGCCACAACCACCCGTCGTACGTCGAGCCCTACCAGGGCGCCGCGACCGGCGTGGGCGGCATCGTCCGCGACATCCTCGCGATGGGCGCGCGCCCGGTCGCGGTGATGGACCCGCTGCGCTTCGGCCCGCTCGACGCCCCCGACACGCACCGGGTGCTGCCCGGGATCGTGGCCGGCGTCGGCGGCTACGGCAACTGCCTGGGCCTGCCCAACATCGGCGGCGAGGCGGTCTTCGACGCCAGCTACGCCGGCAACCCGCTGGTCAACGCGCTGTGCGTCGGCGTGCTGCGCCACGAGGACCTGCACCTCGCCAAGGCCTCCGGCGTCGGCAACCAGGTGATCCTCTACGGCGCCCGCACCGGCGGCGACGGCATCGGCGGGGTGTCCGTCCTGGCGAGCGAGACCTTCGACGCCGACGGCCCCGCGAAGCGCCCCAGCGTGCAGGTGGGCGACCCCTTCATGGAGAAGCTGCTCATCGAGTGCACCCTGGAGATCTTCGCCGCCGGCCTGGTCGCCGGCATCCAGGACCTCGGCGGCGCGGGCCTGTCGTGCGCCACCTCCGAGCTCGCCTCCGCCGGCGACGGCGGCATGCACGTCGAGCTCGACCGGGTGCCGCTGCGCGACTCCACGCTCGCTCCCGAGGAGATCCTCATGAGCGAGTCGCAGGAGCGGATGATGGCCGTCGTCGAGCCCGACGACGTCGAGGCGTTCATGGCGATCTGTGCCAAGTGGGACGTCGAGGCCGTCGTGATCGGCGAGGTCACCGACACCGGCCGCCTCGAGATCGACTGGCACGGCGAGCGGGTCGTCGACGTGCCCCCGCGCACCGTCGCCCACGAGGGCCCGACGTACGAGCGCCCCTTCGCCCGCCCGACCTGGCAGGACGCCCTCCAGGCCGACCGCGCCGAGGACCTGGCCCGCCCGGGCACCGGCGCGGAGCTGCGGGAGACGCTGCTCCGCCTGGTCGCCAGCCCGAACCTGTGCGACAAGTCCTGGATCACCGACCAGTACGACCGCTACGTGCGCGGCAACACCGTGCTCGCCCAGCCCTCCGACAGCGGCATGGTCCGCATCGACGAGGAGACCAACCTCGGCGTCGCGGTCTCCACCGACTGCAACGGCCGCTTCGCCAAGCTCGACCCGTACGCCGGCGCGCAGCTCGCGCTCGCGGAGTCCTACCGCAACGTCGCGACCGGTGGCGCCACGCCGCTGGCGATCTCGGACTGCCTGAACTTCGGTTCGCCCGAGGACACCGACGTGATGTGGCAGTTCGCCGAGGCCTGCCGCGGCCTCAAGGACGGCTGCCTCGAGCTCGGGATCCCCGTCACCGGCGGCAACGTCAGCCTCTACAACCAGACCGGCGAGACCGCGATCCTGCCGACCCCGGTGGTCGCGGTGCTCGGCGTGATCGACGACGTCACCACACGGACCCCGTCGGGCTTCGGCGCGGCCGGCGAGCGGGTCTTCCTGCTCGGCGAGACCCGCGAGGAGCTCTCGGGCTCGGAGTGGGCGCACGTGGTCCACGGCCACCTCGGCGGCACCCCGCCGCGGGTGGACCTGGCGGCCGAGAAGGCGCTCGCCGAGCTGCTCGCCGAGGGCCGCGGCCTGCTCACCAGCGCCCACGACCTCGCCGACGGCGGCCTGGCCCAGGCGCTCGTCGAGTCCTCGCTGCACCGCATGGTGGGTGCCCGGGTCTCGGTGGCCGACGTGGCCGACGACGCGTTCGTGGCGCTGTTCTCCGAGTCCGCGGGCCGGGTGCTCGTCACCGTCGCCCCCGGCGAGGAGGACCGGCTCGCCGAGCTCGCCGCGCGCCACGGCGTACCGCTCACCGCGCTCGGCGTCACCGGCGGCGACGCGGTGTCGGTGGAGGGGGAGTTCGACGCCCCGCTGCTCGAGGTCCGTGCGGCGTGGATGGCGACGCTCCCGGCGGCGCTTGCCTGACGACCTGCCCGTCAGCCGGTCGTGGGTGCTTCCCGCGGCCGAGCTGACCGAGCGGTTCTCCCGCTCCTCGGGCCCCGGCGGCCAGGGCGTCAACACCACCGACAGCCGCGTCGAGCTCTCCGTCGACCTGGCCCGGTCGGGGTCCCTGCCGGAGTCGGTGCGCGACCGGGTGCTCGACCGGCTCGCCGGCCGCCTGGTCGACGGGGTGCTGACGGTCGTGGCCAGCGAGCACCGCACCCAGCTGGCCAACCGCAAGGCCGCCCGCGAGCGCCTCGCCCAGCTGCTGCGCGAGGCCGCCGCGCCCCCACCCGCCAAGCGCCGCCCGACCCGCCCCACCCGCGGGTCGAAGGAGCGGCGCCTGGGTGCCAAGAAGCGCCGCGGGGACATCAAGCGCGGGCGGCAGGGTCGCTTCGACTGATCGGGCCGGCGGCGATGGTGGGCGGCTGGTGGTTGCGCGCAGTTACGCGCGCGCCCCGGAGGCCAGCACGCCCCGGCCCGCCCGGGCACGATGACCCCATGCGCCGGATCACCTACGGGCCCCACCCCGACCAGTACGCCGAACTGACGCTGCCCGCCGGGTCCGGGGGCGTCCCCCGCGGGACCGTGGCGGTGGTGCACGGCGGTTTCTGGAGACCGGCGTACGACTGCGCGCTGGGCCGCCCGCTCGCGACCGACCTGGCCGCCCGGGGCTGGGCGGTGTGGAACGTCGAGTATCGCCGAGGCGTCGGCGCGGCGGCGACCTGCGGCGACGTGGCTGCCGCGATCGCGTCGCTGCGCGAGCACGCCCCCGCCCACGGGCTGCCGCTGCACCGCGTCGTCGGTCTGGGCCACTCCGCCGGCGGGCACCTGGTCGCCCGGGCCGCGGCGCAGCCCGGCTCGCCGCTGACCCACGTGGTGGCCCAGGCCGGGGTGCTCGACCTGACCGCCGCGCACCGCGAGCACCTGGGCGACGGCGCCGTCGAGGCGTTCCTCGGCCACCCGCCCGGCGCCGCCGAGGCGGCCCTCGACCCGGTCGCGCAGGTGCCGCTCGCGGTGCCGGTGCGCTGCGTGCACGCCCGCGCCGACGACGTCGTACCCCTCACCCAGTCCGAGGAGTACGTCGCGCGGGCCCGCGCCGCCGGCGGCGACGCGGACCTGCTCGTGGTCGAGGACGACCTCGCGGACCCGCACATGGCCCTGGTCGACCCCGACTCGCCGGCCTGGGCACGGACCGTGGACCTGCTGGCCGGGCTCGGATAGCCCTCAGACGGACCGGTTCATCGCGCGCAGCCCGACGACCAGGCCGAGTGCGGCGACCACGGCCGATGCCGCGAAGCCCGCGCCGACGACGCCGGGGTCGAAGGAGCCCGCGAACAGCTCGCGGACGGCGTCGACGACGTAGGCGAGCGGGTTCAGGTCGGCGAGGAAGGCCAGCCATCCCGGGGCGCCCTCGAGGGGGAGCAGCACCCCGGCGAGCAGCAGCAGCGGGAAGATCGCGGTCTGCTGGACGGTCCAGAACAGCCAGTCCTGGTCCTTGCTGGCCAGCGCCAGGGCGAAGGACAGCGCCCCGACCCCGATGCTGAACCCGGCCAGCACCACCAGCCCGAGCAGGACGCCGCGCAGGTGCAGGTCGTAGCTGAACGGCGTCACCACCACCAGGATGATCGCGGTCTGCATCAGGAGCGGGACCACCTCCTTGAGCGCGCGCCCGACGAGCAGCGCGGCGCGCGACAGCGGCGAGACGAGCAGCCGTTCGTGGGAGCCGGACTGGATCTCCGCGGTCAGGTTCGCGCCGGTGAAGGAGGCGCCCATCAGCGCGGTCATCGCGACGATGCCCGGGACGAACCACTGCAGCGCCGAGCCGTCGGAGACCTCCGGCAGCAGCGGGGCGAAGAGCGCGAGGAACACCAGCGGCTGCACCATCGCGAACAGCACCGACACCGGCTCGCGCCACACCGGGCGCAGCTCGCGCAGCATGACGTTCCAGGTGTCGGCCAGGAAGCCGGGAGCGACGGGGCCGGGGTGGCTGGAGTGGGTGGCGACGGCGCTCATGCCGCTGCTCCTTCCGTCGCGGGGGCGGGGCCGGGTGTGGCGTCGGCATGGGCGTCGCGCAGGCTGCGGCCGGTGAGGTCGAGGAAGACGTCGTCGAGGCTCGGGCCGACCACCTCGAGGCGGGTGACCGGGACACCTGCCGCCGCCAGGTCGAGCACGAGCCCGGGGACCAGGTTGCGGCCGTGCGCGACGCGCACCGTGACCTCGCGGTCCTGCACGCCCACCGTGGCCTCCGGGACGCGACCGATCCGCTCGGCGGCCCGCCCGGCGTCCGTGGCGGTCGCGAACCCGAGCGAGACCAGGTCGCCGAGCCCGGCCTTGAGCCGGGCCGCGCTGTCGTCGGCGATGACCGTGCCGTGGTCGATGACGACCACGCGGTCGGCGATCGAGTCGGCCTCCTCCAGGTAGTGCGTGGTGAGCACGACGGTGGTGCCCTGCTCGCGGTGCAGGCGCAGCACCTGCTCGGTCAGGTTGACCCGGTTCTGCGGGTCCAGCCCCGTCGAGGGCTCGTCGAGGAACATCAGCGGTGGGGCGTGCACGAGCCCGATCGCGACGTCGAGGCGCCGCCGCTGACCGCCGGACAGGGTCGAGACCGGCCGGTCGGCGTGCTCGGTGAGGTCGAAGTCCGCGAGCAGCTCGGCTGCGCGCTCCCGGGCGGCGGCTCGGGAGAGCCCGAAGGCGCGACCCTGGCTGACCAGCTCGTCGCGACCGCGCTGGGCGTGCGCCGCCGCGTTGCCCTGCCCGACGTACCCGATGCTGCGGCGTACGTCGCGGCGCTGGGTCGCCACGTCGAAGCCGGCCACCTCGGCGCTGCCGGAGCTCGGCGGGAGCAGGGTGGTCAGCATCCGCAGGGTGGTGGACTTGCCGGCGCCGTTGGGGCCGAGGAAGGCGACGAGCTCGCCGGGGGCGACCTCGAGATCGAGGTCACGGACGGCCTCGATCGTGTTCTTGCCGCGGGTGAAGTGCCGGGTGAGGCCACGGGTCCGGATCACTGGTAACTGGCTCATGACCCCAGCCTCCCGGCCGATCAGGACAGTTTCCGGCCGCAATCGGATCTAGTCTCGGACCATGTCCACCGCTGCCCGGATGCTGCGCCTCCTCTCCCTGCTGCAGACCCACCGGCACTGGCCCGGGCCCGAGCTCGCGGCCCGCCTCGAGGTCAGCCCCCGCACGCTGCGGCGCGACGTGGAGCGGCTGCGCGACCTCGGGTACGCCGTGGAGGCGGCGCGCGGCGTCGACGGCGGCTACCAGCTGCAGGCGGGCGGGGCGCTGCCACCGCTTCTGCTCGAGGACGAGGAGGCGGTCGCGATCGCGGTGGGGCTGCGCCAGGCGACCACCGGGTCCGCCGCGGGGCTCGCGGAGACCTCGGTGCAGGCGCTCACCAAGGTGATCGCGCTGATGCCGCCCCGGCTGCGCCGCCGCATGGAGGCGGTGCGCTCGCAGACCGAGTCGCCCGGCCCGTGGCGCGGTGCCCCGGTGCTCGACGCCGGCACCCTCACCACGCTGGCCCAGGCCTGTCGCGACGAGGAGCGCGTCGAGTTCACCCACACCCCGGCGGCTCGCGGCGGCGGCGCTGCCGAGCCGAGCCGGCGTCGCGTCGAGCCGCACCGCCTGGTCACCCTGGGTCGC